>NZ_JAMYRR010000028.1:0-68469 GCF_040321535.1 Mesorhizobium sp. M0340 | reverse complement strand
GAGCTAGAGCGCAGGCCTTTGAGGCGTCGGTGATAAGAGCCACCGCTCTTGCCTGTGCGCCGACCGCATTTTGCGTGAATATCGATGTAAAAAACCGATCGAGGGTCTGATGAACGATGACCTCGACAGCCTTCTGGGCCACATTCGGGCCGGAGGACGGGGGCGTGAAGATTTCGATTGTGCCTGTCGACGGGTCCCAGCCATTCGTTGTCGCAGACAATGTCGCGGCGGAGACTATCGTTGGTTTGTCGGATCCTGAAACCTTTTCCAAAGCGCCAGCATAGGCTGCCGCATCCGCCACCGCTTGTAGCTTCAGGCCGCTGTAATACCAGTAGGAAGTCTCAACGCCGAGACCCGCGCCGCCGACGACGATCGGCAACGACAGGGCAAAAATAGTGGCAACGTTGCCACTCTTGCCGATTCGTCGCATGCAGAAAAAACGCCTGAAGATACGGGCACGCCAGTCCATTCCTCATTTAAGCCGGGATGCATAAAGGAATAACTAAGAATTTCCGTCCATTTCTTGGCTGTGATCCATTCAAACGGCGCTTAGCGGTTCTGCTGCACCCGTTCGCCGGTTGTGCCCTGAGAGGCATTTTCTAAATCTGAGAACGCGGACGTTGGGCCCACAGGACCGTCGGTAACACTTTGGCCGGGTGCATTGTCTTCACAGAAAGCAATCCGATTTTGGGGCCAAGCGCAAGAAAACACCGCCGGCGGCCGGTTTCGTTGGCAAACCGTTACCGTTCCCTGCTATTCCCGCGTCCTGATGCATGTTGCCCAAGTGTGCCGCGGTTTTGGGACAGCGACATGCACAAAACAAAGACTTAAAGCAATGGACGCTATCGCATGACCAATGTCGCCTTGACCGGGCTTGCCCGCGATCTTGCCAAGCGCGCCGCACAAGGCCGCCCGGTGCGCATCGGCGTCATCGGTTCCGGCGAGATGGGAACCGACCTGGTGACGCAAGGCATGCTGATGCCGGGCATTTCGGTTTGCGCGATCTCGACGCGCCGCCCGCATACGGCGCGTGATGCCATCCGCATCGCCTATGGCGACGAGGCGATGGCACGGGAGGCCGATACGCCGTCGAAGCTCAGCCAGGTGATCGAAAGCGGCAAGATCGCCATCACCTCGAACGAAATGCTGGTCACCAATCCGCTTATCGATGTCGTCATCGATGCTACCGGCAAGCCCGGCGTCGCCGCCGATTTCGACCTGATGGCGATGCAGCACGGCAAGCATCTGGTGATGATGAATGTCGAGGCCGACGTCACTATCGGCTGCTATCTGAAGCAGCAGGCCGACCGGCTCGGCGTCGTCTATTCGGTCGGCGCCGGCGACGAGCCGTCGAGCTGCATGGAGCTGATCGAGTTCGCTTCGGCGCTCGGCTACACCATCGTTTCCGCCGGCAAGGGCAAGAACAACCCGCTCAACCACGACGCCGTTCCCGACGACTATCGCGAGGAAGCGCTACGCCGCAACATGAATCCGCGCATGCTGGTCGAGTTCGTCGACGGCTCGAAAACCATGGTCGAGATGTGCGCCATTGCCAACGCCACCGGGCTGGTGCCCGACGTTCCCGGCATGCACGGCCCCAAGGCCGATCGCGACGAGCTGGTCAAGGTGCTGATCCCGCGCGAGCAGGGCGGCATCCTGTCGAAGAAGGGCGTCGTCGACTACACCGTCGGCAAGGGCGTGGCGCCCGGCGTCTTCGTAGTCGTCGAGGCGACGCATCCGCGTATCATCGAGCGCATGGACGATCTGCATATCGGCCACGGCCCCTATTACAGCTTCTTCAGGCCCTACCATCTGACCTCGCTGGAAGTGCCGCTGACGGCCGCTCGCATCGCGCTTTATGGCAAGCCCGACATGGTGCCGCTGCCACGGCCGGTGGCCGAGGTCTGCGCCGTGGCCAAGCGCGATCTGGCGACGGGCGAGACGTTCGATGCGATCGGCGAGACCTGCTACCGCTCCTGGGCCATGACCGTCGAAGAAGCCCGCGCCCATCGCGCCGTGCCCGTCGGCCTGCTCGAAGGCGGCAAGGTGCTGAAACAGGTGCGGAAAGGCGAATTGCTCACCGCCGACAATGCCGCGCCCGACCCGACGACCAGGCTGTTCGCCTTGCGCCGGCTGCAGGACGGGATGCTGTATGGAGCGTAAGGCTCTCGACCGGTGAGCCGTCGCAATCGCCTCCGGCCGAGCACTGGCGTTGTCATGACGAATTCTCTATATTGTAGTGACGATGAAGGCGGAGGCGATTACATGAATCTTCAGATCAGGGATCCGCGCGCACGCGAACTGGCGCGAGAGCTTGCTGCCAAACGCAAGATTTCGATGACGGAAGCGGTCATCGAAGCGCTTGAATCCGAGTTGAAGCGGGAGAGCGGACGCATTCCCTTGGCCGAGCGGCTTGCTGCCATTGCCAACGACTTCAAGGCCAAGGCAGGCCAAGACGGTCGGGCTATGACGAAGGATGAGATCGATGAGATGTGGGGCCATTCCTGATGTTCGTCGACACCTCCGTGGTTGTCGCGATTCTTTCAGGCGAAGAGGATGCCGGCGAGTGGAGCAACCGCATCGAGGCAGCGCCCGCAAGAATGACTTCGGCGTTGGTAGTGCTTGAAGCGGCGATGCGGCTTTCGACGATGCTTGCCGTGCCGCCGGTTGTCGCCGGAGATGCGATAGAGGCGTTTCTTCGCGAGGCTGAAATCGAAATTGTGCCTATCGACGCCAGCGATGCCAAGCTCGCGATCCATGCATTTTCAGATTACGGAAAGGGGCGCGGACATCCCGCCCAGCTCAACTTAGCCGACTGCCTTTCTTACGCTTGCGCAAAAAGTCATGGCTCCGCACTGCTCTACAAGGGCAACGACTTTTCGCATACCGATCTCGCGTAATCCGCAATCGGCTGTTACTTCCCCAGCTCGATCGACCGCAGCCGCGCCGCTTCCACCGCCTCCGTGAGCAGGCGCGTCAGACGGTCCTCGCCCATCAGCACGGCAAGCGCGGCAGCCGTGGTGCCGTTGGGGCTGGTCACCTGCTGTCTAAGCACGCCGGGCTCCTCGCCGCTTTCGGCGGCCAGCGAGGCGGCGCCGTAGACCGTTTGCATGGCCAGGAGCTTCGCGATCTTGCCAGGCAGGCCGGCCTTCTCGGCGGCCACGGTCAGCGCCTCGATGAAGTGGAAGATATACGCCGGCCCCGACCCGGAGACCGCCGTCACCGCGTCCATCAGGCCCTCGTCGGCGATATCGGCCACTTGCCCGTTTGCCGAAAGCAGGTCGGCGACAAGGCGTTTGGTGTCCTCGGAAACCAGCCTGTTGGAAAACACCACCATCATGCCCTTGCCGATCGCCGCCGGCGTGTTGGGCATGCAGCGCAGGATCGGCGCGCGATCGCCGAGAATGCCTTCGAACGTAGCGACCGGCGTCCCGGCGGCGATGCTGAGGAAAGTGGTTCGGCCATCGTTGAAGCGGATATAGCCAGCCGTGACGTCGCGGATCACCTGCGGCTTGACCGCTATCACGACGAGGGCCGGCACGGCGTCCGCCGGGATGGCGCCGGCGTCCGCGGCAGCAGAGCAGCCCAGTGCTTCGGCACGCTTGCGCAACTCGGCATTGGGCTCGACCACGAACACCGCAGCCGGAGCGAGCTTGCCGGCTTTCAGCCAGCCCGAAAGCATGGCGGAGCCCATATTGCCGCAACCGGCGAGAACAAGCCTGATCGTCATCGAAAGCCTCCCATAGAGATGGCTTCCCATAGCCGTTCGCGGCAGGGCGGGGAAGCCCCGTTGGGACCGTGATCAGGCGGAAACCCGGACCCGTGCGGTTGGATGCGCATGTAGTCGCGCAGGCGCGCGGCGATCACATTAACCTTTTATTTTCTATGCGTGTTTAGCATCGCTTAACCAGTGGCGGTCGCGACGTCCCAGCCCGAGGGGGAAGCTTCAGAAACCATGGCTTATAGGAATAATCGTGAACACTGGAGGAACGAGCAGTCCCTGCTGTCGTTCGTCGAGGCAGCGCGCGACGAAGACGAAGCAGCGCTGGTTTCCCTGGAGGACCGTACAGCCCCGTCATGGCGCGAGGATGCTGCCACACGCCATCGTCTGGCCCGCTCGCGCCGCGAAGCGCGTGCCAGCCCGATCCTGTTGGCAGCTGCCGGCATAAGCCAGCCCCATCCTGATGAGCCAAAGGCCGGCACCATGCTGATGGAAGAGGCTACAGCTGCCGATCGGTTTTTCGACCCCGCTGGCTCCCTTGGCGGCTCCGATGCCGGCTCCGCCGATCGCGCCGCATACCCGGCAGCGCCGCCTCCCGCTCTGCCGGTCGAGGTCGCGCGCACCAAACGTCCTGGTCCGATCAGTGCCGTGTTGTCGGCGCTGAGCCGGCTCATGCCTGGCGGAGCGCCGGAGGAGATGACGTCGGGTGAGACTTCCACCGCGACAAATTCAAGCGCAGCCATGTCGCCTGCCTTCTACCCGCAGCCGCTCTATGCCGGTCGGGCACCGTATCCACAGCAACCCACGCCGCCGCATTCGGCCCATACTCAGGCCTGGTCGAGGGACGCAATTCAGGCCTCGGAAGCCGCCGATCTGCAAAGCCAGATCGAGGAAATCCGCGCCAGCCTGCGCGAATTCCGCGAGGCGGTTCGCGAGCTCACCGAAAACCGCACGCATCGCCGCTATTTCTGAGCGTCGAATAAAACATGCCGGTTTCGAGTTAACGGCATGGGACGGCGCATTGACGGGATTGCCCGGCTCGATTTTCGTGAAAATGCCGCGCTGCATGTCCGCCCGCCCGCGCATGGTTCTGGGCAACGACCTGCATAAAAACATATCTGGAGCACGCCGCATGGATGCGGCAGGCTTAGCAATAGGCGTCGAGGGTGGTTCATGGCTGAGTTGATTGACGGAAAAAGCGTCGCCGAAGACGTGGTGCGGCGGGTCAAGACACTGACCGCCGAACTAGCGGAAAACGGCGGGCAGCCGCCCGGTCTCGCGGTGGTCATCGTCGGCGAGGATCCGGCGAGCCAGGTCTATGTCGCCTCGAAATCCCGCACCGCCAAGGAATGCGGCTTCCATTCGGTTCAGCACACGCTGCCGGCCGAAACCTCCGAGCCGGACCTTTTGAAGATCATCGGCCAGCTCAATGCCGATCCGACCATCAACGGCATCCTGGTGCAGCTTCCGCTTCCCGGCCATATCGACGCCGGCAAGATCATCCAGACCATAGCGCCGGAGAAGGATGTCGACGGCTTCCACTTCATCAATGTCGGCAAGCTCGGCACCGGCGAGCTCGAGACCGCCTTCGTGCCTTGCACGCCGGCCGGCTCGATGCTGCTGATCGAACGGGTGCGCGGCAAGGACCTGTCCGGCCTCAATGCGGTCGTCGTCGGGCGTTCGAACATCGTCGGCAAACCGATGGCCAATCTTCTGCTTGCCGCCAACTGCACCGTCACCATCGCACACAGCCGCACCAGGGACCTGCCGGCGCTTGCCCGCACCGCCGATATCCTGGTTGCCGCCGTTGGCCGGCCCGAAATGATCCGGGGCGACTGGGTCAAGCCTGGCGCAACCGTCATCGACGTCGGCATCAACCGCATCGCCGCACCTGAGAAGGGTGAAGGCAAGACCCGCCTCGTCGGCGATGTCGCCTTTGCCGACGCGGCGACGGCGGCCGGCGCCATCACGCCGGTGCCTGGCGGCGTCGGACCGATGACCATTGCCATGCTGATGGCCAACACGCTAGCTTCCGCCTATCTCGCGGCCGGGTTGAAACGGCCTTCCTTCTGACCAGAAAGCAGCGTCCTTGCCGAACCTCACTGTTCCCTTAGAACGGCCGGTCACCAATGATCCCGTTCAGGGCGGCCGGCAGTTCGGGTTTCTGCTGGTCGACAAGTTCTCCATGTTCTCGCTGGCCGCGGCAATCGACACGTTCCGGTCGGCGAACCGGCTGCTCGGCCGCGATTTCTATGGCTGGACGACGGTGTCGGCCGACGGCGATGCCGTCATGGCGTCCAACGGCCTGCCGCTCAAGATCGACTACGCCGTCGCCGATCTGCCGCCGGTCGATATCCTGTTCGTCTCGGTCGGGCTGACGACGGAATTTCCCGGCAAGAGCAAGGTGCTGGCAGCGCTGCGCAGCTGGGGCCGGCGCGGTAATGCGCTCGGCGCGCTTTCGGTCGGCTCCTATCTGCTTGCCGAGGCAGGCCAGCTCGATGGCTATCGCTGCACCATCCATTGGGAAAACCGCGCCGGTTTCCTCGAACGCTTTCCGGATATCAACTGCACCGGCAACGTCTTCGAGATCGACCGCAAGCGCTACACTTGCGCCGGCGGCACCACCTCCATCGACCTGATGCTGGAGATCGTGCGCGGTGATTTCGGCTCGAGCCTCGCCAATGGCGTCGCCAACCAGTTCCAGCATGAGCGCATCCGCTCGGCCGGTGACCGCCAGCGCGTCGGTCCGGAGCGCGACCTGACCGGCAAGTCGGAGAAGCTCCGCCGCATCGTCGAGCTGATGGCCGACCATCTCGACGAGCCGCTGTCGGCGGTGCAGCTTGCCAAGTCGGCGGGCCTGTCGGTGCGCCAGGTCGAGCGCCTGTTCCTGCGTCATCTCAGCGTGACGCCCGGGCGCTACTATATGCGGCTTAGGCTCGAGCGGGCGCGCGAACTGCTGCGCCAGACCAACATGCCGATCCTCGACGTGGCGATCGCCACCGGCTTCACCTCGCATTCCTATTTTGCCCAGAGCTATCGGCTGCAGTTCGGCCGGCCGCCTTCCGAGGAACGCCGCACGACCTATTGAGGGTTTGTACAGCGGCGGCGCAGCTTCGTGCTCCAGCCGGGCTTGTGTCGCGACGCGGCGTCAAATAGCTTTCCGGCGCCGAGCGGCGGCGACTGATGGGGAAATATTCGATGGTGGGATTTGTGCGGAGCGCCGCGGCGGCGACCCTGCTGCTGTGGATGACGGGGTTCGGCTTCGCCGCCGATCGCGTCATTATCGTTCTTGATGCCTCCGGCTCGATGTGGGCGCAGATCGACGGCAAGCCCAAGCTCGAAATCGCCCGTCAATCGCTGCGGAACGTACTGCAATCGGTCCCGGACGACGAGGAAATCGGCCTCATGGCCTATGGCCATCGCGAGAAGGCCAGTTGTGACGACATCGAACTCATCGTGCCACCGCAGGCCGGCTCGGCCAGTGCGATCTCAGCCGCGGCCGACAGCCTGAAATTTCAGGGCAAAACGCCGCTGACCGCCGCCGTCAAACAAGCGGCGGAGGCGTTGAAATACACCGAGGGCAAGGCGACGGTCGTTCTCATCACCGATGGCATCGAGACATGCAACGGCGACCCCTGTGCGCTCGGCAAGGAACTGGAGGCTGCCGGCGTCGACTTCACCGTCAATGTCGTCGGCTTCGGCCTGACGGCGGCCGAGGGCAAGCAGGTCGCTTGCCTCGCCGACAACACCGGCGGCAAATATATCGAAGCGTCGGATGAAAAGGCATTGCAGGACGCCCTCGTCGAGACCGTCGCGCCTCCGCCGCCCGCCCCTGAACCGGCTCCCGCCCCGCAGCCTGCTCCCCAGCCGGCGCCCGCGCAGCCGGCGGAGTCCAATTTCGTGCCCACCGTCGTGCTTGCCGAGGGTGGCGATCCCGTCACCGACGGCAATGCCTGGGAGATCTACAAGGCAAATTCCGACGGCACGCGCGGCGATCCCGTCACCACTGAATATGGCGCCTACAAGGGCAATCTTGAGCCGGGCGACTATATCGTCGTCGCACGCGCCGGCGAGGCCAGGGCCGAACAGAAGATCAAGATCGAGCCTGGCCAGGTCGCCAAGCCGCACTTCAACCTGAATGCCGGCACGCTGGTCATCCACCCCAGGCCAAGCGAAGGAGCGGACGTTGACGGCGGCGCGGCTGTCGTAGTCGGCTATCCCGGCGTCGACACCCCGCCGACCTATTACGGCGACACGAAAGTCGTGCTGCCGGCCGGCGACCAGAAGGTGACCGTCACGATCGGCCAGGGCATGGTTACCGAGACGATCCCGCTTGCCGCCGGCAGGGTCATCGACAAGGACGTCATCGTCGGCGTCGGGCGTATCGTCGCCAACGCCTATTATGCTGCCGGCGGCGACAAGGCCGAGGGTTCGGGCGTCGGCTTCAAGGTGCTCCAGGCGAAAAAGAGCGTCGACGGAACCAGGCGGGAGGTGACTTATGCCTACGGTCCGGACAGCAAGTTCGATCTGCCGCCCGACGATTATGTGCTGGTCGCGACGGTCGACCTTGCGGTTGCCGAGCAGCCGTTCAGCGTCAAGGTCGGCGACCATCAGGATCTGAAGATCGCGATGAACGCCGGCATGCTGACGATAACCGCGCCAGGGGCCTCGAAGATCGAGATATTCGAGGCCAGGAAGAACATCGACGGAACCCGCAAGTCGGTCGGCTACGCCTATGACCAGAAGTATGAAGCCACCCTGTCGGCCGGTGACTACGCGGTGGTTTCGGAGAAATCGGACAACAGCTCGAAGGAAGGCACGGTAACGGTCAGGGCCGGCGCGCGAGCCGAACTGACGGTTCAATAGATCCAGGGGAGAGCAGTCGTCAGCCGCTCTTCCTTATTGCCGAAAAAAGATCACGCTGTACCGAAGGCGCTGGCGCCATGGTCGGCGCGGCCCACCAACTGCCGGAACCCGGCGAAAAGCTCGCGGCCGAAGCCGAATTCATTGCCTATGAGGTCGCTGTCGGCGGGCCGGCGCAGGGCAAAGTCGCCGGCCGGCACCAGCACTTCGAGAGTCCCGGCCTCGGCGTCGAGCCTGATGATATCGCCGTCATGGATCCTGGCGATCGGCCCGTCCTCCGCCGCTTCCGGCGTCACGTGGATCGCCGCCGGCACCTTGCCTGAAGCGCCCGACATGCGGCCGTCGGTGACCAGCGCCACATGCTGGCCGCGGTCCTGCAGGATGCCGAGCACGGTGGTCAGCCTGTGCAATTCCGGCATGCCGTTGGCCTTCGGACCCTGGAACCGAATGACGGCGATGAAGTCGCCGGTCAGCGACCCCGCCTTGAACGCCTCGTTCAGCCCTTGCTGGCTATCGAACACCTTGGCCGGCGCCTCGATGATGCGCCGCTCCGGCTTGACCGCCGATGTCTTGATGACGGCGTGGCCGAGATTGCCTGAAAGCACTTTCAGCCCGCCGCTCGGCTGGAACGCCTTCTTGAACGGTGCCAGCACCTTCTCGTCGCCGCTTTGGCGCGGGGAGGCCTCGCGCACGACGCCGCCGTCTGCACCGAGCTTGGCCTCGACCGCGTAGGGGCGCAGCCCTTCGCCCCACACAGTCTGCACATCCTCATGCAAGACGCCTGCGTCGAGCAGTTCGCGGATCAGGAAGCCGAGCCCGCCGGCGGCGTGGAAATGGTTCACATCGGCAAGGCCGTTCGGATAGACCCGCGCCAGCAGCGGCACCGCTTCCGAGATATCGGAGATGTCCTGCCAGGTAACGGCGATGCCGGCCGCCGCTGCCATGGCGATCAGGTGGATGGTGTGGTTGGTCGAACCGCCGGTGGCGTGCAGGCCGACGATGCCATTGACGATCGAGCGCTCGTCGATCATCCGCCCGACTGGCGTGTAGGCGTTGCCGAGCGCGGTGATCGCCAGCGCCCGCTTCGTCGCTTCCCTGGTTAGCGCGTCGCGCAACGGCGTGCCGGGATTGACGAAGGAAGCGCCAGGCGTGTGCAGGCCCATGATCTCCATCAGCATCTGGTTGGAATTGGCGGTACCGTAGAAAGTGCAGGTTCCCGGCCCGTGATAGGATTTTGATTCCGCTTCGAGCAGTTCGGCCCGCCCCGCCTTGCCCTCGGCATAGAGCTGGCGGATCTTGGCTTTTTCGTCGTTCGGAATGCCGGTCGTCATCGGCCCGGCCGGGATGAAGACCGCCGGCAGATGGCCGAAGGTCAGCGCCGCGATCACCAGCCCCGGCACGATCTTGTCGCAGACGCCGAGATAGACGGCGGCATCGAACATGTTGTGCGACAGGCCGATTGCCGCGGCCATGGCGATCACGTCGCGCGAGAACAGCGACAGCTCCATTCCGGGTTGGCCCTGGGTGACGCCGTCACACATCGCCGGCACGCCGCCGGCCACCTGGGCGATGCCGCCGGCCTCGCGCGCCGCGTCCTTGATCAGCGCCGGAAATGTCTCGAAAGGCTGATGCGCCGACAGCATGTCGTTATAGGAGGTGATGATACCGAGGTTCGGCACCCGGTCGCCGCCAAGCGCCACCTTTTCGGAAGGGCTGCAGACGGCAAAGCCGTGGGCCAGGTTGCCGCAGGACAGCACGGCCCGGTTGGCCGTGCGGTTCGAGGCTTCGGCGATGCGGCCGAGATAGGCCTCGCGACCGGGCTTGGAGCGCTCACGGATGCGCTGGGTGATGGCTTCGATGTCGCGTCTTGCGGTCATGGCGGTCGGTCCTTTCAGGCGAGGTCCCGCAAATACCTTCCGGCTGTTGCCGGGACCTGCAGCCAAGTTGAGATCAGGGTGCCCAGAAAACCTCTACGGGCTTTTGAGTGGCATCGAGCACGGCGCGAATGGGCTTTCGTGTTCCAGTTCCAAGCGCGGCCTCGAATGCGGTGCGTTTTTCCGCGCCCTCGATATGCAGCGCGATGAAGGCGGCATCGATGATCCGCGCCAATGACAGCGTCAGCCGTGGCTCGCCGGCGCTTGCCGCGTGAACCGGAAGCACGATCCTTTGCGACGACGGATCGAGCAATCTTGCCAGGTTGTCGGCATCCGGAAAGAACGAGGCGGTGTGGCCATCAGTTCCCATGCCGAGCACAACGACGTCGAGTGGCCAGGGCAGCACTTGCAGCGCCTCACTGTCGGAGACCGCTGCGCCCTCGATACTTGCCGCTGCGCGGTAGAGCGGCACGAAATTCGCGGCCGCGGCCGCGTTCTGCAGCAGGTTGGCGGCAACCAGGCCGGCATTGGAGCGCGGCGATGAGGGCGGCACGAAGCGCTCGTCGACCAATGTTATCGTCACCTTTTCCCAGGCGATCGGAACGGTCGAAAGCGCCGCGAAGAATTTCGCCGGCGTCGTGCCGCCCGAGACCGCGAGCAGTGCCGTGCCGCGCTCGGCGATCGCCTTTGACAGACGGCCGGCGACGTGGCCCGCAAGCGCTGTCGCCAGCTCCTGGCGTCCGGCAAATTCGTGCCAGTTGTAGGCGCCGCCTAATTGCTCTCGTGCCATGTCCGCCCGTCGCGTTCGATCAGCGCAATCGAGGCCGAGGGGCCCCACGTGCCGGCGGTGTAGCCTTGCGCCTCTTGCCTGCCGCTTTCCCAGGCGTCCTGGATCGGGTCGATCCATTTCCACGCCGCCTCGACCTCGTCGCGGCGCATGAACAGCGTCTGGTTGCCACGGATGACGTCCATGATCAGCCGCTCATAGGCATCGGGGGCGCGGCCGTCGAAGGATTGCGCAAAACTCATGTCGAGCGGAATCTGGCGCAGCCGCATGCCGCCCGGCCCCGGATCCTTGATCATGATGAACTGCTTGACGCCTTCGTCGGGCTGCAGCCTGATGACCAGCTGGTTGGCGGAGATCGGCCCGGCGCTCTCGCCGAAGATCGAGTGCGGGATCGGCTTGAATTCGATGACGATCTCCGAAACGCGGGTCGCAAGCCGCTTGCCGGTTCGGAGGTAGAACGGCACGCCCGCCCAGCGCCAGTTGCCGATCTCGGCCTTGAGCGCAACGAAAGTCTCGGTGTTGCTGTTCTTGCCGAGTTCCTCGACATAGCCTTTCACCGGCCCGCCGGCCGAGGCGCCGGCACGATATTGCCCGCGCACCGTGTGCTTCGGCGCTTCGTTGCCGTTGATGCGCTTCAGCGCCCGCAGCACCTTCAGCTTTTCGTCACGGACAGCATCGGCGTCCATCGACGACGGCGCCTCCATCGCGACCAGGCAGAGCAGCTGCAGCATGTGGTTCTGCACCATGTCGCGCAATGCGCCGGCCTTGTCGTAATAGGTGACGCGGTCTTCCAGGCCGACCGTCTCGGCCACGGTGATCTGCACATGATCGACATTGGCGGAATTCCAAAGCGGCTCGTAGAGCGCGTTGGCAAAGCGCAGCGCCATCAAATTCTGAACCGTCTCCTTGCCGAGATAGTGGTCGATGCGGAAAATCTGGCTTTCATGGAAGTCGTCGCCGACCAGGTCGTTGAGCGCGCGCGCCGAAGCGAGATCGCGGCCGATCGGCTTTTCCAGCACGATGCGCGAATTCGGCGTGATCAGCCCGTGCTCCTTCAGCTTGTGCGAGATGTCGCCGAACAGCGCCGGCGCCACCGCCAGATAGAAAGCGCGGATGTGTTCGCTGTCGCCGATCGCCTTCTTCAGCCTGTCGAAGCCCGCACCTGTGGTTGCATCTGCCGGGATATAGGAGAGCCGCGCGAGGAACGTCTTCAGTTCCGTGGCGTCGATATCCTCCGGCTTCACATGATCGGCAATCGCCTGCCTGGCGAACGACTGGAATTCCTCGTCGGTCATCTTCGAACGTGATGTGCCGATGATGCGCGTCGGCTCGGAAAACTGGTGGTCGCGCTGCCGGTGGTACAGCGACGGCAGAAGCTTACGTTCTGACAGGTCGCCGGTGCCGCCGAAAATGATGAAGTCGAAGGGGTCGACGGGAATGATCTGGCTGGTCATGGTCTGTCCGCTGTGACGCCGGTCGCGATAACGCGGCTGATATAATCTAATCGATTTAAACTTGCCAGTGCCATTGCGTCACATCCGCGTGTGCTCTTGACACGGGCGCTAGCCGGAGGCTTGTCGGCAAGCGATGCTTCCGGAGCCTTCGCAGGTGCAGCATAGTGCCGGATGGCAGCGAAAGCCAAAGGAGAAATCGGCGATGGACGCACATCTTTTCGATGGCCCGGCCAAAGGCGTCGCCGCTCGCCTTCAACGATGAGTGAGAAAAGCATGCGCCTGCAAAACAAAGTTGCCATCATCACCGGCGCTGCCTCGGGCTTTGGCGAGGGCATGGCCAGGCGCTTTGCCGAGGAGGGCGCGCGGGTAGTCGTCGCCGATCTGAACGCCAAGGGCGCGGAGCGCGTTGCCGGGGAGATCGGCGAAAAGGCGATCTGGACCCAGACCGACGTCTCGCTGCGGTCCGAATTCGACGACATGGTCCATGCCGCAATGAGCGCCTTCGGCCGCATCGACATCATGGTCAACAATGCCGGTTACACCCATCGCAACGGTGACATGCTGGAAGTCGACGAAGCGACCTTCGACCTGATCACATCTGTCAACATGAAGGCGATCTACCACGCAGCGCTTGCCGTAGTGCCGGTCATGGACCGGCAAGGCGGTGGCGTCATCCTGACGACGGCCTCCACGGCCGGTATCAGGCCGCGACCTGGCCTCACCTGGTACAACGCATCGAAAGGCTGGGCGATCACCGCGACCAAATCGATGGCAGTGGAACTCGCGCCGAAGAACATCCGCGTCAACTGCCTCTGCCCAGTTGCCGGCGAGACCGGCATGCTTGTGAAATTCATGGGCGCCGACACACCCGAGATCCGCGAGAAGTTCCGCGCATCGATCCCGCTCGGCCGGCTTTCGACGCCGCTCGACATTGCCAATGCCGCGCTTTGGCTTGCTTCGGACGAAGCGGCTTTCATCACTGGCGTGGCGCTGGAAGTCGACGGCGGACGTTGTATTTGAACGCCCGGGTCCTCAGGCGCAGGACTGGCTGATGGCAAGCCACCCGCGATCGCTGTGCCGGCCTTACGCCCCGGTTTTGACGTAGCTCTTGTACACCCAGCCGCGCTTGCCGTTGTAGACGATCTGGCACCATTGCTTGCAGCTCATCACCTGCACCGAGGTCTTGGCAGGCACGGTGAGAATGGCGGCAGCATTCTTCTTCGGGCCGATCCGCATGGTGACGGATCTCAGGATGCGTCCGGTACCCGCAGTATTGGCTTTTCCGGATTTTGCCTTGGTACCGTCGGCGTCCTCACTCGCGGACTGCGCCGCCGGCAGTTGCGGCTTGGGTGTGGGGATGGCGGCGGTCTGAGCACCGTCTGGCCCTGTGTTTTTCGTCGAGCTGCCGGGAGCCGCCACTTTGGCAAACAGTGCCGCAGCGTCGGGCTTCGCTGCCGGGTTAGCAAACGCCACCGCGGCGGACGATTTATTGGCCGCCTGCTCGGTCTGGCTTGCCAGTTGGTCGGATGCTGCCGTGGCGGCGGCCGATGCCGTCTTTGGCCCCGTCCAGCGCGGATCATTGGGAGCCAGCGCTGGTATCTCGGCTTCCGCAGCGGCAACCGCTGTGGAAACCGCATCTGCCTTGCCCGTCGTCCGCGGCGCCGCAGTGACCTTGGCAGGCATGATCTTCGTCGTCTTGACCGGGATGGTCGGAACGATCTGCTCCGGGCTTGCGGCCGCTTGTCGCTCATTTGCCGGCAATGCCAGCCATAGTGCCACCGCGGCAACGCCGAGCAGTGCGGCCGTGCCAAGCGCGGCGATTACCAGATGCGCGTTCGACCGGACCCCATGCCAGAACGTCGGCCGCATATCGTAACCGAATTGCATCGCAAGGCGCCGTCGTTCCGGCGCGCCGAAACTGAAGGGCTCTTTCACTCTTGCCACCTCCATTTGCGGGCCGATGTTCTTACGACCCCATGCCGGAGAGCCGGCATTTCGATCGGCATCGGTCCCAAACCAAAAGCGGGCAAGCCCGCAAAATTCCCCGTTCAGCTGCCCACGAGCATCATCTTTCGCCCGCGATTGTGGCATCACTGCGCCCTTGGCGGGAATTCTGCGCCCAGGTTAAGGATTCTGCAACGTCTGGTTAAATCCTGTCCCGCAACGCGTACCAGTTGAGCGCAAGAAAGAGCAATGGCGCGCGCAAACGCCGGCCGCCGGGGAAGGGAGGAATTTTCAGGTCCTCGATCAGCTTCAGCCGGTCGCGGTTGCCGGCGACCGTCTCCGCATAAAGCTTGCCGAAAAAGTTCGACAGCATGACGCCATGGCCGGAATAACCGCCGATCGAGATCACATTGGGCATCACTTCGCGCACGAACGGCTTTCTCGGCACGGTGATGCCGACATAGCCGCCCCAGCCATGGGTGATCTCGACGTCCTTCAATGACGGATAGATCTCGGCGATCTGCCGGCGGATGTGGATGTGGATGTCCTTGGGATCGTTGACCGCGTAGATCTCGCGCCCGCCAAACAGCAGCCGCCCATCCTTCGATTTGCGGAAATAGCGCACGACGAAGCGCGAATCGTCGACCGCCTCGCCACCCGGCAACACTTTGGAATCGGCTCCCAGCGGCACCGTTGCGCCGATGAAGGAGCCGATCGGCATGATATGCGCGGCGCTCACGGGTTCGAGCGTGCCGCCATAGGCATTGACCCCGATCAGGCATTTAGCGGCGGTGATCGTGCCCTTCGGCGTCGCAACCCTGACCTTGCCGCCGCCGGAGGTGATGCCGGTCGACGGCGTCTGCTCGAAAAGCTTTGCGCCGGCCTGTGTCGCGACTTTCGCTGTGCCGATCACCAGCTTCAGCGGATGGATGTGGCCGGTGCCGGTATCGCGGGTGCCGCCGAAATAATGCGTCGAGCCGAGCCGCTCGGCAGTCTCCGCGGCATCCATGAATGAGATGTGCGGATAACCGAACCGGTTTGCCATGATCTCGGCATGAGCCTTGTAGTCGTCGACATAGCGCTTCTTGTGCGCCACCGACATTTGGCCGGGCATATAGTCGATCTCGATCTGGTTCACCGCGGCGAAGTCGAGCAGATGCGCCTTGGCCTCTTCGGCCAGGTCGAACAGCGCCTTGGCGCGGGAAAAGCCGTATTCCGCTTCCAGCTCCTCTGCCCAGGCCCGCTGTCCGGTGCCGAGCTGGCCACCATTGCGGCCCGATGCGCCATCACCGAAACGATGCGTTTCGATAAGCACGACATCCGCGCCTGTCTTGGCGAGGTGAGCCGCGGCCGACAGGCCGGTAAAGCCGCCGCCGACGATCACCACATCGCATGTCCGGTCGCCGTCGAGCGTCGGATATTCGGGCCTTGGCCCGGCGGTGTCTTCGTACCAGGAGCGGCCGGGGGAGATTGGGGATTGGTAGGGCATGATGCAGCCAAGACTCGGAGATTTTTGCAGAGGCGGAGAGAAATAGTGAGTAATGAGTAGTAGTTGGTGAATAGGAACGGACAGTAACGGTCTTGGTGCGATCCAGCCCCGTTCACTACTCACTAATGACTACTCACTACTCACACGTTCAGCAGCAAATACTCCCTCTCCCACGGGCTGATCACTTCCATGAAGGTCTCGAATTCCGCTCGCTTGATCGCCGCATAGGTCGCTGCGAAGGATTTGCCGAGCAGGGCGCAGAGTTCCTCGTCGGCCTCGAACAGGTCGACGGCTTCGAGCAGGCTGCGCGGCAGGTCGATCTGGTCCTCGTTGGCGGTCGTCAGAACCGGCGGCTCGGCCTGGATCTTGTTGGTCATGCCGATCAGCCCGCAGGCGAGCGACGCCGCCAGCGCCAGATAGGGGTTGGCGTCAGAGGAGGGAATGCGGTTTTCGACGCGCCGCGCCGCCGGGTCGGAGCGGGGCACGCGGAAGGCCGTGGTCCGGTTATCATAGCCCCATTTGTTGTTGACCGGCGCCGAGGCCGACTGCGTCAGCCGCCGGTAGGAATTGACGTAGGGCGCAAACATCACCAGCGCGTTCGGCACATGTTTCTGCATGCCGCCGATGAAGTGGAAGAAGGCGTCGGTCTCCGAGCCGTCCTCCGCCGAAAAGACGTTCTTGCCGGTCTTCTTGTCGATGATCGACTGATGGATATGCATGGCGGAACCGGGCTGGCCCTGGATCGGCTTGGCCATGAAGGTGGCGTAGATTTCGTGCTTCAGCGCCGCCTCGCGGATTGTGCGCTTGAACATGAACACCTGGTCGGCGAGCTCGATCGGGTCGCCGTGACGCAGATTGATTTCGAGCTGGCCGGCGCCCTCCTCGTGGATCAGCGTGTCGATCTCCAGGCCCTGGCTTTCGGAGAAATGATAGATGTCGTCGATCAGTTCGTCGAATTCGTTGACCCCGGCGATCGAATAGCCGGCGCCGCCGCCGATCGGCCGCCCGGAGCGCCCGACAGGCGGGGTGAGCGGGTAGTCCGGATCGGGGTTCTTGCGCACCAGGTAGAACTCGATCTCAGGCGCCACGACCGGTCTCAGCCCGCGTCTGTCATAAGCAGCGAGCACGCGCTTCAGCACGTTGCGCGGCGTGAACTCGACCGAGCGGCCGTCCTGGTGGACGAGGTCGCAGATAACCGCCGCCGTCGGGTCCTCCTCCCACGGCACCACGGTCAGCGTCGAGAGGTCAGGCATCAGCTTGAGGTCGCCATCGTCCTCCGGATAGTGGAAGCCGTTGCCGTCCTCCGGATAGCCGCCGGAAATCGTCGTCATGAACACCGCCGAAGGCAGTGCCAGCGAGGTATTGGAGGTGAATTTCTTCGATGGCATCATCTTGCCGCGCGCAACCCCGGCCTGGTCGGGTGTGATGCATTCGATGTCTTCGATGCCGCGCCATTCCAGCCAGGCGCTGACTTCCTTCCAGTTCTTGACGCCACGATGGTTTTTCACGAAGGCAGGCGTGCGGGCACGTCCTCCGCGGCTCGACGGACGGACTTCCTTTTTTGCAGGCGGCATCAATCACCAGATTTGTTGCAGATTGTGGAGTATAGCCGTTGCCGACGAGGGAAGGGAAGGGGAGCGGGCCGGCCTGCGCCTCGATAATCGGGGAAACACAACGACTTCCGGATAAAAGCCTCCTGGTCTAGGGTCGGCCTCCCGCAACGCTGCAATTAATGGGCCGCATGCAACACAGCCGCAAACTGACGACGATCGGCTTCGACGCCGATGACACGCTGTGGCAGAACGAACAGTTCTTCCGCATGACCGAGAAGCGCTTTGCCGCACTGCTCGCCGATCACGCCGAGGAGGACCGGATTTCAGCAAGGTTGTTGGAGGCCGAGAAGCGCAACCTCGCGGTCTACGGGTTCGGCATCAAGGGATTTACGCTGTCGATGATCGAGACGGCTATCGAGGTCACCGAGGGCCAGGTGCCGGCCTCAACGATCGCCGAAATTCTCGCCGCGGGCCGCGAGATGCTCAGCCATCCGATCGAGCCGCTTCCGTATGCGCGCGAGACCGTGGAAAAGCTGGCCGGCGCCTACCGCCTGGTGCTGATCACCAAGGGCGACCTGTTCGACCAGGAACGCAAGCTGGCGCAATCCGGACTGGGAGCGCTGTTCCATGCGGTCGAAATCGTCAGCGACAAGAGCGCTGCCACCTATAGCCGCATCTTCAGGCGCCACGGCGATGGCCCGGAAAAGGGCATGATGGTCGGCAACTCGCTCAAATCGGACGTCGTGCCGGCCATCGAAGCCGGCAGTTGGGGCATCCACGTGCCGCATGAACTGACCTGGGTGCTGGAGCATGTCGAGCCGCCGGTCTCAGCACCGCGCTTTCGCCAGATAGCCAATCTCGGTGAACTGCCAGGCCTGATCGAGCGTATCGGCAAGATTGATTGATCAGGTCTGCGGTCGGCGCGTCGCCGTAGAGGTCAGTTGCGGCCGACCCCGACCAGCCGGTCAATCACCGGCTGCAGCCGTTCGGTGGTGATCGGCTTGACGACCACCGCATCGACGACGCTCGACAGGCCCAGGCTCTCCGGAGTGCCGGTCTTGACTGAAAGCAGGATCACTGACGGAAGCGATCTGCCTGACGCCCTTCGCAGTGCATCGATACCCGACAGCAAGGCGTCGCAGTCCCCGTTCTCCGCCCCGCCGTCGAGAACGACAGTCCCGGGTATCAGCGCGTACAAGGCCTTTGCCGCGGTTTCGGGAGTTTCCGAGATCGGTTTGAGGCCGGACCGCTCCACGATTTTTGAAACCACGACGCGGTTGATCGGTGATTTTCCGACCACCAGCACCCGCGAGAAATCCGGCAGCATCCGCGTCTCCATGTCCCGGCTAACGAAAGGCGGCTGTTTTGCAGGCTCGATATCGCGATTCGCTGGGCACATGGCGGGGCAGGCCGTTGTTCAACATTTCAATGCAGGGTTGAAACTCGAGCGGTAATTGGCGTGAGATCACTGCTCATGTCAAGCTCAAATGGCATATCAGGAGAATATCGCAAGAAACATTAAAATTAAAATTAAGTGCTTTCTTTGTCGCCGCCCGAAGGAGAAGTTGCACCACAACCGGGCAGGCTCCAGTGAACTTTAGCTTTGCAGCGCGAACGACCAACTACGCAGCCGTAGCCGGGTTGACGAAAGATTGGATGAAGGCGAGGCAGGTCTGTCGCGAGCTTGTCGTATCGTCTCGGCGGACTACCCTTCCTCGTCGGCTAAGCACGTCTCTTTGATCGACGGGAGATGACAATGGAACTCGTGACTCACAAGAAATTCAAAAATGGCCGGTTGATGCCGTGGGGAAAGGGTACGGTCGTTACCGGCGCAAAGGGGTTTGTCTATCTTTCCGGAAACACCGCGACCGTCGAGGACTACGATCCGATCGGCAAAAGCGGCGGCGGCGCCGTCGGCGGTGCGGCCGCGCAGTGGCGCGAAATTCTCACCAACATCAAATCAGACCTGGAAGAGCTTGGCACTGCGCTCGACCATCTCATCAGGCTGACCTTCTTTGTTAAGGGGCCATTTCCCGATGGCGGCGTTCTGAGCTCTCCCAATTTTCGCCTGGACGTCCTGGACGAATTCTTTGCCGAGCACTGCCCGAAGCACTGCAGCTACAACAACCCGCCGCCCTCGGAAGTTATCGGCGTTGCAGCACTTGCGCAGCCTGATCTTGTCATTGAAATCGTTGCACTAGCGGCTCTGCCGGACTAGGCAGAGCCGCGGCGTGCGGGGTGCGATAACATGCGCTCAAAAAAGGCGCGGTGCGGTAGAATTCATCAGTCGTGGCTCCGTTGCGTGACGATGACCGGGATCAGCAGGTCGCCCCAGTTGCCGTCGCCGCCATGGTGCCGTGCCGAGCGCACCAGTTCGACCGAGACGCCGGCCTCGACCGCCTTCATTACCGACTGATTGAGCCTGTGCAGATCGTTCGCCAGCATTCGGATGGTCGCCTGCTGGTCGACATTCATGCTGGTGGCCTGCTCTTCGGCCCGTTCCTTGACGCGGCTTATCGATGCCATTGGTCTTCTCCCTGTGTTGCCATGCCTGTTGTGTTGCCATGCCCGTTGGGCGTTCCCTCTGTTTGTCTGCTATTCCGCTATTCCGCCGCCGGCCTGAACTGGGCCTGCTCGGTCGATCCATGCATGGCCGTGGTCGAAGACTGGCCACCGGTGATCGCCATCGAGACGGCGTCGAAATAGCCGGTGCCGACCTCGCGCTGGTGCTTGGTGGCGGTGTAGCCATAGGCTTCCGCGGCGAATTCCGCCTCCTGCAGTTCCGAATAGGCTGCCATCTGCCGCTCCTTGTAGCCGCGGGCGAGCTCGAACATGCCGAAATTGAGCTGGTGGAAACCGGCCAGCGTAATGAACTGGAACTTGTAACCCATGGCGCCGAGTTCCTTCTGGAACTTCGCAATCGTCGCGTCATCGAGATTCTTCTTCCAGTTGAAAGACGGCGAGCAATTATAGGCAAGCAGCTTGCCTGGATGATGCTTGCGCACGCCCTCGGCAAACGTCCTGGCCTGCCCCAGATCGGGCCTGGAGGTCTCGCACCAGATCAGGTCCGCATAGGGCGCATAGGCGACGGCACGGGCGATGCAGGGCTCGATGCCGTTGCTGACATGGTAGAAGCCCTCCGCCGTACGGCCGGCGCCATAATCGACGAAGGGCCGGTCGCGTTCGTCGATGTCGGAGGTCAGGAGCTTTGCCGCTTCCGCGTCGGTGCGCGCCACGACCAGTGTCGGCGTGCCCATGACGTCGGCGGCAAGGCGCGCCGCGTTGAGATTGCGGATGTGTGCGGCGGTTGGGATCAGCACCTTGCCGCCGAGATGGCCGCATTTCTTCTCCGAAGCCAGCTGGTCCTCGTAATGGACGCCGGCCGCACCCGCCTCGATGAATGCCTTCATGATCTCGAAGGCGTTGAGCGGCCCGCCGAAGCCGGCTTCGGCATCGGCGACGATCGGCGCGAACCAGGTGTCGACCGACAGCCCCTTGCCTTCGCAAGTCTCGATCTGGTCGGCGCGCTGCAGGGTGCGGTTGATGCGCTTGACCAGTTCGGGCGCCGCATTGGCGGGATAGAGCGACTGGTCCGGGTACATGGCGGAAGCGGTGTTGGCATCTGCGGCGACCTGCCATCCCGACAGATAGATCGCCTTCAGCCCGGCCCGCACCTGCTGCATCGCCTGGTTGCCCGACATGGCACCCAGCGCGTTGACGAAATCCTCTTCATGGATGAGCTGCCACAGCCGGTTTGCCCCCATTTCGGCGAGGCTCTGCCGGATCTGCACCGAGCCGCGCAGCCGCTTCACCTCCTCCGGCGAATAAGGCCGTTCGATGCCATCAAAGCGGCCTTGCGGCGCCGACGGGACAAGGTTGTAAAAGTCGGTCATTGGTCACTCCAGGCGGGTTTGATGTCGGTTTTCGGATGGCGTCTTAGAGGGAAAAATATGTGCGCCATGTGTGACATCATTTACACGCCGGCACGACGCAAGCGAGGTAAACCTCCAGATTAGCCAGAAAATAAGGGAAAACCTGTGTTGTGTTTGACTAATGAGAGCTGTAAATCTGTCATGATTGTAAAGGCCGCCATACCATCGGCGGATGTAAATTTCTGTCAAGGGCAGTCGATTGGCCGACCATAAAATCTTCGCCGGGCCGCGCATTCGTCGCATCCGCAACGCCAAGGGGCTAACCCAGACGGCGATGGCCGAAGGGCTCGGCATCTCGCCGTCCTATCTCAATCTCATCGAGCGCAACCAGCGGCCGCTGACGGTGCAGCTGATCCTGAGGCTGGCATCCGTCTACAAGGTCGACCCGCACGAACTGCAAGGCGAGGCGCGGGGATCGGTCGCCGATTTGAAGGAAGTGTTTTCAGATCCGTTGCTGGCCGGCGAACTGCCGGGCGACCAGGAACTCATCGAGCTTGCCGAGGCGGCGCCCAACGCTTCCGCCGCTGTGATAAAATTGTTTCGCGCCTATCGCGAGCAGGCTAAGCGATTATCGGATCTCAACGAGCTGCTCGCGCGCGAGGGCAAGGCCACCGCACTCTCCGGTGCCCGGCTGCCGATCGACGAGGTGCATGAGATTTTCGAACGCCGGCCGAATCATTTTGCCGCGCTCGAAGAGGAAGCCGAGGCATTCACGTCGGTGCTCGATCCCGGCGACGATCTTTTCAGTGCGTTGAAGGCTTGGCTGCGGCGTGAATTCGGCATCGTCGTCAAGGTACTGCCGGTCGCCACCATGCCCAACTGGCGCCGTCGCTATGACCGTCACTCGCAACGCCTGTTCCTGTCCGAGCGCCTGTCGCCATTCGATCAGCTGCGCGAGGTGGCTATGGAGGCCTGTCTGATCCGGATGAGCGTCGCTGTCGCCGCTGAGATCCAGGCGCTGAAGCTGACCACGGACGAGGCCCGCCGGCTGGCGCGTTTCGAGCTCGGCCGCTATGCCGCGCACGCGCTGATGATGCCCTATCAGCCTTTTCACGCCGCTGCGGTCCGCACCCGCTACGACATAGACATGTTGCGGTCGCGCTTCGGCGTTTCCTTCGAGCAGGCGGCGAACCGGCTGGCCACGCTGCAGCGGCCGGGTGCGTCAGGTGTGCCGTTCTTCATGCTCGAGGTCGACAGTGCCGGCAATCGCTTCCGCAAGGCGGGCAGCCACGGCTTTCCGCAAAGCCGCTTCGGCGGCGGCTGTCCGAGGCTGCCGGTCCATGCCGCCTTCGCCCAGCCCGGCCAGATCCTGGTCGAGGCGGTGGAAATGCCCGACGGCGCAGCGTTTCTCTGCATTGCCCGCACGCTCGAGGGGCCGCAGGGCTCGTTTGCCGAGCGGCCGCGCCGCACCGCGCTGCTGCTCGGCTGCGACATCGGTTTTAGCGACGAGGTCGTCTATGGAGCGGCGTTGCCGAGGCCAGCTGCCATAGGCAAGACCGGACAGAGCGCCACGGCGACGGCGACGCCGGTCGGCCCTGCCTGCCGGCTGTGCGAGCGCATCGGCTGCCTCGCCCGCGCCGAGCCACCCGTTACACGCCCGCTCGGCCTCGATGAGATGGTGACGGGGCTGTCGGCATTCGATTTTCAGTGATTCGGCTCCAGCAATATTGCGGCTGAATCTTCGACCGGAGAACCTCATCTGTTCCTGCGGCGGCAACCAGTAAGCTGGTTCGCAGCTGCCGGCCATTGGGGGATAGAGCTGCGCTGGGAAAAGATTGGTTACGTCGACGACAGTGACGCCGCGTCCATCGATTACAATGAACTGCTGCGCAATATGCAATCAGACACTCTGTCCGGCAACGATCAGAGGGGTAAAGGACGGCTACGCGCCCATTACGCTGATCGGCTGGGCGTCGCCGCCGGTTTATGACGCGGCCCACAAGCGCTTGCACTGGGCCAAGGAGCTGCAATTTGGGAACGATGCCGCCCATACGCTCAACTACGACGTCCGTTTCCTTGGCAGGGAGGGCGTCTTCGTGATGAGCTATATCGCGACGGGGGAACAATTGCCGGAGATAAGGCAAAGCCTGGATGAAGTGCTTGGCCTCGCGGACTTCAATACCGGCAAGACATACGCCGATTTCGTGCCGGGCGTCGATACCGTTGCGGCGATTGGCGTCGGTGGCCTGATTGCCGGAAAGCTGGCGGCGAAAGCAGGTTTTCTGGTCGTGGCGCTGATCGCGCTGAAAAAGTTTGGCCTGCTCCTGCTGGTTCCGCTGGCCGGTCTCTGGCGCTTTATCCGCGGCAACAGGGGCACCTCCTAAAGCCATCGTCGACAGGTCGTCTCGGATCATCGCCGGGCGAGGGCGAGGGCCCTCATCGGTGCGCCAAACGGAACATTGAACTGGATCACGCCCGGCCTTCTGCTTTGCGTTACGCGAATGAGGCACGTCTCTGTCGTCCATTGCACGTCGTGCTGCTCCGAATTCGCCGACAGTCGCACCCATGACCGTTACCGCATCATCTCCGGTTGCCGCTTCGCAGATCGTGTCGCCGCAAGGGGAACGCGTCGGTTTCCTGCTTGTATTCCTGTCGGCGCTGATGTGGAGTTTTGGCGGCACAATTGCGCGCTTCATCGACAGCACTGACAGCTGGACGGTGGTGTTCTGGCGCTCGGTCTGGGCCGCCGCCTTCCTGCTCTGCTTCATGGTCTGGCGCGACGGCTGGCGTGGCACGCTGAAGCTGTTTCGTGGCATGGGCCTGGCCGGCCTTGCGGTGGCGTTCTGCTTCGCCACGGCCTCGACCTCTTTCGTCGTCGCGCTTGCCTATACCACCGTCGCCAACATCCTGTTGATGCAGGCCGGCGTGCCGCTTCTGGCGGCGCTGTTTGCCTGGGCGCTTTTTCGCGAACGGGTGGCGGTGGCGACCTGGTTGGCGATTGCCGCCGTCATTGCCGGCGTCGCCATCATGGTATCGGAATCGCTCGATGGCGCGGTATCGCCGATCGGCGACGGGCTGGCGCTGCTCATCGCCGTCATGTTCTCGGTCGCAACCGTCATCACGCGCCGCTTTGCCCATGTGCGCATGACCCCGGCGACTTGCCTCGGCACGATGCTGGCGGCCGCCTTTGCGGCATCGCAAGGGTCGGCCCTCGGCGTCTCGAGCCATGATATGGGCTTTCTCTTTGTCTTTGGCGTGATCAATCTGGGACTCGGCCTCGCCTTCTTCGCCACCGGCGCCCGGCTTGTTCCGGCCGCCGTCGCGGCGCTGCTCGGCACGTTCGAACCGATCCTTGGCCCGATCTGGGTCTGGCTCATCCATTCCGAGGTGCCGTCGGCGCGCACCATCGTCGGCGGTGCGGTCGTCGTCACCGCGCTGCTCGTCCATATCGGGCTCGAATTCAAGCGTCAGACGCGGCCCGCGCGAGCGGGCGTCACCGGTGTGCCGTCGCCTAATTGATGCAGCGCACGCGTCAAAGCGAGATGAACCATTGACAATGTCGCGGCCGCGCGGGCAGGCTGCGATCACGGCAACAACAAGACAGGCGTGTCTTGCCAAGTCTCCATGCCGGCCGCATCGAGGCCGGACAACATCGTCGTCTCCCTGCCCGCGCCGTAGCGAAAGCTTCCGACGGCGCCGGAACACCAGCAACGCCACGCCAAGTCTTCGCTGTCGCCTCGTCGCCGAAGCATAATGGCGCCGGCAATTCGCGCTTGTCGCCTGCCTGCAAGCCCAATACCCTGAAGCAAATGCCCAGCCGCGCGAACGCCGCGACGAGCTGGCGACGGAACACTCATCAAAGGAGAATAGCATGACCCGCAAAGCGCTCTGGCTTTCGGCGACTTCGGCGTTTCTGGCAGTTTTCACCCTAGGCGCGCATGCCGAGGATCGCGTCGTCAACGTGTTCAACTGGTCGGACTATATCGACAGTTCGATCATCGACGACTTCACCAAGGAAACCGGCATCAAGGTCGTCTACGACACTTTCGATTCCAACGAGATCCTGGAAACGAAGCTGCTCGCCGGCGGCAGCGGCTACGATGTCGTCGTGCCGACCGGCAATTTCCTTGCACGCCAGATCCAGGCGGGTGTGTTCCAGAAGCTCGACAAGTCGAAACTGCCGAACATTTCCAATATGTGGGACACGGTCATGGAACGGACCGCCAAATATGATCCCGGCAACGAATATTCGATCAACTACATGTGGGGTACTGTCGGCATCGGCTACAACATCAAGAAGGTGCAGGCAGCGCTCGGCACCGATAAGATCGACAGCTGGGACGTGTTCTTCAATCCCGAAAGCCTGGCCAAATTGAAGGACTGCGGCGTCTATGTGCTGGATTCGCCGGCCGACATCATACCGGCGGCATTGAAATATCTGGGCCTCGACCCGAACAGCACATCGCCCGATGACATCGCCAAGGCAGAAGAAACATTGCTGAAGGTCCGGCCCTATATCCGCAAGTTCCACTCGTCCGAATACATCAACGCTCTTGCCAATGGCGACATCTGCCTGGCGGTTGGCTGGTCGGGTGACGTCTTCCAGGCCCGCAACCGCGCCGACGAAGCCAAGCAGGGCGTCGAGATCGGCTACTCCGTGCCGAAGGAAGGTGCGCAGATGTGGTTCGACCAGATGGCGATCCCGGCCGACGCGCAGCATGTCGCCGAAGCGCATGAGTTCCTGAACTACATGATGAAGCCCGAAGTGATCGCCAAATCGTCGAACTATGTGCTCTACGCCAACGGCAACAAGGCTTCGCAGCAGTTCATCGACAAGGCGATCCTGGAAGATCCGGCGATCTATCCAGACGCCGCCACCTTGCAGAAGCTCTACACCGTCTCGCCTTACGATCCCAAGACGCAGCGCATCATCACCCGCACCTGGACCAAGATCGTCACTGGCCAATAACAATCTGACCAGGCCCCGGCGGCCGGCTGCCGGGCCCGCGTTCTCATGGGGCAAGCAGCAGGACGGAGTGGGACATGAAATCGCTTGGCAGCATCCGCAGGGATTTCGCGCCATGGAACGATCCGAACGCCAAGCCATACATCCAGTTCGACAACGTCACCAAGAAATTCGGTGAGTTCACGGCGGTCAACAACCTGTCGCTGACCATCTTCGAACGCGAATTCTTTGCCTTGCTCGGCGCCTCAGGCTGCGGGAAATCGACGCTGCTCAGGATGCTTGCCGGCTTCGAGGAGCCGACCGCCGGCCGCATCCTGCTCGATGGCCAGGATCTGCGCGGCATTCCGCCCTACCGGCGGCCGGTCAACATGATGTTCCAGTCCTACGCCTTGTTTCCGCATATGACGGTCGAGAACAACATCGCGTTCGGCCTCAAGCAGGAAGGCATGGTCAAGGCCGATATCGAAAAGCGCGTCGCCGAGATGCTGAAGCTGGTCAAGCTCGAGCAGTTCGCCAAGCGCAAGCCGCACCAATTGTCGGGCGGCCAGCGCCAGCGCGTCGCGCTCGCGCGCTCGGTGGCAAAGCGCCCGAAAGTCTTGCTGCTCGACGAGCCGCTTGGCGCGCTGGACAAGAAGCTGCGCGAGGAAACCCAGTTTGAGCTGATGGACCTGCAGCAGAATCTCGGCCTCACCTTCGTCGTCGTCACCCATGACCAGGAAGAGGCGATGACGATGGCCGACCGCATCGCCATCATCGACAAGGGCGAGGTGATGCAGGTGTCGACACCGGCCGAGGTCTACGAAGCGCCGGGCTCGCGCTTCGTCGCCGGCTTCGTCGGCAACGTGAATATGTTCGACGGGAGGATCGCGGCTGGCGAGGCCGGCAGCGCAAGCATCGATGCCGGCAACGGCATCACCATCCGAACCGAAAACGCCGGCAGTGCCGCCGCCGGGACATCCGTTACCTTCGCCATCAGGCCGGAGAAGATCAAGGTGTCCTCGACGAAACCCGCCGGTGCCGTCAATGCCATCCAGGGCGAGGTCTATGATATCGCCTATCTCGGTGACATGACCGTCTATCACGTCAGGCTGGACGATGGTCAGGTGGTGCGGGCAAGCACCATGAACGCGGCACGCCTCACCGAGGATCCGCTGAGCTGGAACGACCGCGCCTGGATTTCCTTCCGCCCTGACGCCGGCGTCGTGCTGACACGGTAGGGATTGATCATGTCCGCTGTCACTGCCGCAACAAGCTCTCCGGCAAATGCTGCCGGCAAATCCGCCTCGGCCAGGCTGAGCGCGGCTTTCGTTAGCCGTCTCGTCATTATCGTCCCCTATCTCTGGCTGCTGTTCTTCTTTCTTGTCCCCTTCATCATCGTCTTCAAGATTTCGCTGTCGCAGACGGCGATCGCCATGCCGCCCTATACTCCGGTGCTCGATTTCCGCGGCGGCATTTCCGGGTTCATCTCGGGGGTTGGCGCGCTCAATTTCGACAACTACACGTGGCTGACGAAGGATGCGCTCTACTTCAACGCCTATGTGACGAGCGTCGTCGTCGCCGCCATCTCGACGGTCCTGACATTGCTTGTCGGCTATCCCATTGCCTATGGCATGGCGCGCGCTCCGGCGACGATCCGCCCGACCTTGCTGATGCTGGTGATCCTGCCGTTCTGGACCTCGTTCCTGATCCGTGTCTATGCCTGGATCGGCATCCTCAAGCCCGAGGGCCTGCTCAACCAGCTGCTGCTCGCCAGCGGCATCATCAGCCAGCCGCTGATAATCCTCAACACCTATACGGCTATCTTCATCGGTATCGTCTACTCCTATCTGCCGTTCATGGTGCTGCCGCTCTATTCGTCGTTGGAGAAGATGGACCATACGCTGATCGAGGCGGCGAAGGATCTCGGGTGCCCGCCGACCAGCGCCTTCTGGAAGATCACCTTTCCGTTGTCGCTGCCCGGCGTCATCGCCGGCTGCCTCCTGGTGATCATTCCCGCCGTCGGTGAGTTCGTCATACCCGACCTGCTCGGCGGCTCGCAGACGCTGATGATCGGCAGGACGCTGTGGAACGAGTTCTTCGCCAACCGTGACTGGCCGGTGTCGTCCGCCGTTGCCGTCATCCTGCTGCTGCTGCTGATCGTGCCGATCATGATTTTCCAGCGGGCCCAGGCGCGTGCTCAGGAGCAGGACCAATGAACGCCACCTGGAGCCGCTTCAACGTCATTTCGATCGTGCTCGGCTTTGCCTTTCTTTACCTGCCGATCGTCCTGCTCGTTGTGTTCTCTTTCAATGAGTCGAAGCTGGTCACCGTCTGGGGCGGCTTCTCGACGAAATGGTACGTCTCGCTGTTCCACAACCGGGGTCTGATGGACGCCACCTGGGTGACGGCCCGGGTCGGCGTCATCTCGGCAACCGTGGCGACCGTGCTCGGCACGCTGGCGGCGCTCACCTTGACACGCTACACGCGCTTTCGCGGCCGGCTTCTGTTTTCGGGCATGGTGTTTGCGCCGCTGGTCATGCCCGAAGTCATCACCGGACTGTCGCTGCTGCTGCTCTTCGTCGCCGTCGGCCTCGACCGCGGCTTTCTGACGGTGACGCTTGCCCACACCACGCTGACCATGTGCTTCGTCGCGGTGGTGGTGCAGTCGCGCCTGATCACCTTCGATCGTTCGCTGGAAGAGGCCGCGATGGACCTCGGTGCACCGCCGGTAAGGACCTTCTTCCAGATCACGCTGCCGGTCATCATGCCGGCCATCGTCTCCGGCTGGATGCTGGCCTTCACGCTCTCGCTCGACGACCTGGTTATTGCCAGCTTCACCTCGGGTCCCGGCGCCACGACACTGCCGATGAAGATCTACAGCCAAGTTCGCCTCGGCGTGACGCCGGAAATCAACGCCGCCTGCACCATCCTGATCGCCGTTGTCGCCGTCGGTGTGATCATCGCTTCGCTTGTCAACAAGAGCCGCGAAGTGCAGCGCCAGCGCGACGAGCAGGCCGCGCAGCGCGGTTGAAGCTGCTGCTGCTGCTGCTTACTCTCCCGAAACGCCGCGGCTTATCGGCGAGATGAACGGCGTGCTCCACGTGCCGCCGACGAAGAACGACGACTGATTGGGTCCCTGGGCGTTCGTCTGCGTGGCAGCCTGGCTCGGCCGGACGATGCCGCCGGACAGTGCCAGCCCGCGTCCGGCATAGGATGCAATGCCGGAAAGCCAGATCTTGTATTGCGCGGAATTCACCTCGGCCTTGTCGATGCGTGCCACGCCGTTCGAAATGCTCGCCTTGAGCTCTGCCCCGTCGATCGGCAGCGTTCCGTCCGAGACGTCGTCCAGCGCGAAGAATCCGCCCTGTTCGGTGTGCTTGAGGAACGCCGGCAGGTTAAGCCGGCTCAGCGCACCCGCGCCGAACGTCGCGGACAGCGAGCCATTGGCGTTTTCGAAAATCGAGTCCCAGGTTCTGCCAGGCCCCTTGAGGATGACCGAAACGGTTCCAGTGCCGATCGGCACCAGCCGTGTCATCCCGGCCGCGGTACCGAAAGCGCCGCCGTCGATATCGGAAGCAAGCAGCCGGATCTCGACTTCGGTGCCGGCGGGCTTGCGGTCGAAACGGACGCTGCTCTGGACGTTGCCGCCAAAGGCGGATGCATCCGAGATGTCGAAGACGGCAAGGCCGTTCTTGACCTGGGCGGTGGCGGCGACGTCGGCAAGCTGGATGGCGCCGGCCGTGGCATGCGCCGCCGACAGCCTGAGATCGAGATTGATCCGGTCGGCGAAGCTCGTATCGATTTCGCCCGGATCGGTGCCGCCGGCCGATGGCACCGGGGCAAAGGCGGAGAGAAATGATCTGAGGTCGAGCGTATCGAAGGCAAGTGTGCCGGAGATCACCGGCAATGCCTCGCCGTAGGTGAAGTCCAGCGCGCCCATTCCGGGGTTGTTGTCGAGGGTCAGGGCGGTGTTTTCGAATTTGACGCGCCCGGCCGTCGCCGTGATCTTGCTTGAAACCGAGATCGAGCCGATTGCCGCACCGGGCGCGATGCCGGCCTGCGACCATTCGAGCACGCGTCGGAGCGAAGGTGCGGCGAATTTTGCCTGGCCGTCGAAATAGCCGTTTTCCGACATGCTGGCGCGGCCGTCGAATGAAAAACTGGCCGGCGCCGCCTTGAAAGAAAACGTGACCGGTGCTGTGCCGCCACCAAACAACACAAGCGGGTTCGGCGATGCGGCGTCGATGGCAACACTTTCGCCGCGCCATATCCCGGTCGCCGACAGCGTCGCATTGCTGTTCATCGCGGCCCAGTTCGCCTGGCCGCTCAGGCTGCTCAATATCTCCTGGTCCTTGTCGCCGATGGCAGCCACCACTCGGCCGTCCCTGAACTCGACTGTGCCGAACGGATCTGTTGGCAGCTTGCCGAGATCCGGCTTGGCGGGATTTGTGTTGATCACCGCGCGGGCAGCATCGATCGAACGCGTAATGCGCCCGCCGCTGGGAATCGCAGGCAGGAAAAACCCGCTCGCGGTACGCTGAACCCGGATCGTCGGTCGTACCAGCCGCGCCGTCGAAAACACCACGTCGCCACGCAGCGCCGCCATCGCCGAGAGGTCGACCTCGACCCGTTCGGCTTCGACCACGGGCGGCGCATCCGTCTCTGTCCATTGCGACAGCGTCACGTCGCTCAGGATCGCCCGGAAATTCGGCCAGACCTCGATGCGCGGCGCGCCGTCGATGGTGACCCGGAAACCGCTCCAGGCGCTCATTTCCCACGCGATGCGGTCGCGCACGATGCGGGTCGAGGCGATCAGCGGCAAGGCTGCGACGACCAGCGCGATGACGATGACGGCTGCGCCGATCGCCCATATTCCGCGTCGGATCAAAGGTGATGGCATATCGCCCTGTATGCTTCCATTCCGGCAAAATCGCCCGACGGGTGTAACCGACGGCTGACGCATTTCAAGTCTTTATGGCCCGGCGATGGCATTTGCGCACACCCTGACCGGCGCGGTCCAACAAAATCTTGCTCTGCTGCATCGCGATATTGCATAAGCGATGCAGCCTGCGGAGGAACAATGATGGCTGACGACGCACCGCTCTGGATCCCGACGCAAGAGCAGATCGACGCGGCGCCGATGACCGCCTTCATGAACGCCGCGGCGAGCATGGCCGGCGAGTCTTTCTCCTCCTATGCCGACCTGCATCGCTGGTCGATCGATGACCGCGAGACCTTCTGGAGCTTGGTCTGGGACTTTTGTGGCATCGTCGGCGACAAGGGCGAACGCGTGCTGATCGATGGCGACAAGATGCCCGGCGCGACCTTCTTCCCTGATGCGAAGCTGAACTTCGCCGAGAATCTCCTCAAGAAAACCGGGCGTGGCGACGCAATCGTTTTTCGCGGCGAGGACAAGGTCGAGCGGCGGCTGTCCTGGAACGAGCTGCATGCGCTGACCTCGCGCCTGCAGCAGCTTTTCCTGTCGCTCAAGGTGAAGAAGGGCGACCGCATCGCCGCGATGATGCCCAACATGCCGGAGACCGTTGCTGCGATGCTGGCGGCCGCCTCGATCGGCGCCGTCTGGTCGTCCTGCTCCCCAGATTTTGGTGAGCAGGGCGTTCTCGACCGGTTCGGCCAGATCGAGCCGGTCATATTCATCGCGCCGGACGGCTACTGGTACAATGGCAAGGCGATCGAAGTCGCCGACAAGGTCGCGGCCGTGGCGGGCAAGCTCGCCACCGTCCGCAAGGTCCTCATTGTCGACTATCTCGGCACCTCGCTCGACGTCGCGGCGACCATCGGCAAGGCGGCCGCGCTGGAAGAGGCGCTGTCACCCTTTGCCGCCAGGTCTGTCAGCTGCGAGAGGTTGCCGTTTTCGCATCCGCTGTACATCCTGTTTTCGTCGGGCACGACCGGCATCCCCAAATGCATTGTCCATTCGGCCGGCGGAACGCTGATCCAGCACGTCAAGGAAGAACGGCTGCACGCCGGCCTGCTCGACGGCGACCGCTTCTTCTACTTCACCACCTGCGGCTGGATGATGTGGAACTGGCTGGTGTCCGGCTTGGCGTCGGGTGCCACCTTGCTGCTCTACGACGGCTCGCCCTTCTACCCGGACGGCAATACGCTGTTCGACTTCGCCGATGCTGAGAAGATGACGTATTTCGGCACCTCGGCCAAATTCATAGATTCCGTGCGCAAGGCTGGCCTCAAGCCGGCCCGCACGCATGATCTTTCCAGCGTGCGCACCATCTCCTCGACCGGCTCGCCGCTATCGCCGGAAGATTTCCGCTTCGTCTACGAAGGCATCAAGAAGGACGTGCATCTGGCTTCGATTTCCGGCGGCACCGATATCGTCTCCTGCTTCGTGCTCGGCGTGCCGATCGAACCGGTATGGACCGGCGAGATCCAGGGGCCCGGGCTCGGTCTTGCCGTCGATGTCTGGGACGATGACGGCCGGCCGCTCCGCCAGGAGAAGGGCGAGCTCGTCTGCACCAAGGCGTTTCCGGCGATGCCGCTCGGCTTCTGGAACGACCCTGACGGCAGGAAATACCGAGCCGCCTATTTCGAACGTTTCGACAATGTCTGGTGCCACGGCGATTTCGCCGAATGGACCGCCCATGGCGGCCTGATCATCCATGGCCGTTCCGACGCCACGCTCAATCCGGGCGGTGTCAGGATCGGTACGGCGGAGATCTACAATCAGGTCGAGCAAATGCCGGAAATCCTCGAAGCACTATGCATCGGCCAGGATTTCGACAATGACGTTCGCGTCGTGCTGTTCGTGCGGCTGGCGGCAGGCGTCGAGCTCGATGCCGAGCTGGAAAAACGCATCCGCGCGAAAATCCGCATCGGGGCGAGCCCGCGCCACGTGCCGGCCAAGATCGTCGCCGTCAGCGATATTCCGCGCACCAAATCGGGCAAGATCACCGAGCTCGCGGTACGCGACATGGTGCATGGCCGCGCCATCAAGAACAAGGAAGCGCTCGCCAATCCCGAAGCGCTCGAGCTGTTCCGCAACCTGCCGCAGCTTGCCGACTGACCCGGGATCCAAGGCGGGAGCCGTTTTGAGGTCTCAGGTATCGTTAACAAATTATCTCTTCGGAATTTACCTAGATTTCATGAGTGGTACACATTGGTAAATTTTCCGGCGTGCCGGTAAGGATTTGTTAAGGCCCGGCATCGATAGTCGTGCGTAACTTGAGGGAGAAATCCCGTTCCTCTTAGCCCCGAGAGGATCTGATTCGCTCAAGCCCCGTTGTGACAGCAATTCCAATTTCTCAAGGCGTCCTGTTGGACGCCTTTTTCTTTGCGCAACCATAGCTAACCGGCGAGCACACGGGTCGAGGGAAAGGCGACTTCGACCAGGGTTCCCTCGCCGGGCGTCGAGTTGATGGTGAACCGGGCCCGGTTCGCTTCGACCATCGCCTTGGTCAGCGGCAGCCCAAGACCGGTGCCGTCGCCGCGGCCGCGCTTCAGCGCATTGATCTGCTTGAACGGCTTCAGCGCCTGCTCGATCTCGGACGGGCTCATGCCGATGCCGGTATCGCGCACGCGCATGACGACATCGCCGGAGAGCTCGTAGGCCGTCGACACGATCACCTGGCCGCCGGCCTGCGTGTAGCGGACGGCGTTCGACAGGATGTTGAGCGCGATCTGCCGCACGCTGCGCAGATCGGCCACCACTTCCGGCAGCCGTGAGGCGAAGCTGGAGCGGATGATGACGCGTTCCCGGTTGGCTTGCGGCTGCATCATCGCCACGGTTTCGGCCAGCGTGTCGTTAAGCGACACCGCCTCATAGGCCATCTCCTGCTGGCCGGCCTCGATTTTCGAAATGTCGAGCAGGTCGTTGACCAGATCGAGCACGTGGTTGCCCGAACGGTTGATGTCGCGCAGATAGTCGCGATAGCGGTCATTGGCCACCGGCCCGAATTTCTCGTCGACCATCAGCTCGGAAAAGCCGATGATGGCGTTGAGCGGCGTGCGGATCTCGTGGCTGATGCGGGCCAGAAAATCGGTCTTCTGCGACGAGGCGCGTTCGGCGACCGCGCGCGCCTGGGTCAAGTCCTCTTCGGCCCGCTTCCACTGGGTGATATCGCGCACCACCGCACAGAAGCCGCTGTCGTTGGGCAGCCTGCCGATGGTCATGAACAGCGGAATGAAACGCCCCTGCGCCTCGCGCCCGATCACCTCGCGGCCATCGTTCATCACGCTTGCAACGCCGGGCTCCGACAACCCCTCGAGATAGTCACGCGCCGCGCGCTGGCTTTCGATCGCAAACAGCGAGACGAACGGCTTGCCGGTCACCTCGTCGCTGTCGAAGCCGAACAGCGCTTCCGCCGGACGGCTAATTGAACGGATCGTTCCGTTACGGCCGATCAGCACGACGCCGTCGGTGGCGGTGTCGATGATGGTGCGCATTTCGGCAATGCGCGCCTTGAGCTCGGAAACATCCGGCTGCGTTTGGTCGTCGGCAGCGCCATGCGGAATGGCTGCTGCTTCGTCGTCGCCGGAACGGCGTACGACCAGCATCAGTGCCTTGCCGTTCCCCCACGGGACGGAGCGCAAAATCGCGTCGATCGGAAACTCCTGACCGTCGCGCGTCCTCAGCCGCAATGCGCGGTCGCCGCCCTCCGAACTGCCGTCGTCGGCATAAGGGTCGGCAAACAGCGCGCCGAGCCCGCCCGCCTCGTCCAGGGCGTTGAGCGTCGCATAGCCGGTCAAGCCGAGGAATTCGTCGTTCGCGTAGTACAGTTGATCGCCGGAATGGATAAGCACCGGCACCGGCAGCTTGCCGAGGATCGAGGTATCCGGCCCCTTGTTGTCCGCTCCGGCAAACGCCGACGGCACGAAGCCGCCGAGTTTGAGCGGTGGTGCCTGCGGCCGCTCGACGGGCGGCACCTGGCCGGCAGCGTCGGCTGCGCTGTCCTCGGACCAATCCTCGCTGTCCTCGGCGTCACGAAAATCTTCGGCCGTCGTGCTATCGTCGTCGCCATCCCGCGGCGCTTCGGCGACGATCGTTCGACGGTCGGTGCTGGGCTCGTCGCCTTCCTGCGCTTCATCGCCGGGTTCGCGGTTGGCATAGTCGAGCAGCGATCCGGAAACAGGGCGAGTGACGGGTTCGCCGGCTTGCGCCTCTGCTACCGCCTCATCCGGCTGCTCGCTGTCGAGCCGGGCGAGGTCCTTCTGGTCCTCGGCATCGGCCTCGGGTGGTTCGGCGGCAGCCGCCTCGCTTTCCGGACCTGGTTCCGGCATCTCACCCTTGTCCGTCGGGCCGGCTCCTTTCAGCTTTGGCTCGTCGGCATTGCCGGCTGCCTCGACTTTCTCAACCGGCTTCTGCTTTCCGGCGCTGGGCTGTTCTTCGGCCGGGGTGCTGTCCTTCTTGAGACGCTCGCCAATCTCGCGAAACGCGCTGCGTTCCAGCGTCGACAGGCCCTTGTCGTTGGCCGGCTGCCGGTGCTCGGCCAGCCGGATCACCTTGTCGGCAAAGCGCCGCTCCGGCTTTGGCACGATGGTCAACGCCGGCACTTCGCCCCTGAACGGATCGGCGGGTTTCGGTGTCGCCGGGGCAGGTTCAACGGCTTCCGGCCCGACGCTCGCGGCGGGCTTTTCCTCGGCGACAAGGGCCATGCCGACGGCATCCGGATCGACCACCGCATCGCCGCTCCTGGCGACGCCGAAACCGCGAAAACCTTCGAAAACCCGGCTGCGGCTGTAAACCGGGAGCGCCGCCAGATCGACTGGTATCTTCAGATCGGTGCCGGCGACCGGCCACAGCACGGAGCGGCCGGACCAGGTGTCGCGCCGTTCGAGCAGGCCGGCAATCTCGCCAGAGGCATCGAGGCCATAGGCGGCCGAAACATCCTCGAAGCGGCGCCCGATCACGTCGGCGGCAGGCTTGCCGACGAGTTCGGCAAATTCCGGCGACAGGGCGCTGAACCGGCCCTCCGCGTCGGTACGCCAGACGAAACGCATGGGTGCGGCGGTGCGATCGATCGCGGAAGCGCGGCGTTCGGCCGGGGAGGCGGCTTTGGTGGCTTTTGCGGCGCTTTCCGGCGAAGTATCCGCGCCGGCCTGCGAAGCGTCCGGGCTGGTCTCGGCTTTACCGGACGCAGCCGCCCCGGGCGGGACCTGCGCGTCGTCGCCGGCATTGAAGTACCAATGGTCATGCTGGGTCGGCGTTTCGCCAACCGTGTGTTGATTGTCAGCCGCGTCGACAGCTTCGTGCTCCGCCGATGCTGAGGTGCCTTCCATCGCTGCAAGGTCGATCTCCGCCGCGCCCATCCTGGCGATTGGCGGCTCGTTGTCTTGGCCCGTCGGCCGGGGAAGATCGCCACCGCTCGGTGCCGTTGCTGCTTCGCTGCCGGTTTCCCCCCCGGCGCGCTCGCCATCAGGGGCCTCGCCGTCGAGCCGGTCCTCGTCGATCACCACCAGCAGGTGCCGCTCGTCCGTCAGCCGGGCAAGGCCCGCCGGATAGGAGCTGGATCCACCCGGGACCAGGCGCTTGACGATGCGGTCGCTCTCGCTCGCCACGTCGGCGACAAGCGCGGCCAGCGTCTCAGGCCGGATGCCGAGTGCCGAAAAGCCGTCCGATGCGGCGTCGATATTGCCCTTGGCGTCGACAAAGGCGATGTAGTGGCCGTCTTCCGTAAGACCACCGATGGCGCGATCGGCGATCTCGGCGGCGCTGCGCGAGCCGGTCTGCGCCGCCGGCAGCGCCAGCATGATTGCTTCCTCGCCATCGGGCATGGTCACTGCGCTGGCCAGGAAGCCGACCGCGCGGCTGGTCAGGCCGGTCGCCAGCCGGACCGTGATGGCACGGTCGCGGCCGATCTGCGGAAAACCGCTGGTTGCCATGATCTGGCGCCTGGCGATCAGCGGCAAACCTGCCGAGGCGCCGATGATCGCGCCGATGTCGGGATAGCCGAATACCGCTGCGCCGGGGCCGTTGGCCCAGATCACCTGCTCGAGATCGGCCGACAGAATAGCGATCGCGTCGCCTGCGGCGAAGCGCAGGCGGACCGCGTCGAGCACGGCGACATCGAGGAAGGAGTAGTTTTCAGCCGGCATGCGTTTGGCGACCCTCACAGAGCGGGCAATTTGCGGTTAACGCTTTGTTAATAAAAGCCGACGGCGCGAAGGTCCACAAGTCATAGCGTGCAACCAATGGAATCTCTAGGCGCGTGGTTAACGCCACGAACAAATAATATATGGTGCGATGCAACAAACATGTTGCAATGCACAAAAATTGCCTTTATATTGCCATGATACATGAACGAGACGGCTTTTCGTCAAAGCCGCTGCCGCTGAAAAGGATGGAAAATGTCCAGGACCAAGACCGCTGAAACGATCGAAAACGTTGAATTCCCGAGCTTCGACGCTTCCAAGGCCACTGACCAGATCCGCGCCTTCGCCGAAAAGGGCGTCGAGCAGTCGAAAGAGGCCTATGCCAAGCTGAAGACCGGCGCCGAGGAGACCCAGAAGGCTCTGGAGTCGACCTACGAGACCGCCAAGTCCGTTTCCAGCGACCTGTCGCTCAAGACCATCGCCGCCCTGCGCGCCAATGCCGAAGCCGGCTTCTCGCATTTCGAAGCGCTGATCGGCGCCAAGTCGCTGTCGGAAGTCGTCGAGTTGCAGACCGCTTTCCTGCGCAAGCGCGTCGAAATGACCGTCGAGCAGGCCAAGGACTTCCAGGCGGTTGCTGCCAAGGCGGCCGAGGACGTATCCAAGCCGATCAAGACCGCCTTCGAGAAGGCCGTGAAAGAAATCAAGATCGCCTAGTATTTGCACATAGTCTAACGATGCATCAAAAGGTCGCATTTCGTCAGACAAATAGATGTGCGATATAGTGGTTTAAGTGAATACCCGGCGGGTGGAACCTCCTCCCTCTGCTCACCGGGGTAACCAGCCAGCACCTCCTCCCGCTGGCTCGTAACAGGAAAAGGCCGGCACCTCCTCCCGCCGGCCTTTTCTTTGTCCGGCGGAAAACGACGCGATGCCGGAGCGAGCTTTTGCCTTGCCAAAAGCCTTGAATTAAACTCCGATAGCCCGTATGGACGCATCGCCGAACGACAGAGCGGGTCCCGAACGTTTCATCTCGATCCCGCTCTGGCAAAACGTGCCGTTGTAGCTCAGATGGTTAGAGCGCCGGATTGTGGATCCGGAGGTCGCTGGTTCGATCCCAGCCAACGGTACCATCACCTTTCAGCCACACTTCTGACCGGCAAAATACTGCTAAAGCGGTCTTATGACCGGTTGCCTCACCCACGGTCCCGCGCCTGACGCGCGCCGCGCAGGTGGTCCACGAGGGCTCTCAGCTTCGGCGCGACATTCCGTCGGCTGGGGAAATAGAGATAGAAACCCGCAAACGGCGGGAAATAGCCGTCGAGGATTGGTACAAGCTCGCCGCGGTCAATCCAGGGGCGGAATGTATCCGCCATGCCGAACGTGATCCCAGCGCCTGCAACCGCCAGCCGGATCATCAGCCACATGTCGTTGGTCGTGATCTCGGGCGCAACCGCCACGTCGAATTCGCGCCCGTCCTCGCCAAACTCCCACCGATAGGGCGAAACTCCCGGCGCCGGCCGCCAGCCGATACAGCGATGAGCCACAAGCTCGCGCGGATGGGCGGGTGCTCCGAACTTTTCGAGATAGCGCGGAGCGCAGACGGCCATCTGCCGCTGATCGCCCGATACCGGCACGGCGATCATGTCCTGCTCGATCACTTCGCCGAGCCTGACCCCGGCATCATAGCCTTCGGCCACGATGTCGAACTCCTCGTCTGTCACTACGATGTCCAGATGCACCTCGGGAAACGTTTCGGTGAAGGACGCCAGCAACGGTCCTGACAGGAAGGCCTCTGCGATCGACGAAACCGCGATCCGCAGCAGGCCGCGCGGGCGGTCCAGAAACTCCGTAGTGGCTTCGACTGCCGCGTTCACGTCGGCGATCGCCGGTGCGACGCTCGCCAGCAGGCGCTCGCCCGCTTCGGTCAGGTTGACGCTGCGTGTCGTGCGCTGCAGCAATGCGATGCCAAGGCGCTGTTCAAGCCTGAGGATGCTCTGGCTGACCGCTGAGCGCGTCACGCCCAACCGGTCCGCCGCAGCGCGAAAATTGCGTTCCTCGGCCACCGTGACGAAGACGGCAATTGCATTGAGATCGATGTCCATTGGTTAGCAAGACTTATCTTAGAGGTTAACAATGGGCGGCTTATCGCGACAATGCCCTGGCTCTATCTCTGTCGCAACGGCAAGAAGGCTTGATCCTCCCGATCCAAGCCGAAGCCGACCGACAAGGAGATATCCGATGACATCACTCCCTTCCTCCTGGGACCTGGATGGAAAAGTCGCCCTCGTGACCGGCGCGGCACGCGGCATCGGTCGCTGCACGGCGGAGCTGCTGCGTGCGCGGGGTGCCCGGATCGTGGCAAGCGATCTCAGCGACACCGTACGCGAATTGGAAGCCGAGGACGTGGCAACCCTGGTCGGCGACGTCGCCGACGAGGATCTGGCCAGACGCTCGGTCGAGCTCGCGGCGAAGCGCTTCGGGCGCCTTGACATCGTCGTGAACAATGCCGGTCGCACGCTCAACAAACGTCTGACGGAGACCTCGGTCGACGACTACGACCGCATTCTGCAGATCAACGCGCGCGGCAGCTTCGTCACCGCCCGTGCCGCTGTGGAACTGATGGCCGCCGGTGGTGGCGGCGCGATCGTCAATGTCTCATCGATCTCGGCCGTCGCGGCCTTCGAGACGCAGGCGGCCTATGCCTCCTCCAAGGCGGCTGTCGCACAGCTGACCAAGGTAATCGCGATCGAATATGGGCGTATGGGCATTCGCTGCAACGCCGTTGCCCCTGGCGTGATCGAAACCGACATCATGGAAGGTGTGGTGGAGAATGGCCGGGAGATGCTGCGCAGCTTCGGCAGCGCGCATCCGATCGGCCGGATCGGCCAGCCGCAAGAAGTTGCCGAGGCCATCGCCTTTCTTGCCTCGCCGGCATCCAGCTTCATCACCGGGGCCCTGCTTCTGGTCGATGGCGGCTACACCGCCCAGTGACCCCAATAGGGCCGGCGCGCCGCGGGAGCTCATCCGCACGCCATCCCTTCACATCGTCAAATAATCACGAAACCAAAAGGATCATCTACGATGACCATGAACAAAGTTGTTCTGATCACCGGTGCCTCCAGCGGCATCGGTGCTGGCATCGCCCGCGAACTTGGCGCGGCAGGTGCAAAGCTGATGCTCGGCGCGCGGCGCACCGACCGCCTTGAAGCGCTTGCGGCAGAAATCGAGGCGGCTGGTGGAACGGTTCGCGTGCGAGCGCTCGACGTCACCAGGAGGGCGGACGTCGCAGCATTCGCCGATGCCGCCCTGGCCGAATGGGGCCAGGTCGATGTCATCGTCAACAATGCGGGCATCATGCCGCTGTCGGCCATGGCAGCCATGAAGGTCGACGAGTGGGAGCTGATGGTGGACGTCAACGTCAAGGGTGTTCTGTACGGCATCGCGGCGGTGCTCCCTGAGATGACGGCACGTGGCTCCGGGCATATCATCAATATCGGTTCCATTGGCGCACTGGCCGTCTCGCCCATGGCTGCCGTCTATTGCGCAACGAAATACGCTGTCCGCGCGATTTCCGATGGGCTCCGCCAGGAGAGTGACGATATCCGGGTAACCTGCATTCATCCCGGCGTGGTGGAAAGCGAGCTGGCGAACACGATCTCCGACGAAGCCGCTGCCGCCGCCATGAAAACCTGGCGTGCTATTGCCCTGCAACCCGATGCCATCGCCAGGGCAGTGCGCTACGCACTCGAACAGCCCGACGATGTCGACGTCAACGAGATTGTCGTGCGTCCGACGAAGGCGGCGCATTGATGCCATCCACTTTGACCGCAGTGCTTACGGGTATTGCCCTTGCTGTAGCTCCAGCCGGCCTGACCCTTCCTTCAACTCCAATCCTTGCAGGGGAACCAATGACGCAGCAAGATCATCCTTATGTCGGACTGTGGGTCACCGGGGATCGCCATATCAGGCACGAACTCCTGCCGAACGGCCGTTATGACGAAGCGCGCGGTGACCGCGAGAGCGCCTACCGGGGACGCTACGAAGTGCGGGGCAACCACATAGAATACTGGGACGATACGGGCTTCACCGCGGATGGTGAGTTCGTCGAAGGCGTCCTCCATCATGCCGGCATGATCCTTTACCGCCAGCGATAGAGAGCCACCCTGAGACAAGCACTTCAGGGTTCCACAAGACGCTATTGCATGCCTCGCATGAGGCGCTCGGCAGCTTGCACTGCAAGGCCGGTCACACCACATCTCTCCCAGCAAGCGCGGCGGAAAGAAGCAGGACCGGGAGCGGAGTCGACATTGCAAATGGTTGTCACTATATAGCGGCGGCTTTGACGGCTCGCCTTTTACGTCGTGCCAGCGAGAGCGCGGTAAATGTGCTAGCTATTGTGACATCTATTGTGATCTAAAACGGCTTGAAAACCGAAAAAAAGCAAATAGAAACAATAGCGCGGGTCGAACGAGTTTCCTCGAGAGAATCAGTCCTCAAGAACTAGAACGTGCTCCTTGAACCCTCCATTCCCTTCGGCTCTGTGGACCTCGGACAAGTTCGGCTTGCCGGGCGAAGCCGACTCGGCTCGAATGGCAGCACGCATCTTTTCGAAGATGCCGACGTTTATGATTACCAATCGGCATAGCCGCTAGGGAAACAGCAGTATGAGTGAACACGCGATCGAGTTCTTGCGCGGGTGGATTGGCGAAAAAGTCCACTGCCAGCCCTCGCCAGCCAGAATCGAGAAGCAGGCCGAGACCCTCGCCAGGGAATGCGCGGCCAAGGCTGCCGAAGCCGGCATACCCCTGGAGGATATTCAGGAAGAGGTCGGCGACATTCAGGAGCTCATTGCTTCGAGGCTCGAAGAGGCGGCCGAGGCCGAGCAGGACGAGCGGAATTCCAACAAGCCTGCCGGCTGACGGACGCCTCCGGCAAAACCTGCCGGGCGAACATTGCCTGTCTGATGCAGTTGCGCGGTCTCATCGCCGCGCAGCTTTGCCAAATCTCTCCTCGAGCCATGTTTTCGGCAACGCCGGCACGAAATTGCCATCGCGCCCGCTCATGTCTTCGTTGGCGACCAAAGCATTGAGGATTGCTTCTTCCACGCTCTGAATGACGGCGTCGAAGAACGGGTTGATGTCGGCATCCGGTATGTAACCGGCGCTGGCCAATTTGCCGGCCGCGCCGCGCGCCGCATCGGCATTGGCCGTGCTGAACGCCAGAAAAATATCGCCGGATGAATTGTATCCATAGCCGCCGGTCAGCGCGACGCCGAGCGGCACGCGTTTCGCCAGCCGTTTCAACTGGTGCGGCATGAATGGCGCATCGGTGGCGACGATCGCGATGATCGAGCTCTTTTCGGCTCGCGGCGTGTTGTCCCGGATCGCCGGTTCGGCGAGTTCCGCTCCGGCCCTGATGCCACGGATGACGAGGTTTCGCCTTGCACCGAAATTCGACTGGACGAAGCAGCCGATCGTGAAACGCTCTCCGTTCCAGTCGACGCTGCGCGAGGATGTGCCGGACCCTGCCTTGAAGCCGAAGGTGATCATGCCTGTGCCGCCGCCGACGCTGCCCTCTTCGATCGACCCGCTTTCAGCCGTATCGAGCGCGGAAAACACATGCTCGAAGCTCAGATGATGGCCGTTGATGTCGTTGAGAAAGCCGTCATAAGTCTCCCCCGCCACCGGCAGTGCCCAAGCGCTGTCGAGCGCGTGCGGCAGCACCGTCTGCATCCAGCGCAACGTTGCGTCGCGGCTGACGCCGCAGGAATGCGTGTTGGTGATGGTGATGGGAAGATTGAACGCTCCGAGCTCCTCTATCAGATGCGAGCCGGTCAGTTCGCCATTGCCATTGGCGCTGAACACGCCGGCGAACGCCGGGACGGCCAACTCGTCTCTGGGCCTTGGCAGGATCGCGGTCACGCCGGTGCGTACCGGACCCTTGCCGACAACGAGCGGCCCGTCCCCTGAGATCAGCGTCGTATAGCCGACCGTCACGCCGGGCACATCGGTGATGGCATTGAAGCGGCCTGGGGTGCCTTCGAATGGGATATCGAGGGCGCGTGCACGCAGTTTGCCCGAGGGCGTCGTAAGATGCGGATCGGTCATTTCTTCCTCAGAAAAGCGCCTTGGTCTTCCTCAGAAAAGCGAGCCTTGGCTGCCCGGCGCCTTGAGCTTGGCTGCCGACTTGGCAATCGCCTTCGGCCGCGCCGTGCCACTGATGGCGACGGCATCGGCGGTGCCGTCGGCGAACTCCAGCGAAAGCGCCATTCCCGACACGACCTCCGCCGAACGCTTGACCACCGCGCCGTCCGCATCCTTGACCAGTGCGAACCCTCGCGCCAGCACGGCCTTGTGCGACAGCGTCGCCAGCAATCGATCGGCCTGCGTCAGTTTTCCACGCAGACGGTCCAGCCGCCGCGAAATCGCCTGGTCCTGCCGCCGTGTCAGTGCCAGCAGGGCATCGCCTTGCAGTTTCTGCCGTCTGGCGATCGGCGCCGGTGACAGTCTGGCGGCCGTGCGCGAAAACCGTGCCCGACGCTCGCGCACGATGGCGAAGAACGCCGCTTGCGCTCGGGCGAGGTCGCGGCGGGTCAGTGTGCGGGCTTCGTTCATGCGCCGCGACAAGGTCGCCGGTGTCAGACGCTGGCCCAGAAGCCTGGCCCGCTTGCGCTCGACGCTGACCGACAGCGCCCGGCCGAGCCGGCTCGTCGCCTCGTCGAAGCGCCGCCGCGGCAGCGCCAGCAACTGGTCGGGCGAGGGCAGCGCCCGGGCGGCTGCGCGCGCCGCCTGCCGCTTGCGTTCGAAATTGCGCGACAGTGCGGTCTTCAACCGCGCGCCAAGGCCGGCAAGCGTCGCTTCGAGATCGACTTTGACCGGTACGGCGATCTCGGCGGCGCCTGTTGGCGTCGGCGCCCGCACATCCGCTGCCAGATCGATCAGCGTCCAGTCGGTCTCGTGGCCGACCGCGGAAATCACGGGAATACCCGAAGCGGCGACGGCCCGGGCGAGCGCTTCGTCGTTGAAGCCCCACAGATCCTCCAGGCTGCCGCCGCCGCGCGCCACGATCAACAGATCGGGCCGCGCGATGGCGCCGTCCCAAGCCAGTGCATTGAAGCCGTTGACGGCAGCGGTCACTTCCGCGCCCGCCGTCTCGCCCTGCACCCGCACCGGCCAGACGAGCACGTGCAGCGGGAACCGGTCCTTGATGCGGTGGATAATATCGCGGATCACCGAACCTGTTGGCGAGGTGACCACGCCGATGGCGCGCGGCATGAACGGCAGACGCCGCTTGCGGGCCGCGTCGAACAGCCCTTCCGCCTGCAGCCGGCGCTTGCGCTCGTCCAGCAGCGCCATCAGCGCACCGGCACCGGCCGGCTCGAGATTGTCGATGACGATCTGGTAGTTGGATTTTCCGGGATAGGTGGTGAGCCTGCCGGTGGCGATCACCTCCATGCCTTCCTCGGGACGGAATTTCAGCCGGCTCATCGTGGTCTTCCACACCACGGCATCGAGCCGCGCGCGATCGTCCTTCAGGCAGAAATAGGCATGGCCGGAGGAATGGGGTCCGCGATAGCCGGAAATCTCGCCGCGCACTCGTACATTGCCGAAGACGTCCTCGACCGTGCGCTTCAGCGCGCCGGAAATCTCGCTCACCGTATACTCAGTGGCGTTGGTGCGTGATTCGGGTGCTGCGTCGCTCATCGGCCGATTGGGGAACGGTTGTTGGCCGCCGTCAAGGCGGCCGTGTTCGATGTCGGCCCCAATCGCGCGATCACCAGCCCGGCAGGATCTGGTTCGGCTTCGTCCGTTTCATCTTGGCGAAGGCGAGGGCGGCGAAATCGAACGTGCCGGTCTCTTCGCCGAGCGGCACGGAAATATTGTCGAGGCTTTCCGAAATGTGGCGCGCAAGCGCGTCGACGATCTCCGGCCGCGAGGTCTGGCCGCGCATGATGCCGATGCGGCAATCGGGCAGGGCGCCGAAACCGTCGGCCTCGCCCAGCACCCGCATGCCGGGCCGCAGCGCGCATTCCGGCAGCACCGAGATCGCCAGGCCGGAAAGCACCGCCGCGGCGATGACGGTGGCAGAGAAGCTGGTGAACAGGATGCGATAGTCGCGGCTCTGCTGGTCGAGCACGTCGGCGGCCGCCCGCCGCCAGATGCAGTTCGGCCGGCCGAAGGCCATCGGCAGGATCGGCTGCTCATGCGTCGCGTGGTTGGCCGAGGTAACCCACAGCAGCGGTTCGCGCCGCACCACTTCCGACTGGCCGCGCGCGTCATTGTGCGTCACCAGCGCCAGGTCGAGATTGCCGCGCTTGATGTGTTCGACCAGTCCCGGCGTCGGTTCGCAGATAACGGTCAGTTCGACATGCGGGTTGGAGCGGGCAAACCGCGCCATGATCTCTGGCAGGAAGCGGTCGGCATAGTCATCCGGCGTGCCGATGCGGATGGTGCCTTCGAGCCGGCGGTCGTCGAAGGCGGCCAGTGTTTCCTTGTTGAGATAGAGCAGCCGCCTTGCGTAGGAGAGCAGTCTATCGCCTTCCTCGGTCAGCCTGTTGGTGCGGCCGTCTTTTTCGAACAGCGGCTTGCCGATCCGTTCCTCCAGCCGCCGCATCTGCATCGACACCGCCGACTGGGTGCGATGCACCGCTTCCGCCGCGCGGGTAAAGCTGCCGGTGTCGACAATCGAGATGAAGGTCTGCAACTGATCGAGATCGAGCGGCGCTTTCATTGGCCTAATCCATCATTGATGCTGATGCTAAAGATTAGAAACATTCGTTGGATTAATCAATCGGGCCATGGCAAATTCCGATTGTCCACATGAACGCATGTGAATCGAAGCCGGAACGGCCGCTGTTGCCAGCGCCCGATCGACCGGTTTCGCCCGTTCGAATGTGAAGGAGACCGACATGGCTACGTTTGATTTCGCTACCGAGACCTCGCGCATCACCTCGCGTCCGGCCGTTGCGACGCGCGTGGCCAATGCCGCTGCCAATGTTTACCGCGCCTGGAAAAACCGCCGCGCCTTTTATCGCCTCGGCGAGATGTCGGATGCCGAGCTCGCCGACATCGGCCTGACCCGCGCCGACCTGCACGTCGCTGTCGGTGTACCCTTTGGCCGAGATCCGACAGAAAGGCTTCGCGTCATCGCCATCGAGCGCGCCGAAACGATCGAGGATCTTGCCCGCAAGGTGGTGTGATCGCACAAATTCGCGATTTTGGTCGCATTGAACCTCTTGAGGCACGACGCCACCAAGTTACGCAGGCTCCCCACTCCCTGCCGGATCCCCCCGGCCAGCCTGCGCGCTGCCCGGTCCTCCCAGGACCGGGCTTTCTTTTTTGAGCGGCACTGATGATTGGTTGCCGGTGTCTGGTCTAGCGCCGGCCCATGCCTTGCTTGAACTGGTCGAAGATCGACTCCATGCCTTTCTGGTAGTCGTCGCGCTGCTGGGCGCCTGTCTCGAACATTTTGCCGAACAGGTCGTCGAACGGGTTTCTCGGCCTGCCGCTCGGATTGGCCTGCGGCTGCGGCGCCTGGGGTTGGTGCGGCGCCTGACGCGGCTGAGACTGTTGTGCGCCACCGCCGAACATGTCCTGCAGTACTTTGCCGAGCGGATTGTCACCATAAGGGTTCTGTGTCTGCTGGGGTTGGTTCTGCGGCTGCTGCCCGCCGCCGAACATGTCCTGCAACACCTTGCCCAGCGGGTTGTCGCCGTAAGGGCTCTGCGTCTGTTGCGGCTGCTGCCCGCCGAACATATCCTGTAGCACCTTGCCGAGCGGGTTATCCGTGGGGGCCGCAGGCTGAGGGGCCGGTGCCTGGCTGCCGCCGCCCGCCTGCCGCATCATCTGCTCGATGAGTTCGCCGAGCGGATTGCCGCCACTGCCTGCCGCATGCATCTGTCCGCCTAGCTGGTTGGTGGTCTGCTTGAACAGCCCGCCCATCATCATCGAGGCGATTGCCGGCAGCATCTGCTGCAGCACCTGCTGGCTGACGCCACTCGCCTGCGCGGCCTGGTTGGCAACGGCCCGCGACAGGTCCTTCGAGCCGAACAGATGGCCGAGAATGCCGTTGCCCTCATCGAGGCCCTGCGGCGAGAAAGCCCGGCTTGCATCCTCGAAATATTTGGCGTGCTGGCCGCTGGCCATCGCCGTCATGAAGGAGCCGAGCCCGTAAGGGTCCGCCGTGTTGCGCTTGAGCCCCTGCGAAAAGGCCGGCAGCAGCGCCGCGACCGCCGCCTGCGTCTGCTGCTGCGACAGCCCGAACTGCTGGGCCAGCGCCTGCATGCCGTTGCCATTCTGGGCCTGTGCCAGAATATCGAACAAGGAAGGCATTGTTTTCTCCTCCGGGAAAATCCTCGTTGGAGAAGCCTAGTTCGTTTCCATCACTGATTGAAGCGAATTTGCCGGACCGTGGCTCATGCGGACAGGGAAGCGTTAATACGCGTATTCCATGAATACCGGCTCGATCGAGCCGCCCCAGCGTGTGTGGTAGGCGGAGAGCATCTCCTCGGCGCTGGTCGTGCCGCGCGCGACGACCTCGTCCAGCGTGTTGAGGAACGAGGTCTCGTCGTAGCCGTCGCGGTTCTTGCGGCCACGGTTCTTCAGTCCCATGCGCGAGATGACGAGCACGTCGCGGGCGATCTCGCGCAACGTCGTGTTGCGGAAGGGCGCCGAAATGCCCTGTTGCGGCACCGCGTTGCGCATCGCCAGCACTTCGTCATAGCTCCAGCTCGAGGTCAGCGCCTCGGCCGCGTCGAGCGCTGCCGCGTCGTAGAGCAGCCCGACCCAGAAGGCCGGCAGCGCGCAGATGCGCCGCCACGGCCCGCCATCGGCGCCGCGCATTTCGAGAAAGCGCTTCAGCCGCACGTCCGGGAACAGGGTCGACAGATGGTTCGCCCAGTCGCCCATCGTCGGCAGCCCGTCCGGCAGTTCGTCACGGGCAGCCCCCGCCATGAACTGGCGGAAGGTGATGTGCGTCATGTCATGGTACTGGCCGTCGCGGATGACGAAATACATCGGCACGTCGAGCGCCCATTCGACATAATCGGCAAAGCCGAAATCGGGCGAGAAGCAGAATTCGAGCAGGCCGGAGCGCTGATTGTCGGTGTCGCGCCAGATCTCGCCGCGCCAGCTCTGCAAGCCGTTCGGCCGGCTTTCGGTGAAGGGCGAGTTGGCAAACAGCGCCGTCGACAGTGGCTGCAATTTCAGCGACACCTGCATCTTGCGGCGCATGTCGGCTTCGCTTTCGAAGTCGAGGTTCACTTGGATCGTGCAGGTCCGGTACATCATGTCGAGGCCCTTGGTGCCGACCTTGGGCATGTAGCGGGTCATGATCTCGTAGCGCGATTTCGGCATTTTCGGCGTCTCGGCCAGCGACCATTTCGGGCTGCCGCCAAGGCCGAGAAAACGAATGCCCATCGGTTCGGCGATCTCGCGCACCTGCGCCAGATGCGCATTGCCTTCGCGGCAGGTCTGGTGGATCGTCTCCAGCGGCGCGCCGGACAGCTCGAACTGGCCGCCTGGCTCCAGCGAGATCGCGCCCTGACCGGTCGGCTCGACCAGTCCGATGATGCGGCCGGCATCCATGATCGGGTCCCAGCCGAGTTTGTCCTGCATGCCTTCGAGGATTGCGCGGATGCCGCGCTCGCCGCCATAGGGCACCGGGGCATTGCCGTCGACATAGAACGGGAATTTCTCGTGCTCGGTGCCGATGCGCCATTTGTCGCGCGGCTTGTTGCCTTCGGCCAGGTGCTCGACGAGTTCGTCGACGCCTTCGATCGGCCGGAAATCGGTGGTATCGCGCGCCATAATAGCCCTCCGCACATGACCCCGAAAACCGGCTTCGATTTTCTGAAGGGATCAGGTGCCCAATCAAATGCTACAGCGTCCTTTGCGCGTCCGAAAGGACACGCGGCCACTGCCGGCGCTAGATGGACGAAATGTCAGTAGCCGATCAAGCGAAAAATCCTGAGCCAGAGGGTAACGGGAATTGATCACCAATCGCCGATTGTCGCCTGGATCAGCGCCAGTGCCGCCACTGCCGCCGTATCCGCTCGCAGGATGCGCGGCCCGAGCGGAATGGCGGTAACGAAGGGCAGCGCTCTCAGCATCCTGCGCTCCTCGTCGGAAAAGCCCCCCTCAGGCCCGACCAGCAGACCGAGCTTTCTCTCCCGCACCGCCTGCAATGCCGGCAGGGGATTGTTGGTCGATGCATCCTCGTCGCAGAAGATCAGCCGCCGCTCGCGGTCCCAGCCCGCCAGCAGGCGCTCGAATTTTTCCGCTTCCCGCAGTTCCGGCACCGCCAATATGCCGCATTGCTCGGCCGCCTCGACGACATTGGCGCGCAGGCGCTCGATACCGGGGTTTGCCACTTGCGTGTGCTGGGTGATGACCGGCTGCAGGATGCCGGCGCCCATCTCCACCGCCTTTTGCACGAGGTAGTCGAGCCGCCCTTGCTTCAGCGGCGCGAAGCAATAGACGAGATCGGGCAGCGGCGGCTGCGGCCGCTGCAACTCCATCGCCTTCAGGCGCAACGCCTTCTTCGATTTCGCGGCGATTGCCGCCGACCATTCGCCGTCGCGCCCGTTGAAGACCAGAACCTCGGCGCCTTCGCCGAGCCGCAGCACATGCGAGAGATAATGGCTCTGCTGCTGGCCGACGTCGAACTCGATATCCGGTCCAAGTTCGTCCGGCACGAATAGCCGCTGCATCTTGTAATTGGCGCGCATTGCCGAGGAATGGGCGAGGCCGTCGCCGGCGTCAAGCCTCCGCGCTGGCGTGCCAGACAGGTCTGTAGCCACGCTTCAGCACGGAAACAGTTGTCGCCGGCGTGAGCATGCCGATTGGACCGTGGGTAAAATCGCCGAATCCCACCGGATCGCCATAGCCGCCGAAACTCCAGGGCAGCGCGGCGCCGTCAAACAGGGCGTACGCCCTGTTTCCTGACGAGATCATCGAGCCGTCCGGCAAGTCCGCAAGCGCCTCCGGTTTCAGTCGCGGCGCCCGCCCGCCCGATGCCAGGCGCTCCTTGTGCAGGCGCTTGTCGAGCTGCGGCGCGCGTGGCTCGGCAAGGCCGAAGGCGTCGCCGAAGCGCTGGACAAAATCCCTGGCCCGCTCGCGCCGGCAGAAGAAGCAGGGCCGGTGCCCGGCGGCAAGTGCCGTCACCTCGTCGAGGAAAAACAGCTCGGTCCAGCCGGCCTTGCCGCCCAATTGGTCGTCGCTTTGCCGGTTGCGCCCCATCGGCTCGCGCCGCACGTCGCCGTATTCGCAGACACAGATGATCCAGGCTTGCAGCGCCCAGCGCTTCTTCAACAGCGTTCTCGTCTCGGGGTCGTGAATGATGCCGCGATTGCCCATGAACAGGCCGCGCTCCGGCACGGCATGGATGGCGCCGAACGGGTCGACCCGGTTTTGCAGTGGCATAGGCGTTCCCTGTTGGCTGCAATGCTGACGCCATGATATCGCTCGCTGCAGCAATTTCATGTCAGCAGGTTTCGATGCGGGTCTTGGTCGTCCAGAACTTCGACAATGAGGGCCTTGGCCAGATCGGCGCGGCGCTTGTCGAGGCGGGGGCCGATATCGACCTGCGCCGGCCGTATCGCGGCGACGCGCTGCCGCAAGATAGCGGCTGGCATGACGCCATGGTGGTGCTCGGCGGCGCCCAGAATGCGCTCGACGACGAGCTCTGCCCGTATTTCTCGGGCCTGCTCGATCTGACGCGCAACTTTGCCGACAGGGATCGCGCGGTGCTCGGCATCTGCCTTGGCAGCCAGTTGGTCGCGCGCGCCTTTGGCGGCGAGAACCAGATAGGCGGTGCCTCGGAGTTCGGCTGGCACGAGGTCGCGCTCACCGCGGCGGCGCAGGCCGATCCGGTGCTCGCCGCCTTGCCCGAAAAATTCCCGATCTTCCAATGGCACGACGACACCTTTGTCTTGCCCGAGACTGCCGTGCGGCTGGCCGGCAATGCCGTCGCCGAGAACCAGGCGTTCCGCATCGGCCGCGCCATCTACGGCTTCCAGTTCCATTTCGAGGCCGACAGTCCGATGGTGCGCGACTGGAGCACATCTTTCGCACCGCTGATCGCCGAGCGGCATCCTGAATGGGCGGGCCGGCTCGACGATGAAATGGCCCGCAACGGACCGCAAGCCGATGCCGCCGGCCTGGCCATCGCCCGCGCCTGGGTGGCGACCATCTGACGGCTCATACAGCCAACGTATTTGGCGACGTTGCATATTTGGCACGCGGCGGCAAATCCGCCGGGGATAACGCGTTTCATCCTTGGCCTGTGTCAGTCCGCCAGCCTAAAAGGCGCCCGCTCTGCATCTTGCGTGCAACCGCGATGAACCTTTCCTGTGACCCGCGCGACACACCGCCGATACAGAACATGCCTAGAAGCGCGAAACCGTCAGACATTTGCGACGTATTTCGCGTTTCAACGCATTGGTAACCCGCTCGTGCATAGATGCAGAAAGCTCAACAAGAGATGACGTCCGTGAAAGCAGCCTTTTTGTCCTTTGCCATGTTGTCGGCCATCGTCTTGTGCGGCCTCGGCATTTATTCCGCCGACGCGGCCAACAACCACAATGCCGTCGACGGCTACGGCGTCACCGCCGCGCTTCGCTAGACCCTCTGCACATAACCTCGCGCCTTACCTACGCCCGCTCACCCGTCACCGTCAGGATCCGTTTCTCCGCGCCGTCCACGACGAGCGCGGTGAGGTTTCCCGAGTGCCAGGCGAGGGTGTCGACATTGACGCGGTTGCCGGTGATCTCGGGCTTGGCCACCGGCGTATGGCCGTGCACCACGATCTTGGGATGGAGGCCGGTGTGGTCGTGGAAGACCTCGCGGATCCAGATCAGGTCCTGCGGGCTCTGGCTTTCCAGCGCAATGCCGGGCCGGATGCCGGCATGACAGAAGAAGAAGTCGCCGAATGTCACTGAAAAGGCCAGAGAGCGCAGGAACTCGACATGGTTCTGCGGCACCGCCTCGACCAGCGCGGCGTGCCCTTGCCGCAATGCCGCATCGGCGCGGCCAAACCAGGCGCTGCTGCCACCGAGCGACACTCCATAGGATAGCGCCGTCTGGATGCCGCCATAGCGCATGAACAGGCCGTCCGGGTCGGGGACATCGAGAAAATCGAGGAAGCCGAGATCATGATTTCCGGCCAGCATCAGGTGACGTGGATCGCGTTTTTGCGCGTCGATCAGGAAATCGATGACGCCTTTGGAGTCCGGACCCCGGTCGACATAGTCGCCGAGATGGATCACGCGCCAATCGGCAATGGGCTTCCTCTCCAACTCGCTCTCGATCCGGCGGTGCATGGCGGTCAGCAGGTCAAGCCGACCGTGCACATCGCCGATCGCATAGAGGCGCATACCTTCCGGTCCGCGCGCTTCGAAAAAATTGATGCCGGGCTCCGTCAATGCCTGCGTCGCCTCCGTGGTCATGCCGTCACGGGACTTTAGCGCCGGAGCTGATCCTTGCCCATGTCGGTGACCAGACGCTTTCCGCACAGTGCCAGCGTTATGTCCATCTCCTTGCGGATGATTTCCAGCGCCTTGGTAACCCCTTCCTTGCCGAGTGCGCCGAGGCCGTACAGGAAAGGCCGTCCGATATAGGTGCCCTTGGCGCCGAGGCACAATGCTTTGAGCACGTCCTGGCCGGAACGGATGCCGCCGTCCATGTGCACCTCGATCGTGTCGCCGACGGCGTCGGCGATCTCTTCCAGCGCCATGATCGACGACGAGGCGCCGTCGAGCTGGCGGCCGCCATGGTTGGAAACGATGATCGCGTCGGCGCCCGTCCTGGCCGCCATCAGCGCGTCTTCCTTGTCGAGTATGCCTTTCAGGATCAGCTTGCCGCCCCAGCGCTCCTTGATCCAGGCGACGTCCTTCCACGACAGATGCGGATCGAACTGCTCCTTCGTCCACGACGACAGCGAGGCGAGGTCGCCGACGCCCTTGGCATGGCCGACGATGTTGCGGAAGCTCCGGCGCTTGGTGCCGGCCATGCCGACGCACCAGCGCGGCCTTGTCGCCATCTGCCAGATGTGCTTCGGCGTCATCCGCGGCGGCGCCGAAAGCCCGTTGCGAATATCCTTGTGGCGCTGACCAAGGATCTGCAGGTCGAGCGTCAGCACCAGTGCCGAACATTTCGCCGCTTTTGCGCGGTCGATCAAATCGAAGACGAAGTCCTTGTCGCGCAGCACATAGAGCTGGAACCAGAACGGCTTCCTGGTCACCGACGCGACATCCTCGATCGAGCAGATGCTCATTGTCGACAGCGTGAACGGCACACCGAATTCCTCCGCCGCCTGCGCGGCCAGCATCTCGCCGTCCGGGTGCTGCATGCCGGTCATGCCGGTCGGCGCCAGCGCCACCGGCATCGTCACTTTCTCGCCGATCATGGTCGATTCCAGCGAGCGGTTGTCCATGTCGACAAGCACGCGCTGGCGGAACTTGATCTTCTGGAAATCCTCTTCGTTGGCGCGGTAGGTGCTTTCGGTCCAGGCGCCGGAATCGGCGTAGTCGAAGAACATCTTCGGCACGCGGCGGCGCGCCAGGTCCTTGAGGTCGGCGATGGTGAGAATGCTGCTCATGGATCTTTTTCCGCTGGTTCTTCGCTGGTTCGTCGTTGGATTTTCTGGGCGGGGCCTACGACGGTTTTCTCGCCGCCTCACCGTCACCGGGCTCGGAGCGTTGCCTGAGCCTCAGCCGCGACACGCGCTGCCAGTCGCCGCTGCGCTCGGCCTCGGCCATCGATCGTTCGACGTAGGAGATGTGGTCCATCGCCGCCTGCCGCGCCGCAGCCGGATCGCCGGCCTTGACCGCTGCATAGATTGCCCGGTGCTGCGAAAGCAGCGCCTCGCGCGCGCCCGGCACGTTGAACACCAGCCGCCGGTTCTGGAACACGCCTTCCGACAGCAGGCGATAACAGGAGCGCAGCGTGTGCAGCAGGATGATGTTGTGCGCGCATTCGCAGATCGCGTGATGGAACTCGATGTCGATTTCCGCCTCGTCGTCGAAATTGGCGGTCCGGTGCGCCTCGTCCATGCGCGCCATGATGCGGTCGAGCAGCGCCAGATCGTCAGATGTGGCACGCCGCGCCGCATATTCCGCAGCCACCGCCTCGATCTCGCGGCGGTACTCCAGATAGTCCGTCACCGCCTTGCGATGCATCGAGATCAGGTCGGTCACCGGCTTGGTGAACAGCTGGCCGATGACATCGGCGACATGGGTGCCGCCGCCTGGCCGTGTCGTCAACAGCCCGCGCCCTTCCAAGGCTTTCAAGGCATCGCGCAGGATCGGCCGCGACACCTCGAACTGGCGCGCCAGCTCGCGCTCGCCCGGCAGCCGGTCGCCGGTGCGCAGCACGCCTTCGAGGATCAGGCTCTCGATCTGCTGCACCACCTCGTCGGCGGTGCGCGAATGCTCGATCCGGGAGAAAATGTCGCTCAAACGGGGTCCTGGGGGTTGAACCGAAGTCGCGCAAGATAAAGCCAGCGTCGCCAACTGGTCAAATTATTTATCCAATTCGCCGGGGCCGGGTCGATTTCGAAGCCGCGGCGCCATATCATCTTCAGCTAAATTGGGCGTTTGCGTCCTCTGGCGATTGCCTCTAGAGGGACCTCATTGCCAAAGGGCTCAGGGAAGCCCGGGGGACCAGCCGTGCCAGACGCCGACCCGTCCAACCTCGAATTCCAGCTGCGCGCCAAAGCCGTGGTTGGCAGCGTCATGGGCTTTCCGGCGCATGAAGGTCGGCCGGGCGCGCTCGGCGAGGTCCACGCCCGGCCGCATCCGCTGGTCGAAAAGCCGCGCGTGCTGGTGCAGCTTTCCTTCATGACCGAAGCTGGATCCGGCGTCGATCAGGCCGTACTTTCCGAATTGTCGCGACGCCTCGGCATCGCCGCGCCCGACCCCCACGCCCGCCATCACGCGATGAAATGGGGCAAGGGCTCGCTGCGCTGGGAACGGCACACGGAGTTCTCGACCTACCTCTGGGAAGGACCGCTCGCCGACAACGGCAGAGGGCAAGAAGACACACCCTTCGGCAACGGGTTTTCGCCGCCGGGAACGGTGATTTCCGGCATCAGGCTGGAAATCCGCAAATGGACGCCGGCGAGCGAGAGGCTGATCGCCGGCTTCGACCCGACCAGCCTGTGCTACTCGCTGGTCGAGCGCGGCAACGCGGCCATCATCACCGATTTCCGCCAGGATGGCGACGGCTTGACCCGCATGCTGATGCTCGACCGCGGCCTGACCCCGGCGCGCACCGGGGCACTGTCACAGCGGCTGATCGACATCGAGACCTACCGCACGCTGGCCATGCTCGGGTTGCCGCTGGCGCTGACGCTGTCCGGTCGCGCCCGCCGCATCGAAGACAGGCTGGCTCAGACCACGCTGGAAATGAAGGTCGCCGAGACCCGCGACAGCCAGACGCTACTTGCCGACTTGACCGAACTGGCTGCCGAGCTGGAGGCCGATGCCGCCTCCAGCCTCTACCGCTTCGGCGCCAGCCGCGCCTATGATGGCATCGTCCGCGAACGGCTGGAAGCGCTCGACGAAGAGGCGGTGCCCGGCTACGACACCTGGGGCGGTTTTCTGCAGCGCCGCATGGCGCCGGCGATGCGTACCTGCCGTTCGGTCGAGGAGCGTCAGGCCAACCTGTCGACGAAGCTCACCCGTGCTACCACGCTGCTGCGCACCTGGGTCGACGTCGAGGTCGAAAAGCAGAACCGCGATCTCTTGGCATCGATGAACAATCGTGCCCGCCTGCAATTGCGGCTGCAGCAGACGGTGGAGGGCCTCTCGGTCGCCGCTGTCTCCTACTATGTCGTCGGCCTCATCGGCTACGTCGCCAAGGGCGCCTCGATCTTCGGCCATGCCTTTGCGCCGGAAATGGTCACCGCCGCCTCGGTGCCGCTCGCCGTCGTGCTCGTCTGGTGGGGCGTGCGCCGCGTCCGCCGCATGCACTCCGAACCAGGCAAGCAGCCCGGCGAATAGTGAAGGGCGGAGCGGCACATTGCCGCTGCGGAAGGCTGTCCCGGCCATAGGCCTCCCAACTCGGCCAACACGGCATTTGCAACCGACCACCGTCGCTGGTAAAAGATTTTTACCAGTCGATCTGAAGGAGGCTGTCGATGTCCGGCCTTGCCATGCCGAAACCAGACGGCACCACGATGCGCCGGCGCGACGAGATCGTCGCCGATATGCGCATCATCGTGCCGGGCGAGGGCGTCGTCGACGCCGCCAATGCCATGCGCGCCTTCGAGAGCGACGGGCTCACCGCCTACCGGCAATTGCCGCTCGTCGTGGTGCTGCCGCAGACCGTGGCGCAGGTGTCGCGCGTATTGAAATATTGCAGCGATCGCAACATCCGCGTTGTGCCGCGCGGTTCCGGCACCTCGCTGTCCGGCGGCGCGCTGCCGCTCCAGGACGCGGTGCTGCTGGTCATGAGCCGCTTCAACCGGATTCTCGAGATCGATTTTCAGAACCGCGTCGTCGTCGCCCAGCCCGGCGTCACCAATCTCGGCATCACCACCGCCGTCGAGCAGGAGGGCTTCTATTACGCGCCCGATCCATCCTCCCAGATCGCCTGCTCGATCGGCGGCAATGTCGCGGAAAATTCCGGCGGCGTGCACTGCCTGAAATACGGCCTAACCGCCAACAATGTGCTCGGCATCGAGATGGTGCTGATGAATGGCGAGGTGGTGCGCCTCGGCGGCAGCCATCTCGACGCGGAAGGCTACGACCTGCTCGGCGTTATGACCGGCTCCGAAGGACTGCTCGGCGTCGTCACCGAGGTCACCGTGCGCATCCTGAAGAAGCCGGAGACGGCGCGTGCCCTGCTGATCGGCTTCCCGACCAGCGAGCAGGCCGGCCAATGCGTCGCCGACATCATCGGCGCCGGCATCATCCCGGGCGGCATGGAGATGATGGACCGTCCGGCCATCCACGCCGCCGAGGATTTCGTCCATGCCGGCTATCCCCGAGATGTCGAGGCGCTGCTGATCGTCGAACTGGACGGGCCGGGTGTCGAGGTCGATCACCTGATCGGCCTGGTCGAAGCAATCGCCTATAGGAACGGCTCGACCACATGCCGCATTTCGCAATCGGAGCAGGAGCGGCTGAGTTTCTGGGCCGGCCGCAAGGCGGCTTTCCCGGCGGTCGGCCGGATCTCGCCCGACTATTACTGCATGGACGGCACGATACCGCGCAAGGAACTGCCGCGCGTGCTCGCCGGCATGCGCGAACTGTCGGAGAAATACGGGCTCGGCGTCGCCAATGTCTTCCACGCGGGCGACGGCAATCTGCACCCGCTCATCCTCTATGACGCCAACGTGCCGGGCGAACTCGAGAAGGCGGAGAGTTTCGGCGCCGACATATTGCGGCTCTGCGTCAAGGTCGGCGGCGTGCTGACCGGCGAGCACGGGGTCGGCGTCGAGAAGCGCGACCTGATGCCGGAAATGTTCAACCAGATCGACCTCGACCAGCAGATGCGCGTCAAATGCGCGTTCGACCCCAACCATCTGCTCAACCCGGGCAAGGTGTTTCCGCAGCTGAGGCGATGCGCCGAACTCGGGCGGATGCACGTGCATCGCGGGCAAGTGGCGTTTCCGGACATTCCGAGGTTTTGAGGGTATGTTGGCGCTTGGACACCCCCCTCTGTCCTGCCGGACATCTCCCCCGCAAGGAGGGAGATTGGCTGCTTCAACGTCCTGCTCGCCTTCAAGCGTTGATGGTTGGCGAAAGCCTAAGCGACATCCGATCTCCCCCCTTGCGGGGGAGATGTCCGGCAGGACAGAGGGGGGTGGGAAGGATCGCGGCCTCTCGTCATTTACGACTGGTGGTTCTGCCGCATGACCACCTTCACCCCGACCACATCAGCGGAAACCCTCTCCACCATCGCCTGGGCCGCAGCGGAAGACTCGCCGCTCGAAATCCTCGGCCACGGCTCCAAGCGCGGCATCGGCCGGCCGCAGCAGAGCGAGCATACGCTCGACCTGTCGAAACTCTCCGGCGTCACGCTCTATGAGCCGGCCGAGCTGGTGCTGTCGGCGAAGGCCGGCACGCCGCTGGCAGAGATCGAAAGCCTGCTTGCCGAAAACGGCCAGCAACTGGCCTTCGAACCGATGGATTACGGCCCGCTGCTCGGCGGCAAGCCGGGACGAGGCACCATCGGCGGTGTGCTTGCCGCGAACCTTTCCGGGCCGCGCCGGCTGAAGGCCGGTGCTGCGCGCGACCACATTCTCGGCATATCTGCCGTTTCCGGGCGCGGCGAGGCCTTCAAGTCCGGCGGCCGCGTGGTCAAGAACGTCACCGGCTATGATCTGTCCAAGCTGATGGCCAACAGCTGGGGCACGCTGGCGGTGTTCACCGACGTCACCTTCAAGGTGCTGCCTGCCGCCGAGACCGAAGTCACGCTCGCCATTCGCGGCCTGCTCGACGATCATGCCGTCGCCGCCATGGCGCTGGCGCTTGGTTCCAGCGCGGAGGTGTCGAGCGCTGCCCATCTTCCCGAACGGGTCGCAGCTAGGGTGGCCAGCGGCAGTCTCGGCAGCGATGCGGCGACGCTGCTGCGCATCGAGGGCTTCGGCCCGTCGGTCGCCTACCGCATTGCCGCGCTGAAAGACCTGCTGAAAGACGCTGGGCCGCTGCAGGAGATTTCCGGTTCGGTCTCGTATTCGGTCTGGCGCGACATCCGCGACTGCGCGCCGTTCGCCGATGGCGGCGAAAGGCCTGTGTGGCGCGTCTCGATGGCGCCGTCACAGGGCCACCAGATGGTACTGGCGCTGCGCATGCAGGCCGCGGTCGATGCCTTCTACGATTGGCAGGGCGGGCTGATCTGGCTGCACATGCAGCAGGACGATCCCGAGGCCGGCCTGTTGCGCGGCCTCATCAGAAGACATGGTGGCGGCCATGCGACGCTGGTGCGCGCAACCCCCTCGCACCGCGCTGCCGTTCCCGTGTTCGAACCGCAAGCGCCGCAACTGGCAGCACTGTCGGCGCGGCTGAAGGCTGAATTCGACCCGAAGAATATCCTCAATCCCGGCCGTATGGCGCCGGGCGCAGGCTCTGCTACTCTCGCCCCGGCAACCGAGGGAGGAGCCCAATGAGCGATCCAGGCCAAAACGGTACGTCACGCCAGACCGACCGCTGGCTGGAGCCCGGTCCGACCAATGCGCTGGTCATCTACATCCTCTATCTCGCCGGCCTTGTCATCGGCGTCAGCGGCATTGTCGGTATCGTCCTGGCCTATATCAACCGCGGCAAGGCCGGCGGCTTCGTCGAGAGCCATTACACATTCCTGATCCGCACCTTCTGGATCGGCCTGCTCTATGCGCTGATCTCGGCGCTGCTGATGATCGTGGTCATCGGTGTCGTGCTGATTTTCGCCGTCGCCGTCTGGTTCATCGCCCGCTGCATTCTCGGCCTGCAGGCGCTGCAGCGCGGCGAAGCGGTCAAGAACCCGGAAAGCTGGTTTCTAGGATTATGAGCGTGATCCCCAAAAGTGGGTACCGGTTTTGGGAAAAGATCATGCTCAAACGGTAAGGATTTGTTTACGTGCAGACCAATTTCTCAGCTGCCCAGCTCGCCGATCCGCATGTCGCGGAATCGGAGAAGATCCTGCGCAAATGCGTGCATTGCGGCTTCTGCACGGCCACCTGCCCGACCTATGTGACGCTCGGCAACGAGCTGGATTCGCCGCGCGGCCGGATTTACCTGATCAAGGACATGCTGGAAAATGGCCGGCCGGCCGACAAGGAGATCGTCACCCATATCGACCGCTGCCTGTCCTGCCTCGCCTGCATGACCACCTGCCCGTCGGGCGTCAACTACATGCATCTGGTCGATCACGCCCGCGCCCACATCGAGCAGACCTACAAGCGTCCTCTGGCCGATCGTCTGACCCGCGCCATGCTGGCGTTCGTGTTGCCCTATCCCTCGCGTTTCCGCGCGGCGCTCAAGCTGGCGAAGCTCTGCCAGCCATTCGCCGGCCTGTTTGAGAAAATCCAGGCCTTGAGGCCTCTGGGCGCCATGCTCAAGCTCGCACCCGCGTCGGTCCCGGCAGTCTCGCCGATGGCCTCGCCGGGCGTCCATGCGGGGCAGGGCCCGAAGAAAAATGGCCGCGTCGCCATCCTCACCGGCTGCGCGCAATCCGTGCTCGATCCCGGCATCAACGACACGACGATCTCGCTGCTGACCAGACTCGGTGTCGAGGTCGTCGTACCCGAAGGGGAAGGCTGCTGCGGCGCGCTGGTGCATCACATGGGCCGCGAGGCGGCTGCCCTGGCGTCGGCCAGGCAGAATGTCGATGCCTGGACGCGCGCCATCGAGCAAGGCGGGCTCGATGCCATCGTCATCACCGCGTCAGGTTGTGGCACCACCATCAAGGATTACGGCTTCATGATGCGCCTCGATCCGGCCTATGCCGGCAAGGCGGCGCGCGTCTCGGCGCTGGCCAAGGACATCACCGAATATCTGGCAAGCCTCGACCTGCCCGAGCCGGTGGTTAAGCCGGGCACCGTCGTCGCCTATCACTCGGCCTGCTCGATGCAGCACGGCCAGAAGATCACCCGCCAGCCGAAGGAGCTTCTGGTCCGTGCCGGCTTTGTCGTGCGCGAGCCGCGCGAAGGGCATTTGTGCTGCGGTTCTGCCGGCACCTACAACATCCTGCAGCCCGGCATTTCGGCGACGCTGCGCGACCGCAAGGTCAGGAATATCGAGGCGACCGGCGCTGACATCGTCGCCACCGGCAATATCGGCTGCATCACCCAGATCGCCTCTGCCGCGAAGCTGCCGGTGGTCCATACGATAAAGCTGCTCGACTGGGCCTATGGTGGGCCGAAGCCCGAAGGCGTTCGCGAAGAGAGGGCGGCTATCGCGGCCGAGTGATCCGCCAGTCGTCTACTCGGCCGCCAGCCTGTCCGCCGTGCCGTAGGTTGCCTGGTAGCGTGCGCGCTGGCGACTGAGCGCCACCATGGTGTTGCGCAGCAGGATCGCCACGGTGATCGGGCCGACGCCGCCCGGCACCGGCGTGATCCACGACGCGACATGCCTGACGCTCTCGGCATCGACGTCGCCGACGATGCGGCTCTCGCCGTCCGGCCCGATCTCCGAATTGATGCCGATATCGATGACGGCCGCACCCGGCTTGACCATGTCGGCCTTGATCAGCCGCGGCTTGCCGACGGCGACGAACAGCGCGTCGGCGCGGCGTGCGTGTGCCGCCACCGAGCGCGTCATGTGATGGCAGACCGTCACCGTCGCGCCTTCGCTCATCAAAAGGAAAGCGATCGGCTTGCCGACGATCTCGGAATGGCCGACGACCACCACTTCGAGCCCCTTCAGGTCGAGGCCGGTTTCCTTGAGCAGTTCGACCGAGGCAGCCGCCGTGCAGGGCGCCAGATCGAGCTGGTTGTAGACGATGTTGCCGATCGAGGCCGGATGCATGCCTTCGACGTCCTTGAGCGGATGCACCGCCGCCTGCAGCGTCTTTATCGGGATGTGCACCGGCACCGGTCGCTGGATGATGATGCCGGTGACGCGCGGGTCGGCGTTGAGGCCGTGGATCGCCGCTTCGAGTTCGCCGGCAGTGATGTCGGCGCGAAAGCGCCTTTCCTCGAAGCCGATGCCGGCAAGCCCCGCCTTGGCGCGCTGGTTTCGGACATAGACGTCGACCGCCGCTGTGTCGCCGACGGTGATCGACACCAGCTTGGGCGGAAAGCCTTCGGCGGTGGCGATCGCCGCGTCCTCGCGCACGCCGGCGATGATGCGTTGGGCAACCGGGCCGCCTCGGAGATAGCGGCTGTCGTCGGAGAGGGTCATCGAGATAGGGCCTTTGTCTGGAACTTTAGCCGCCACATAGCAAAGCAACCGCGAAAAGGCAGTGCGAAAAACGAACCGCCATGCCCGTCGCGCGACGTGCCGGCGAAATCTTCCCGTCAATTCTTGCTGGCGTTGGCGGAAACAAAAAGGGCAGCACGGCTTGCCGCGCTGCCCTTTCGTGACTGGCCGCATCCCCACACGGCCCGTCCCCCGTTATTCAATACTCCCGAGGCTTCTGAGCAGAATCATCGGTGAGGTCAACCGCAGATTACATCACTACAACCGTCGTGCCAACATTGACCCGCTCGTAAAGGTCGACCACGTCCTCGTTGCGCATGCGGATGCAGCCCGACGACACCGCGCCGCCGATCGTCCAGGGCTGATTGGTGCCGTGGATACGGTACTCGGTCGAGCCGAGATAGAGCGCGCGTGCGCCGAGCGGGTTTTCCATGCCGCCGGCGAGATAGGTCGGCAGATAACGGCCCTTGGCGGCCTCGCGGGCGATCATCACCGCCGGCGGCCGCCAGTCCGGCCAGACGCGCTTGTTGGTGATCTTGTGGGTGCCGGACCATTCGAAGCCCGGCTTGCCGGTGCCGACGCCATAACGCCGCGCCTTGCCGTTCTTCTCGACCAGATAGAGGAAATTCTCTCGCGTATCGATGACGATCGTGCCCGGCTTCTGCGGGCCGTCATAGGCGACTTCCTGCGGCAGATAGATCGGGTCGATCTGCGGCCGCATCACCATGCGCTTGGCCGGTGCCTGCACCGCAGCGGTGCGCAGCTGATCCGGTTCGGCCTGGCGCTGGTAGCGCCGTTGCGGCTGCGCCTCTTGCCGGCTCTGCCGCACGATGCCCGGCGCATGGCCGAGCTGCAGCACCCAGGGCGCCGAAAGGTCGGGGCTGACCACCACCGGCGGCCTCTCGGCATAGCGGTCGTTGGCATTCGCGGTACCGGCGGCAAGCACGGCCGCGGCGCCGAACAGTGGGAACAAGAATATCTTCATCGCAACGCACCTTGATCGTCGAACATGCCGGGGTGCAAAGCCTCCCCGATTTCGCCGACATTGGGCGCGAAGCGGCAACCGAAACATGAATCGGAATGCGTAAAATGCCGATCTGTCAGTAAAGCTTTTGGTGTGGTTACCGCCCGGTTCAGGAATCTGGTAAAGCCGCGGTAAAGGCCGCGTCAAAACGCGTTAACGCCAGGACAAGAACGGAATTCCTCCATGGACGAAAAGACAGGTCTGCTTGCCGGTCCCGACGGCATCGCCCGCTGCTTCTGGCATGGCAACCTGCCGGATTACCTGCACTACCACGACCACGAATGGGGCCGGCCGGTCGCCGACGACCGCCGGCTGTTCGAGAAGATCTGCCTCGAAGGTTTTCAGTCGGGCCTGTCCTGGCTGACTATTTTGCGCAAGCGCGACAATTTTCGCGAGGCCTTGGCCGGCTTCGATGTCGACAAGATCGCCGCCTTCACCGACGCCGATGTCGAGCGCCTGCTCGGCAATGCCGGCATCATCCGCCATCGCGGCAAGATCGTGTCGACCATCAACAACGCCAAACGCGCCCGCGAGCTCATCGACGAGGCCGGCTCGCTGGCGGCATGGTTCTGGAAGTTCGAGCCCGGCCCCGACGAGCGGCCCGAGATCGTCGATCTCGCCCATCTGCGCGCCAACCCGACGACGGCCGTCTCGGTGCGCATTTCGAAGGAGCTGAAGAAGCGCGGCTGGAGCTTTGTCGGCCCGACCACCGTCTACGCCTTCATGCAGGCGATGGGGCTGGTCAACGACCATCTCGAGGGCTGCGTCTGCCGCGAGCCGGTCGAGGCGGAGCGGAAAGCCTTCAAGCGGCCGAAATAGCGGCTCAGGCGCCGCCGGCGCCGGCGAGGAAAAACCCGGCGAGGATGGCCGCCAGCGCGGCGAACACGGGATAGATCACCAGCAGGCCGGTTATCAGCACGTCGCGCATGGTCGGCCCGTTGCGCTGTTGCGCCGCGATCTCGAACGGCCCTGCGATTTGCTTCGTCGCCTTCGGCGCATGATTGTCGGCCGGCCGCAGCCGGACCGAGGCGTCGCGTGCGCCGCTATCGATGATGTCGAACTTCTGTAGCGTGGCCATGGCCCCGAACCCGTTGTTTCGGCGCGCTTATCGGCCCGGATTGTGTCGGCACGATGCCGCGCGCGTGGCGCAATTGTTTCAGCTTCTTTTTCTTGCCTTCTCCCACAAGGGGGAAGGAGAAGCGCAAACCCTTGCCGCTCCCGGCTGCATCGGTTAGGACACCGGCGCCGTGGAAATCGGTTATTTAGCCGATCCCCGGAACGCCACGAAACACCGAGTACCCATCCCATGGCCGACAAATCCGAAAAGATGAAAGCGCGGCTGCCGCGCGGCTTTGTCGACCGCGGCGCCGCCGACCTGCGCGCCGTCGAGAAGATGATGGCGACGATCCGCTCGGTCTTCGAGCTCTACGGTTTCGAGCCGGTCGACCAGCCGCTCATCGAATACACCGATGCGCTTGGAAAGTTCCTGCCCGACCAGGACCGGCCGAACGAGGGCGTTTTCTCGTTCCAGGACGACGACGACCAGTGGCTGTCGCTGCGCTACGACCTGACCGCGCCGATGGCGCGCTTCGTCGCCGAGAATTACGAGCGCCTGCCGAAACCCTATCGCAGCTATCGCTCCGGCTGGGTGTTCCGCAACGAGAAGCCCGGTCCCGGCCGCTTCCGCCAGTTCATGCAGTTCGACGCCGATACTGTGGGCACCCCGGGCGTTGCGGCCGATGCCGAGATGGCGATGATGATGGCGGACGTGATGGAGGCGCTGGGCATCAAGCGCGGCGACTACGTCATCCGTGTCAACAACCGAAAAGTGCTCGACGGCGTGCTGGAGGCGATCGGCCTCGGCGGTGACGAAAATGCCGGGCGCCGGTTGACGGTGCTGCGGGCGATCGACAAGCTGGACAAGCTCGGCGTCGAGGGCGTGCGCCTGCTTTTGGGCGCCGGGCGCAAGGACGAGAGCGGTGATTTCACCAAGGGCGCCGGGCTGGACAATACGCAAATCGACGTTGTCATCAGCTATTTCACAGTCATGGCGCAGCATGATCCCGAAAAAATTGTCCAGACACTGGGATCCATCAACCCCGGTGTCAGCAATCTTTTCGAGGAAAGGAAACTCGAACATCTGGGCATCACGAACGCCTCGTTTGTTGAGGGTCTTGCAGAGTTGGAGCAGATAAGAACCATGGTCGCACAAAGCGGCTACGGTGAGGATCGCATTCGCATCGACCCCTCCGTCGTGCGTGGCCTCGAATATTACACCGGCCCGGTCTACGAGGCCGAGCTGCTGGCCGAAATCCCCAATGAGGACGGCCAGATCGTGCGCTTCGGTTCGGTCGGCGGCGGCGGCCGTTATGACGGTCTCGTCTCGCGCTTCCGTGGCGAGCCGGTGCCGGCGACAGGTTTTTCCATCGGCGTCTCACGGCTGATGACGGCGCTGAAGAACCTGGGCAAGCTCGATACTTCCGATGTCATCGCGCCGGTCGTCGTGCTGACCATGGACAAGGATACGGAAAGCCTCAGCCGCTACCAGAAGATGGTGGCCGAGCTGCGCGCCGCCGGCATCCGCTCGGAAATGTATCTCGGCGGCGCCGGCATGAAGGCGCAGCTGAAATACGCCGATCGCCGCGGCAGCCCCGTCGCTGTCATCCAGGGCGGCGACGAGCGCGCCAAGGGCGAGGTGCAGATCAAGGACCTGATCGAAGGCGCACGGATGTCGGCCGAGATCGCCGATAACGCCGAATGGCGCGCCGCACGGCCGGCGCAGGTGACGGTGGCGGAGAGTGAACTGGTTGCCGAAGTGAAGAAGATACTTGCGGCGCAGGCGGCTGACCGCGCGAAGGGTGGCGCGTGAACACCCCCCTCTGGCCTGCCGGCCATCTCCCCCGCAAGGGGGGAGATTGGATGTCGCGCCTGCTTTCGCCAATCTCCGGCGTTGGAGAAAAGGTGCCGGGGCCCAAGCTGCCGATCTCCCCCCTTGCGGGGGAGATGTCCGGCAGGACAGAGGGGGGTGCCTCGCGCCCAACCGATCAATGACCTCCCGCTACCCCGCCGTCGCATCCGACATCGCGACGCTCTTCGCCGCGCGCAACACCCATGCGGTCGAAGTCGCCGTGCTGCAGCCGGCCGACCCGTTCCTCGACATGGCCGGCGAGGATTTGCGCCGACGCATCTTTCTCACCGAAAGCGAGACCGGGCAGACGCTTTGCCTGAGGCCGGAATTCACCATTCCGGTCTGCCTCGACCACATTGCCAGCCAGGCCGGCACGCCGCGCCGCTATTCCTATCTCGGCGAGGTGTTTCGCCAGCGCCGCGAGGGCGGCAACGAATTCTTCCAGGCCGGTATCGAGGACCTCGGCGACCGCGACATGGCCGCCGCCGACGCCCGCTCGCTGGCCGATGCGCATGCGCTGCTCTCGTTGGTGCTGCCCGGCCGCGAGCTGGTGGTCACGCTCGGCGACCAGACCATTTTCGAGGCGGTGCTGGCAGCACTTGGCCTGCCGCGCGGCTGGCGCATGCGGCTGGCGCGCGCCTTCGGCTCGGCGGCGATGCTGGAGGCAGCCCTTGCCGACCTCGCCAATCCGCCGCGCAACAGCCAGCTCGCCGGCGCGGTCGCCGCCCTTGTCCTTGATGGCGATCTGGACGCTCTTTCGGCGCATATCGCCGGCGGCATGGAAGAGGCCGGCCTGTCGGCAACGGCCGGGCGTTCGCCCTCCGAAATCGCGCGGCGCCTGGTCGAGAAGGCCGAATTGCGCAGCGTGCGGCTGTCGAACGAGGCATTTGCGGCGCTGAAGGGGTTTCTGGCGATCGACGTGCCGCTCGACAGCGCCGCCGGGGCGCTCGAAAGCTTTGCCGCCGATGCCGGCCTTTCGCTGGGCGCCGCGCTGGAGAATTTTGCCGCCCGCGCCGCGGCCATCGCAAGCCTCGGCCTGCCGATGTCTGAAATCCGCTACGACGCTGCCTTCGGCCGCCCGCTCGATTACTACACCGGCCTGGTCTTCGAGATCGCGGCGCAGGATGGCGACCGGCCGCTCGCCGGTGGTGGCCGCTACGACCGGCTGTTGACGCTGCTCGGCGCAAAAACGCCGATCCCCGGCGTCGGTTTTTCCGTCTGGCTCGACCGCATCGAGGCGCTGCGGGAGAAGGCGCCATGATCACGTTGGCGCTGCCGTCGAAGGGCCGGCTCAAGGAGCAGGCGCTGGAGGTGCTGGCCAAGGCCGGGCTTGCCGTCAGCCTGCCCGGCGACGAGCGCAAATACCGCGCCCGTATCGATGGCATGGACGGCGTCGAAATAGCGTTCCTGTCCGCCTCAGAGATATCAAGCGAAATCGGCCAGGGCTCGGTCGATCTCGGCATCACCGGCGAGGATCTGCTGCGCGAAAACCTTGCCGATTGCGAGGCGCGCGCCGAAATCATCGCCCGCCTCGGTTTCGGCAATGCCGATGTCGTTGTCGCCGTGCCCGACATCTGGCTCGATGTCGACACGATGGCCGATCTCGACGACGTCGCCGCCGACTTCCGCCAGCGCCATGGCCGGCGGCTCAGGATCGCCACCAAATACTGGCGGCTGACCCAGCAGTTCTTTTCGCAAAAGCACGGCATCCAGGTCTATCGCATCGTCGAAAGCCTGGGCGCCACCGAAGGCGCGCCGGCGGCCGGATTGGCCGATATCGTCGTCGACATCACCACATCAGGCTCGACGCTGCGCGCCAACCATCTCAAGGTGCTGGCCGACGGGCTCATCCTGCGCTCGCAGGCCTGCCTCGTCGCGTCGCGGAAGGCGCGGGCGGCGGCGGACGAGGCCGTGTTGCGCGATATTGCGGGCAGGATGGCGGCGGTGGAGACAGGCTGACGCCGCCGATCTCCCCCTTGAGGGGGAGATGTCGCCGAAGGCGACAGAGGGGGTCGGTACGTCTTGACGCGACTCTCCTGACGGACAGAACAGGCTGGAGCTCCACGCGCGGCGGGGGCCGCGGCCCGGGCGGGCCGGGCCCCCCCCCGGGGGGGGGGGGCAGGG
>NZ_JAMYRR010000027.1:0-70017 GCF_040321535.1 Mesorhizobium sp. M0340 | reverse complement strand
GGTTGGTGCGTCCCCCGTCCGCCCTCTCGGGGGCCGGCGACCGCGCCCTATCATAATCCGCCCCCGCCGGGGCCGCGCGGCCCCCACCTCTCCCCCGCTTCGCGGTGGGCGAGGAACCCAGGTCTTGAGAGGTCGGCGGGCGACCCCCTCTGTCGCCTTCGGCGACATCTCCCCCTCAAGGGGGGAGATCGGCAGTTTCGCCGTCGGCGCTTGCTTCCTCGCTGGTCAAAACCCTCGCAGCTTGGCACAGTCGGGCAAAGAGGAGCCTGTTGATGCCGAAGACCGCCAATGCGACAAAACCAAAACCCTGGGCCGAGATGGCGACGCATCTGGTCGATGTCGCCATGGGCCGCAAGCCCGCCGATCTCGTCATCCGCAACGGGCGCTGGGTCAACGTTCATTCCGGCGAGATCATCGCCGGCACCGACATCGCCATCGCCGGCGGCCGCTTTGCCTATTGCGGGCCGAATGCCGGCCACGCCATCGGCCAGGGCACCAAGGTGGTCGATGCCGGCGGCCGCTATCTGGTGCCGGGGCTTTGCGACGCGCATATGCATGTCGAGAGCGGCATGGTGACGGTGACGGAATTCTGCCGCGCGGTGATCCCGCACGGCACCACATCGATGTTCATCGATCCGCATGAGATCGCCAACGTGCTCGGCCTGCCGGGCGTGCGGCTGATGCATGACGAGGCGGTCGCCATGCCGGTCAACGTGCATGTGCAGATGCCGTCCTGTGTGCCGTCGGCACCGGGGCTGGAGCATGCCGGCGCTGAGCTGACCGTCGCCGATGTTGCCGAGGCGATGACCTGGGAAAACATTATCGGGCTCGGCGAGGTGATGAATTTTCCGGGCGTCGCCGCCAATGATCCGGTGATGTCGGGCGAGATCGCGGCGACGGTGAGGGCCGGCAAGACTGTCGGCGGGCATTATGCCTCGCGCGATCTCGGCCTGCCGTTCCACGGCTATGTCGCCGGCGGTGCCGAGGACGATCATGAAGGCACGCGCGCCGAGGATGCCATCGCCCGCGTCCGCCAGGGCATGAAGGCGATGCTGCGGCTGGGCTCGGCCTGGTATGACGTGGCCTCGCAGATCAAGGCGGTGACGGAGAGCGGGCTCGACCCGCGCAACTTCATCCTGTGCACCGACGACAGCCACTCCGGTACGCTGGTGCACGAAGGCCATATGGACCGGGTCGTGCGCCACGCCATCAGCCAGGGCTTGAAGCCGGTGACTGCGATCCAGATGGCGACGCTCAACACCGCCCAGCATTTCCGGCTGGAGCGCGAGATCGGCTCGATCGCGCCGGGACGGCTCGCCGATCTGCTGATCGTCTCCGACCTCGCCGAAATGACCATCGACGAGGTCTATGGCCGCGGCGTCAGGCTGGCCAAGGGCGGCAAGCTCGAAATCGACATTCCGGCCTACAATTATCCGCGGACGGCGAAGAACACCGTCAAGCTCGGCAAGAAGCTCAAGGCAGGCGATTTCGATATCGCGGCACCCATGGGCGCCAACGAAGTGCGGGTGCGGGTCATCGGCGTCATCGAGAACCAGGCGCCGACGCGGGCGCTGGAGGCCGATCTTGCCGTCGAGGACGGGCTGGTCGCCATGGATCGCCGCAACGATGTCTGCCAGATCGCGCTGGTCGAACGCCACAAGGGCACCGGCGGCGTCACCAACGCCTTCGTCTCCGGCTTCGGCTATATCGGCGACTGCGCCATGGCCTCCAGCGTGGCGCATGATGCCCACCACATCATCGTCGTTGGCACCAACAAGCAGGACATGGCATTGGCGGTGAACCGGCTGGGCGAGGTCGGCGGCGGCGTCGTGCTGTTCTCCAAGGGCAAGGAACTGGCGCTGGTCGAAATGCCGATCGCCGGGCTGATGTCGGACGAGCGGGCGGAAATCGTTGCCGCCAAGGCGGACAAACTCAGCGACGCCATGCGCCAGATGGGCTGCTCGCTGAACAACGCCTACATGCAGCACTCGCTGCTGGCGCTGGTTGTCATCCCCGAGCTCAGGATTTCCGACGTCGGCCTGATCGACGTGACGACGTTTCAGAAGGTTGATTTGTTCGTCTGAACGCCGCCCGAGCGCCGCTTCACCCGCCTGTCGCAATCGTCAGCACCTTGAACGGCGTGGTGATGACGATTTCGGCGACCGAGCCGACGGCCATGCCGAGGCCCTGGCCGAGATTGTCGAGCTGGGCCGGCGCGGTCTCTTCAGAGGCGAGGCCGGCCGGGGCGCGCAGGCGGTCGCCGAGCAGTTGCACCAGGAACGGGTTGTCGGCGAATTTGGCGTGGTTCAGCCGGTCGCCGCCCTTGGTCTTGGTCAGGTCGACCACCGAGACGCCATAGCTGGCGAGGTCGGCGGCGTCGCCATAGTCGCCAACGCGCGGCTTGTCGCCGGAGATCAGGGTCGACAGCCTGAGCGCCCGGTCGTCGCCCGAAAGCAGCACGGCGAACGGCTTGTCGGGCTTGCCGTAGCGGATCATCTGCTTCTTGAACACGTCGACGTCGATGTCGGGCGAAGCCAGGATGACGTAGCCGAGCTTGCCGCCGAGGTCGCGGTCGCCGGTGATGGCAAGCTGCCGCAACGCTTCCATCGTCACCCAGGTCCCCATTGAATGGGCAATGATGTCGATGCTCTTGGCGCGGCTCTTGGCGAGCATGCGCAGCGTCGCTTCGAGATCGTCGCGCGCCGCATTGGCGCTTTCCTTGTCGTAGATGTAGCCGGTCGTCTTGCCGCTCGACGCCCACGAAAACAGCACCGGCGTGCCCGGATATTTCGTGTCGTGCGCGATCTGCGTCAGCCGGTAGATGCCGTCGTCAAAACCGTTGTTGAAGCCGTGCACGAAAACCAGCGCGCGGTCGCCGCGCATGGCGATGTCGGCGCCGACAGCCTTGGCGAATTGCGGCGCGCCTTTGTAGAAGGTGACGCCGGTCGCCGTGAAATCCTTCGCCGGATTGCTGTTGGCCGAGCCCTTGACCCGTTCGATGGCGCCGACCTGGTGCACCTTCGGCACCGTCACCTCGACGCTGGCAAAGCTGGTGGTCGGCGAACGGTCGCCGTCGAACACCTGCCGGGGCTCCTTCGTTGCCCTTTGCCGGGTTGTGGCGACGAAGATCTTGTGCGTCGCCACAATGTCCGAAGCAGGCACGATGATCGTCGTCTTGTTGAGCAGATCGTGCGTGTTCTGGCCGGCGCAGCCTGCCAGCGCGAGCGCGAACGCAACGACGAGAAAGATCTTCGAAGGCACGATCACGCGGGCTCCCGCAAAGGCGACGTCGAGCCGGAGACGTCTTGGCCTATTCGATAGAGGCAGAGGCCGGCACGGTCCAGTTCAAACTGTTCCGATGGTGCGGCAATGGTCAACAACGACTGCCGCGCAATGCACCTATTGTCCGACCGAGGCAATCCGGTCGGTCACCTCGCGGTCGCTGGCAAACCCGTCATCCTCGCGCAGCTTCTGGCCGATCAACTGCACCAATTCCGGATTGTCGGCGAACTTGGTGTGGTTGAAACGGTCGGCTCCCTTGACGCTGGAGAGGTCGACGACCGACACGCCATAGCTGGCAAGGTCGGCGGCGTCCTTGTAGTCGCCGACGCGCGGTCGCGCGCCGGCGATAAGGCCGGACAGCCTGAGCGCCCGGTCGTCGTCGGAGAGCAGCAGGATGAACGGCTTGTCCGGCTTGCCGTAGCGGCGCATCTGGCTCTTGAACACGTCGACGTCGATGTCGGGCGAGGCCAGCACGACGTCGCCGAGCTTGCCGCCGAGATCGCGGTCGCCGGTGATGGCGAGTTGGCGCAGCGCCTCCATGGTAACCCAGGTCCCCAGCGAATGGGCGACGATGTCAATGCGCCGCGCGCCGGTCTGCGCCAGCATTCTCAACGTCACTTCCAGCTGGTCGCGGGCAACGCTGGCGCTTTCCTTGTCGTAGACATAGTCGGTGGTCTTGGCGCCCGACGCCCAGGAAAACAGCACCGGCGTGCCCGGATAGCCGGAATCATGGGTGATCTGGGTGACGCGGTAGACCGCGTCGTCGAAGCCGGTGTTGTAGCCGTGGACGAAGACCATGACGCGGCCGCCGCGCGCCGCGATGTCGGCGCTGAGCGCGCTGGAGAATTTCGGCTGGGTGTCGTAGCCGACGACCTCGGAAGCCATGAAGTATTTGGCTGGATCGTCCGACTTGCCGCGCGAGCGCCGCTCGATCTGGCCTGTCTTGTGGATGCCGGGGACGGTGACGTTGACGCGGGCATAGTTCAGCGTCGCCGACCGCTCGCCGTCGAAGACCTTGTTGGGATCGTCGGAGCGCTTGCGCGTCGTTGCGATGAAGATCGAGTGATTGCCGGCGATTTCCGTCACCGGCACCGCCATCATGGCGCTGCCGAGCAGTTCCTCGGTTTGGCGACCGCCGCAGCCGGCGAGCAGCGCGGCAAGGACAATGATGCAAATCGTCTTCAAGGGCACTTAAGCAATTCCACTCCGGCCTGACCAAAGGCCCATCCACCTCCGCCGCCCCTCCCGGACAGGCGAAGTGCGGCAGAAGTAAGTCGCGGATGCCGAAATGCGCTCAGTGCCTCGCGACGGCCATCGCACTGTTGCGCGAAAGCCAGAACGGCGGCAGGAACGCCGGGATGTTGGAAAACGGCAGCACTTCCGGCTTCAATCTTATGCCAAGCACGTCGCGCATGAAGGCGCGGCGCGCCTCGATGCGGCGCCAGGCTTCGGGATAGCGCGCGGCGATCTCTTCGCGCAGCGCCTCGTCGGCCAGCGCGATGCCGTCCTCGATGTTGGTGGTGAAATAAGCGGTGCCGGTTGCTGGGATGATGTCGACCTGCAAGGCCATGCCCGACTTCAATCTGATATCGGAGCCGGAAAATACCGGCGAATGCATCCATTCGTCGATATGGACGAGATGGCCGGGATTGAGCGACACGCCGAAGAACGGAGCGCCGATCCGCTCGTGCACCGCTTGCCACAGTGCGCCGCCGGGAACGCCGATGCCGACCGTCTCATACCAGTCGACGACGGCGCAGAAATAGGGCGCGACCAGTTTCTCGACATAGTCCCGGATGCCCCTTGGAAGCTCGGCCGCGTCCTCGACCAGAAAACCGGCGCGGGCGTTGAGCGAGCCTTGGATGCCATAGGCCATGGTGATCGGGTCGCCGCGCTTGATGACGTCAAGACGCGGGCTTGGCAGGCCATAGGGCGCGCGCCTGCCGGCCGACAGCATCGGGTGACAGCATTGCGGCAGGCCGTTGATGCCCATCAGCCGCGCCGCCTGCAATTCGGTCATGCCGGGTTCGATGACCTGCAGGACATTGCGCAGGCCTTGCGAGGAATAGGTCGCGGCGAATTCGAACGCGGCCAGCTGGTCGGCCTCGTTAATGGCGCGCAGGCCGTCGGCAGGGTTCATCAAAAGGTTCGCCGCGTTGACGATCACACCCCTGTCGCCGGCAAGCGTGCGTAGCGTGTCGGCGATGAAGGACGGCAGGTCGAGCGTCGTTTCACCAAAACCGGCATCGCCGGGGCCGAACGGTTTCCAGCCGATGGCGCCGATGCGCTGGCCGGCTTTCAGGCCGCAATCGGCAAGAATGTTGGGAAGCGCCTGCGAGCGGTCGCGCGGCTGCGCCGGCAGCGAAAAGGTCTGGTAGAGCACGCGCTCGTACGGCCCGTCGCAGATCTCGGCATAGCCCCAGCCCTCATTGCCGACCAGCAGTTTCGGCGGCTTGTCGGGAACGATGACCAGCAGCGTCTCCTCGAAGCGCGGATCGTAGCCGCAGAGATAGGCGACATTGGCGGCATGTTCGCGGTCGCCATAGACGACGAACGCGTCGAACCCCGCTTCGCCGCCGCGTGCAACCAGTGCCGCGATGCGGGCCTCATAGGTGGCGCGCAGAACCAGCGGCATCACCGTCGGCTCGCCGAACTCCGGCAGCGACACGGTTTTCTGGGCCACCGATGCGACAGGCATGAACAGACGCTCCTAACGGCCAACGAGATTTTGGGAACACCCTTTCAGGGTGGCCGGACAATGGCTTCGTGAAGCCGGATATGCAATAGCGGGACCGAATTCGGCTAGCCTGTGGGGTGCTCTTGCCATGACCAGTTTCTCCTCTCGCGTCGCTGCCGCCGCTGCCGCGATCCGCGAGATCTTTCCGGAAACGCCGCTGCAGGAAAACGACTATCTGTCGAAGAAGAGCGGCGCGCGGGTGCTGCTGAAGCGCGAGGACCTGACGCCGGTGCGCTCCTACAAGATCCGCGGCGCCTTCAACTTCTTCCGCAAGACGCTTGCCGCCGGCAACGCTGCCGAGCTGTTCGTCTGCGCCTCGGCCGGCAATCACGCGCAGGGCTTTGCCTTCGTCTGCCGCCATTTCGGCAAGAAGGGCGTCGTCTTCATGCCGGTGACCACGCCGCAGCAGAAGATCGACAAGACGCGGCTGTTCGGCGGCGAGTTCGTCGAGATCAGGCTGGTCGGCGATTTTTTCGACGACTGCTACCGCGCGGCACTCGAATTCACCGAAACTGCCGGCGCGCATATGGTGCCGCCTTTCGACCACAAGGACATCATCGAAGGGCAGGCGACCGTCGCCTACGAGATATCAGGCCAGATGCCCGGCGCGCGCATGCCCGACATCATTATGCTGCCGGTCGGCGGCGGTGGCCTTGCCGCCGGCGTCACCCATTATTTCGCCGACCAGCTGCGTGAAACACGTTTCGTCTTTTGCGAGCCGGCCGGCGCCCCGAGCCTGAGCGAGAGCCTTGCCGCCGGAAAGCGGGTCAAGCTCGCCAAGGTCGACAATTTCGTCGACGGAGCGGCGGTGGCCGAGATCGGCCGCGAGCCGTTGCGCCATCTCAAGGAGTTTGCTGCCGATGCAGTGCGGTTGATCCCGGAAAACCGGCTCTGCGCGACCATGATCGAAATGCTCAATGTCGAAGGCGTCGTGCTCGAGCCGGCCGGTGCGCTGGCGATCGATGCGCTCAAGGATTTTTCCAAAAAGGAAATCAGGGGCAAGACCATCGTCGCCGTGGTGTCCGGCGGCAATTTCGATTTCGAGCGGCTGCCGGATGTGAAGGAACGGGCGCTGCGCTTTGAGGGCTTGAAGAAATACTTCATCATCCGCTTTCCGCAGCGGCCCGGCGCGTTGCGCGATTTCCTCGAATTGCTAGGCCCCGACGACGACATCGCCCGCTTCGAATATCTGAAGAAATCGGCGCGCAATTTCGGTTCGGTGCTGATCGGCATCGAAACCAAGGACCGCCGCAATTTCGACCTGCTCAAGGCGAATTTCGACGCCGAAAGCGTTCACTACCAAGACATTACCGACAACGAGACGCTCGCCGGGTTCATCATATGAGCAGCAACGACCTTCCGAACGCTCCGGCGAACGTTTTTATCGCGCTGTTTTCCGGCATTAAACTCGGCGGCAACCGCATCGTCAAGATGGCGGAACTCAGGTCATTTTTCGAGCAGCTCGGCTTCTCCGATATCGCCACCTATGTGCAGAGCGGCAACGCCGTGTTCCGGTCGCCAGATGGCGATGCGGCGACGCTGACCAAGCGGCTGGAAGCGGAATTCGAGAAGAGATGGGGCTTCCAATCGCGCATCATGGTGCGCGATCTCGGCTGGCTCGAGCGGATGGCGGCGGACAATCCCTATCCGGAAGCGGCCGGCGAGCCGACCAAGCTGCATGCTTATGCACTGGAGCGCCGGCCGACCGCCGAGGAGATCGCCCGGCTGGCGGAAAAATGCACCGGGCCCGAACGCTTCGAGATCAAGGGCGACGTGCTCTACCTGCATGCGCCCGACGGCCTCGGCAAATCGGTCTTTGCCAATCTCATCCCGCGCGTTCTGAAGGTGCACTGCACGGCGCGCAACTGGCGCACCGTGCTGATGCTGCTCGAGATGGCCAGGGCCGGCCGCTGACAGGTCGTCTACGCGGCCGAAGCGCGTTTCCAGTCGAATGCCAGCTCTTCACGGAAGGCGAAGCGCTTGATGTGCTCGGCGACGACCGTTTCCAGGCGCTCGAGCGAGCCAGCTTCATCGGTCGTCACGGCAATGTGCAGCGCAGCCGGATCCGCATCGAGAACCGTGCGGCCGAGCGTCAGATCGATGGTGCCGTGGTTCGGGTCGAATTCGACGGGAAACTTGTGCGCCCAATGTTTGCACAGCTGCTGCAGATAGCGGCTGGCATGTTCGGTGGCGACGTCGACATGGCTGGCCGGCATGAATGAATTCTCCTTGGGAATGCGGACGCGAAAACCGAACCAGGGCCCGCCTGCGTCCGCTCAAGATAGCGTGATCGGTTACCAGCTGCCGGTGTTCGGCATCGACGCCCACGGCTCGGCCTTCGGCTTGGCCGGGCCTTTCTGCAACAGCTCGATCGAGATGCCGTCCGGCGATTTGACGAACGCCATGTTGCCGTCGCGCGGCGGCCGGTTGATGGTAACGCCATTGTCCATCAGCCGCTGGCAGGTGGCGTAGATGTCGTCGACCTCATAGGCAAGATGGCCGAAATTGCGGCCGCGCTTGTAGTCTTCCGGGTCCCAATTGTAGGTCAGCTCGATCAGCGGCGCCTTTTCGGAGATGCCGCTCTGCTCGTCTTCGGGCGCGGCGAGGAAGATCAGCGTGTAGCGGCCTTGCTCGTTTTCATGGCGGCGCACTTCCTTGAGGCCAAGCTTGTTGCAGTAGAAATCGAGCGAAGCATCGATGTCGGCGATGCGGACCATGGTGTGCAGATAGCGCATGATTTCCTCCTTATGTTGCGTTGCGGCGCACCATAGGGGCGGCCCGGCCAAAGGGCAATCGGCCACGCTTGCCAGCGCCGGCAAACGGCAAATCCGCTATTCCTGTACGGAACCGTGAAAAAAGGCACGTCAGGTCTTGCACACACCGGAAGCCGCGGTGTTAATCTGATACCAAGAATCAGTTGCAGTGTTTCTTGAAAAAGGGGGCGTTCTTATGGGGGAAAAGGCCTCTTTCATGGGGCGGGACGGGGCCGGTAACGATGCGTTGAAGCGGGATGAGAGCGCCGATACGGCCGATCTCGTCGAAATCGCTGGCGCCATCAAATGGTTCGACGTAGCCAAGGGCTACGGTTTCATCCTTCCCGATGATGGTACTTCGGGCGACATCCTCCTCCATGTGACATGCCTTCGAAAGGACGGTTTTCAGACCGCGCTTGAAGGCGCCCGTGTCGTCTGCCTGGTCAAGCAGGGCGAGCGCGGGCTGCAGGCCTTCCGCGTGCTCTCGATGGATGTCACCACGGCGATCCATCCGGCGGAGATGCAGGAGCAGCGCACCCATGTCGCGGTGACGCCGGAAAGCGGCCTCGAACGGGCGCTGGTGAAATGGTTCAACCGCACCAAAGGGTTCGGCTTTCTGACCCGGGGCGAGGGCACCGAGGATATTTTCGTCCACATGGAGACGCTGCGCCGCTACGGCATCACCGAACTCCGCCCGGGCCAGGTGGTGCTGGTCCGCTTCGGACGCGGCGACAAAGGCCTTATGGCTGCCGAAATTCACCCCGATATGGGTACCTTGCCGGTCTCGCATTAGTTCCGGTCGAGGATTTCATATGGCTCACAGGAACCGGCTGACGGCGGGCGCGCTCTGCGCCGGGATTTTCCTCATCGTCGCCGCAAGCGCCTTCTTCTATTTTCAGCAACCGAGTTCGGCCGACGGCAAGGCGATGATCCTTCCCGTCGACCCGGCGCCGCTGGTCGCGGTGACGAAGGCCGGCGAGCGTTCTTTCTCGGTCGAAATTGCCGACACGCCCGCCGAGCGCGAGGCCGGCCTGATGTTCCGCCGGCACATGGCCGACAATCACGGCATGCTGTTCGTGTTCGGTGCGCCGCAGGATGTGAGCTTCTGGATGAAGAACACGCCGATGCCGCTCGACCTGATCTTCGTCGGCCAGGACGGCCGGATCCGGGCGATCAAGCAAGGCGAGCCGCAGTCGGAGGCGATCATCTCGCCGGACGAACCCGTGCGCTTCGTGCTCGAGCTCAAGGCAGGCACTGCCGCCAAAAAGGGCATTAAGGACGGCGACCTGCTGCGCCATCCGGCCATCGGCACGGCGCCGGGGCCGGCCATGCCGCCGCCCGACAAGGGCGACGCGCCGAGTGTCGATTCCGACTGAACGAACGGGCAGGATCTTCGGCCGATGCAGTTCTTCTCCCATGATGGTTTCGACCTTGCTTTCCTTGACCGCCAACCGGCATCGGGGCAGGGCGATCCGGTGCTGATGATCCACGGCTTTGCCTCGAGCCATTACGTCAACTGGGTGTCGCCCGGCTGGTTCAAGACGCTGAACGATGCCGGCTACCGTGCGATCGCCTTCGACAATCGCGGCCATGGCTCGTCGTCGAAGAGCTATGACGAAGCCGACTACACGCCAGCAAAAATGGCGTCCGACGCGGCAGCGCTTTTGAACCATCTCGGTATCGAACGCGCCCATGTCATGGGTTATTCGATGGGCGCGCGCATATCGGCCTTCCTGGCGCTCTCCGACCCGGACAAGGTGGCGACGCTGGTCTTCGGCGGTCTCGGCGTCGGCATGGTCGACGGCGTTGGCGACTGGGATCCTATAGCCGACGCCCTCCTGGCCGAGGACCCGGCAGGCACCAGCGATCCGCGCGGCCGCTCGTTCCGCGCCTTCGCCGATCAGACCCGCAGCGATCGCCGCGCGCTAGCCGCCTGCATCGCCACCTCGCGCGAATTGCTGGGCGAGGCCGACCTTGCCCGCATTGCCCAGCCGACGCTGATCGCCGTCGGTACCAAGGACGACATCGGCGGCTCGCCGGATGAACTCGCCGCGTTGATGCCCAACGCCAGGGCATTTCACATCGAAGGCCGCGACCATATGCTGGCGGTCGGCGACAAGGCCTTCAAGCAGCGCGTGCTGGAGTTTTATACCGAGCATCCGCTTTGATGGACGGCTCCCGAAGCGGCCATCGCGCCTGAAGCTGGGGTCCTTAGCGGTTTTGCAACGATACAGGAGTAAATAAGCGCGACGTGTGGATCGGTTCAAACCCGCCATGCGCTGAATGGAGGGCAGGGGGTATCATGGCACAATGGGGAAGGGCCGACGCCGCTTTGCCGGGCGTTATTGCAAAAAGCACGTTCGGCGAATGGTCCGTTGTTCTAGCGCTGGCTGCTTTTGCGGCAGGGGCGATGGCGATCACCGCGTTGATAGCAATGCCGAGCGACGCGTCTCCACTGCTCCAGAACAGTGCGACGGGCTTCTTCGCTGCGGTATTTTTTCTGGCCGGGCCTTTGGCACATCTTACGGGAGTGGTCTTCGGGTTGATGGCCGTTGGTCGCCCAAACGACAATCGTGTGCTCGGCCTGGCTGGCGTCGTGGTCAATGGTGCGTCGCTAGCGGCTGGGGTGTTCATGTTGTGGGGAATGGCATCGACTTTTGGCGCATTCACCTGATTTCGGGCAAGTATCCCGGACGCACGCGAGCGACGCGAACTACTATCCGCCCTGGCCGTGCCCAAGCGCCTGGAGCGAGCGCGCCATGTTTTGCCGGGCCTGGGTCTCGAAGTACCGGCGGAATTCCTCGCTGTGAAAGATATGCGGACGCGCGAGGAAGCCCTTTAGGACAGCGGCACGGCCGGCCCGCCACATAGGCTCGTCGACCCACTGGTATTCGCGGCGAACCGCCTGTTCGTAGGCGTCGAACACGTCGGGCGCGGCACCCAGGATCGCCAGGTCCATGTCGAGGAAGAGCGCCGCGTCACGAACCGAATGTTGATCGCCAAGGGGCGGCAATTCGTGGCTGGCAGTTGCAGTGATCATCGCCGCGATATGGCCGAGGCGTCGTGCGTCGGCGCGGCCGGCGAGCTTCTCCTCGGCAAGTGCGGCACTCCTCGCCTCATTGTCCTTGGCGCGGCTGTCGTAGATCGCGTCGTGGAACCAGATCGCCGCTTCGACTGCTTCAGGATCATGCAGCAATGCCTTGTAATCGTTGGCTAGCGCCAGCATCGCCTCGATATGGTCAAGGTCGTGGTAGTGGCGATCTTCGGCCGCATAGAGCGCGGAAAGCTCGCGCTTCAGGGTCTCGTCGATCAAGGTTGCGTTTTCCATGGCTGCTTGAAATTCCGCCAACCAAATCCATTTGACGAAGCACTAAGGAAAATTGAGTTCACCCGTGCTATGATCTGGCTTATAGGTGCGGCCGGAGAATAGGCAAGCCGCCAACCGAGACAGTGGATGGCCGAGACATTGGATGGCCGGAGACATCAGATGAACAGCGTTACGATTTCTCGTCCCACCATGGTGCAGCCGGTAGATCCGATCTGGCGTTCGATCCGCGACGAAGCGATGGAAGCGGTCAACCGCGATCCGCTGCTGGCGGCGTTCCTCTATTCGACCATCCTCAACCAGGAAAACCTGGAAGAAGCGGTCATTCACCGGCTGGCCGAGCGCCTCGCCCACCAGGACATCGGCTCCGACCTCATCCGCCAGACGTTCAAGGCGATGGCGGCCGACGACAATGATTGGTCGACGACGGTGCGCGTCGACATCCAGGCCTATTACGACCGCGATCCGGCCTGCGACCGCTTCATCATGCCGGTGCTCTACTTCAAGGGTTTTCATGCCATCCAGACGCACCGGCTGGCGCATTGGCTGTGGAACCAGGGCCGCCAGGATTTTGCACTGTATTTGCAGAGCCGGTCGTCCTCGGTGTTCCAGACCGACATCAATCCGGCCGCCCGCATCGGCAAGGGCATCTTCCTCGACCACGCCACCGGCCTCGTCGTCGGCCAGACGGCGGTGATCGAGGACGACGTGTCGATCCTGCACGGCGTGACGCTGGGCGGCACCGGCAAGGCCGGCGGCGACCGCCATCCCAAGATCCGCTACGGCGTGCTGATCGGCGCCGGCGCCAAGATCCTCGGTAACATCGAGATCGGCCATTGTTCGAAGATCGCGGCCGGCTCGGTGGTGCTGTCACCGGTGCCGCACAACAAGACGGTTGCCGGCGTGCCGGCCCGCGTCGTCGGCGAGACCGGCTGCGATCAGCCTTCGCGGCAGATGGACCAGCTGTTGCCATCGCAGACGATGGACCACGTCGTCAGCTTCGACATCTGAGTGCTCGGGCGGGGGCTGAATTCCTGCCCCCTATGCCGGCTTGCCTTTACATGGCCATTGTCGACGTGCCAGAAGCGCGCTCACCAATGCATGTCGCCCAAAAGTGCCCAGCGGTTTTGGGATAGCGACATGGATGAAGAAGGATTCAAAGCGCGTCGCATCGATCTCTTCAGACGCGACGCACTTTAGCAAGCGACGATCGGAGAAGACTGTTGAAGCCGGACGAAATCAGAAAGCTGGACGCCTATTTCAAGCGCACCTTCCAGAACCCAAAACTCGAAGTGAAGGCGCGGCCGCGCAAGGAAGATTCGGCCGAGGTCTATGTCGGCGACGAGTTCCTCGGCATCGTCTTCAAGGACGAGGACGACGGCGACTATAATTTCTCGATGGCGATCCTCGACATCGATCTGGCCTGAGCCGGGAGTTTGGTGCTGGCCGGACCCTGCTTGTTGCAGGCGGGACCGCCTGATGGCGGAGCGCAGACGTCGGAGACTGGCTGGAGCATCCCTCCCTTCGTCATCCCAGGGCGGAGCAAGGAGCGAAGCGACGCGGCGCAGACCCTGGGATCCATGCCGTTACCTCGCGGCAGTGCTCCGCTCTGACCAGAATCGAATGCTTCTTGGCACCGGCTGGGCGTCCTCTACCAACCACTCCCGCGAAAAAGTTCGAACCACTCTGGATTGGTCTTCTCGATCAGCTCGATCTTCCACCGGCGTGGCCAGCGCTTCAGCGACTTCTCGCGCTGGATGGCGTCGCGAATGTCGAAATGTTCCTCGTACCAGACCAGACGCTGTACGCCGTAGCGGCTGGTGAAGCGCGAGCCTTCGCCAGATTTGTGCTCCGGCATGCGGCGGCCGAGGTCGTTGGTGACACCGATGTAGATCGTGCCGCGCTTCTGGCTTGCAGTCATGTAGGCATAGCCCGTCATGGCTGAAGGGTAGTAGGCATTGTTGCGGATGCAAGCACCGTTCTGAGCCGCTGCATTCTTCGACTGGCGTAACGGCATGGATCCTAGGGTCTCCGCGACGTCGCTTCGCTCCTGCTCCGCCCTAGGATGACGAAGGCGTGGTGGGCCCACAGCTAATCGCAAACCCTGGAGATTGGTAGCCCGATTGGCCGGGGCTCCAGCCCTCAGCCCTTCAGGGTCGGTCAAAGGATCAAGCCCTACCGCCCGGTCTTCAGCACACGCGCTGCCTCGCCCAAAATCGCCGCGTCGAGCGCCTTCCAGTCGCCCAGGAATTCCCGGGGGAAGCGGTAGGTGAGGCTGAGATTGTCGCCGACCAGGATGTCGCGCTCGCAGGGCGCTAGCGATTCGTCCGCGCTCGGGCCGCTCAGGCAGCGTGCGACGAACGGATCCTTGCCGGGGCGGTCGGCGACCGCCAGCACTTCGTTGAGATAGCCTGATTTTTCGCTGAAGGCGTAAAGCGTCGTGCCGCCAGGGCCGGGCGTACCCGGCTTGGCAATCAGCGCAGTGTAGATCGGCGCAAAGCGGCCGCTCATGTCGCGCGACATCATCTGCAGCTCGAACGACAGGAAGACGATGTCCTTGCTGGGTCCGGTGTGGTTGAAGTCGTTGCGGGCAGCCTCGCTGTAGCCGTCCATCTCGGGATAGCGCAGATAGAGGTCGAGGCGCGAGGCGATGCCGTCGCGCCGGGCCTGGGCAAAGCGGATGACATTGGCCGGCACGGCGATGATGTTGTTGCCGATGACGACCTTGTGGACCGTGGTGTCGTCGGTGTACCCGGCCATGGCGATCGAGCGGCCGAACCATTTGCCGCCAAGGCTGATCGCCACCGAAAGCACCGCCAGCGTTGCGAACGCATAAAACACCCGCTTCATCAGCGTCGAATCGACGAGGCTGAGTTGCTGGCCCTCCGTGGCGGCTGCCTGCTTCATCGCGGCCCTCGTTTACCGTCCCGTCGGGTGTGCCTGAGCGGCACATCTCGGCGCGGCACGGCTCTTGCTACGCAGCTTTTGCAGGCGACTGTGCGATTTTATGGTAAACGGAGGGTAAAGATGGGTCCGGTCGAACAAATCATATTCAGTTTTATGGCCGGGCTGACGGCTTGCGGCCTGGCCGGTTCGGCGATGGAACTGATCGCCGGCCGCAAGCTTGCCTTCGTTCAGCCCTATGTGTCGTCGAAGCACATGCTGCGCTCGCTCGCCGCGACGGCTTGCGCCGGGCCGCTGATGTTCGCCAACGAGGCGCTGGACGCCTGGCGCGAGCGTCGCATCTCGGTGCTGGGGCTGATCTCCTGCGGCTGTACGGCGACCATCTGGGCGCTGGCGCTGGGCATGGTGGTGATCGCTATTGCGTCCTGGGCGGCTTCGCTTCTAGGGTCTGGCAGCTTGTCGGTGTGAGACGATCTGGAGACAGCAGTGCCGATCTACGCGATTGACGGAAAAGCGCCCGCCTTCGAGGACGTCGACAGCAACTGGATCGCGCCCGATGCCACGCTGATCGGCAATATCAGGATCGGCCGCAATGCCGGCTTCTGGTTCGGCGTCGTCGTCCGCGGCGACGACGAGCCGATCGTCATCGGCGCCGACACAAACGTGCAGGAGCACACAATCATGCACACCGACGCCGGCTTTCCGCTGACCGTCGGCCAAGGCTGCACGATCGGCCACCGTGCCTTGCTGCATGGGTGCACGATCGGCGACAACAGCCTGATCGGCATGGGTGCCATCGTGCTGAACGGCGCGAAGATCGGTAACAACTCGCTGGTCGGGGCCGGCGCGCTGGTCACCGAAGGTAAGCAATTCCCCGACAATTCGCTGATCGTCGGCTCGCCCGCGCGCGTCGTCAGGACGCTCGACGAAGCCGCAATGGCCAGGCTGCGCGCCTCGGCCGAGCATTATGTGGCCAACGGCAGGCGATTCAGGGCTGGGCTGAAGAAGGTCTAGCCGATCCAGAAATGGTGGAGCCGGCCTTGGGATACCGAAAGCATAGCCCCTTCCAAGTCAAACCGGCTGGGCGGTCGGCCGGAACAAGATCTCGTTGATATCGACGTCGTCGGGCTCGTTGATCGCGAAGGCGACCGTGCGGGCAAACGTATCTGGCCCCACGGCGATCTTGCTCACGAAGTCCCTGGTGTCGTGCTGGATATCCTTCTCGCTGATGTGCTCAAGCAACTCTGTGGTGACAGCGCCCGGCGAGATCACCGTGGTGCGGATGTTGTAGGGTTTCACCTCCTTCCGCAGACCCTCGGACAGCGCACGCACGGCGAACTTGGTGGCGCAATAGACCGCCGCACCCGGGTCGACCACATGGCCGTATACGGACGAGACATTGATAATGTGCCCCGATCGCTGCTCCTTCATGTACGGAAGCGCGGCCGCGATGCCGTAAAGAACGCCCTTGATGTTGACGTCGATCATCTGGTCCCATTCGTCGACCTTGAGCCGTTCGAGCGGGGCCAACGGCATGAGGCCCGCATTGTTGAGCATCACGTCGATGCGGCCGAATTCCCGGACCGCCGTGTTCACCAGGTTCTGGACCTGGCCGGCGTCGGTGACGTCCGTAGTGACGGCCTTGGCTTTGAGCCCAGCGGCGGTCAGTTCCTGGACAAGGGCGTCGATGCGGTGTGACCGGCGTGCACCCAGGACCACGGAAGCGCCTCGCGCGGCAAGATGGCGTGCCGTCGCTTCACCGAGGCCGCTGCTGGCACCGGTGATGACGACGACCTTGTTCTCGATTCCTTCGGACATGAGATTCTCCTAGACAAGAATTGAAAGAGTTCAGGTGCGGGGGCCGGCCGAGGCGGCGAGCAAGGCCGAACCCGTGAGCAGGACGGCGGCGAGAAGGAAGGCGCTCCACCAGCCGGCCGCGTCGAACAGCAGGCCTCCCGCGATAGCGCCGCCCGCGATCGCGAACTGGATCAGGGCGACCTGGAGTCCGCCCCCGGCCTCCAGCTCTTCAGGGATGAGCGTGGTCATCCAGGTGTTCCACGCCACCGGGATCGGGGTCGCGAACAGTCCCCAAAGAACCAGCAGGCCGGCCGTGGCGCGTGCAAACGGTCCAAAGGCAATCAGCAGTAGAGCGAAGACCGCGAGTGCACTCGGCAGCCCGATCAGCACGGCTGTGAGGTGCCGCCGGAGTATGAGGCCGATGATCGACAGTCCCGCCAGGCCGCCGAGGCCGACGCCCAACAGAGCCATTGAGAGGGTGTTGACCTCGAGGCCCGTCACGTTTTCCAGAAACGGCCGCAGGTAGATCGAGAGCGCGTTCTGCCCGATGAACGCGAGCCCGGTTGCGCCCATGCCGATGGCGAATCTGCGATTCCGCAGCAAGCGGAACATGCTCGACACCGAGGCGGCCTCCATCGGTGGCATCTTCGGGAGAACGGCCAACTGCCACACGAGCGCCGCAAGGCCGATGGGGACAGTGACGAAAAAGGTTCCCCGCCATCCGATCAGCGATCCGAGGAAGCTGCCGACGGGCGCGGCGATCACCAATGCGAACGCAGTGCCACCCTGGAGCAAGGCAATGGCCTTGGGCAGGTCGGGTCCCGGGGCCAAGCGGGCCAGAATGGCCGTCGACAGTGACCAGAAACCGCCGATCGCGATGCCGACCAGCGCCCGCCCGGCCAGGAAGACCAGGAAGTTGGGAGCAACCGCCACCGCCAGGCTCGATGCGGCCAGCACTGCCGTATAGAGCAGAACCACCGTCCGTCGATCGACGTTTCGCGACAGCGAGTTGCCGAAGAGGCTGGTAACCACGGCGAAGAATCCGGATACCGCGATTGCCTGGCCGGCCTGACCCTCGGAGACGGCCAGATCCTGAGCGATCGGGGTGAGCAGGCTCACCGGCAGGAACTCCAGTCCGACTAGAAGGAAGGTCAGCAGCGACAGGCAGACCACCGCAGACCATGGGGTCGTCGTGCTGTCAGCAGCGGCGGCCTCGCCCAGCGCGAGTTCAATGGTCATAAGGCAGTCTCCTGTCCGTTCCCGAATTAAGTAGTCGGGCTGGCCAAATGCGACTAGCGGGTATAATTTTGATGTGGTTGTGAATGAGGCTCATCAATGCCACGCGACGAGTTCGCCGAAATGCGCGCGTTCCTGGAGATCACCCGGACGCGGAGCTTCACCCGAGCAGCCGCCAAGCTCGGCGTCACTCCTTCGGCTCTTAGCCACACCATCAAGTCGCTGGAGTCGCGGCTTGGCGTCCGTCTTCTGTCTCGCACCACGCGCGACGTGGCCCCGACGGCGGCCGGTCAACGCCTCAAGGAAGGCATCGAACCGCATTTCGAAGGCATCGCGGCTGAGGTCAGCGCTCTCGGCGTCCTGCGCGACAGGCCGTCCGGCAACATTCGCCTGGTGTGCACCGACGATTCGGTCGACATTGTCTTCCGCGCCCGGCTGCCAAAGTTCCTGAGCGACTTCCCCGATATCAATGTCGAGCTGGTGGTCGATAACGCCTTCACCAACATCGTCGAGCGCCAGTTCGACGCCGGTGTTCGGCTGGGCGAGTCCATTGCCCGGGACATGGTAGCCGTGCGCATCGGAGCCGACGTGACCTACACTGTCGTCGGCTCACCCCACTACTTCGCCCACCGGACACCGCCGCAGACGCCGCAGGAGCTGACCGACCATAACTGCATCAACTACCGGCTGCCGACGTCAGGATCGGTCTATGCATGGGAATTGCGGGAAGGAGCGCGCGAGTTCAGTGCTCGGGTCGAGGGGCAACTGACGCTTAACAACATGGGGCCGGCGATCCAGGCCGCGCTTGACGGAGTGGGCTTGGCCTATCTACCGCGCGAACTCGTCCTGCCACATATTGAGAGTGGCCTTCTTCAGGAAGTCCTGACCAAATGGTGCCCGACGTTCCAGGGTTACCACCTGTACTATCCAAGCCGACGCCATCCCTCTCCGGCGTTTTCCGCCTTTGTCGACGCGTTCCGTATCAGGGGCAAGTAACAGCGTTTCGACGGCAAACGGCAGCTCATATTCCACAAACGATCGTGAGACAGCTTGGATGACGAAGCGCAGTTGGAGGCAAAGCCGAGATAACTGTATCGAGATGTTGTTCCGCCGGAAATGGTGGAGCCGGCCCGGGGACGGGGCCGGCTCCTTAAACCCGGTCGTTGGGGACGGGGAGGGTGGGGACTCGACCGGGTTTCTCCTAAAGCGCGAAGTCATGCGACGCACTTAACTTCTGTTTTATGCATGTGGTTATCCCAGAACCGCTACGCGCTTTTGGGCGACATGCATTGGCGTCCTCAGCGGACGCTGGCAACCGCGTCGGAGCGGCCGTCGTTGATCGTCACCCAGGCGCCGGAATTCCGCTCGGACTGGCGCTTCAGGTAGGTGTAGCCGGTATTGGTCCAGGACAGCACCTTGGGTTGGAGATTGTCGAGGATGAACTCGCCAAGACTGGTGCGCACGGCCAGCACAGCATGGCCGTCGCCGTTGCGCTGGCGCACGACCGTCATCAGCAGATCGCCGGCCGGCACGCCGATGCTCATCAGCTCGCGGCGCTTTTCCAGCGCATAGTCCTCGCAGTCGCCGAAGCCGTTATTGGGAAAGGACCAGACTTCCTCCTTGCCCCACATTTCCATGTCGGTGCGCGGCGCGACCTTGCTGTTGACCGAATTGTTGATCTTGACGATCGTCGCCCACAGCTTGCGGGTGAGCTCGACCGGTGCCCGGTCAGGCGTCCTCTGATTGCATTCCCGCGGAAGCTGCTGGCACAATTCGTAGTGACCGACCGGCTGTGTGGTGCGGCCGCCGGTGTGCATGAAGGCCGGCTCCGCCGCGTTTGCAGTCCCCCAGCCGAAAAGCTGCATCGCTATTGCCGCCAGCAACAGCTTGCCCCTTATCCTTTTCATTATTCAGTCTCCCCGTTTGAGGAGACAGTGACACGGCTGGATTTATTTGACGCAAAAGCGCGAAGTAGACATTAAGTAAAACGCCAATAGAATAAACCTCAAATTTGATGCAATTGAGCATAGAATTGTTTAAGGATTCCAGCCGGGCATGTTCCCATGCTTGGTCGCGCCGTTCGAACAGCTAGGATGGCGGGACGGAGGGCGCGAAGGATCGCCAGCCTCTCTTCCCGATGGCGCTAACGCTTCCGCGTCAGCCGCGCGGTGAGCTGAATTCGGTATCGAGCGTTTCGGGCCGCTGGATGACGGCGAACTCGATGGCGATGCCATCTTCGAAATGGCGCACCACCTGGCCGCGCATGGTGCCCAGCGTCACCTGGACGCCGATGGCCGGCTTGACGTCGATCTCGATCGCCGCGCCCGACAGCGACAGGTCGATGATGCGGCACTGGTACTGGCGTCCGTCGGCAAGCTGCAGCACGCTCGTCGGGTTGCGCGGCGCGACGCGTTCATGGCGGCGGTCTTCCGGCAGGTCGAGCTCGTGCTTGTTGGCAAGCCAGGTCAGTTGCGCGGCGAGCTTGTCCCTCTTGCGCTCCGACGCGATGACGGTCATCGCAAAGCCATCCTGCAAAGTGCGGGTAATGACGCCCTCGATGCGTCCGATATGATCGATATAGGCAATGACCTTTTCGCCAGCCAGGCCGGCGCGCTCGGTGCGCAGCGAAACGTTGCCGGGCGACATGTCGACTACCTGGCAGGGATGTTCGGTGCGGTCTTCCAGCATGAAGCGTCCGTAAATCTTCACGCGGACGCGCTGAAAGTTACGCCTTTCAGCTTGGGACGGTGCATGGTCGACCGCCGCTGACCTCATCACTGCCATACCCCGTTCGGCATTCCGCGCATGGATGCGGGGAATTTCAGCGGAAAACTACAACAAAGCAGGTTAACAAAGGGGAAAACCCGGCGCTGTTGCTTTAAGCTTTGGCCATCATTCCTCGCGTCCGCCGTCGAAGACGACCAGGTGACGGATGCGGCGGGCCTGGCCGAGCGCCGAAATCGTCTCGGGCGGGTCGAATTCCGACGGGGCGAGCGAAGGAACCTCTATCGCCGGCCGGTTCTTCAGGAACATCGGCTCCTTGTCGGGATCGACGACACGGATCGAATCGATCAACGCGTCGGAAACCGGGTCGGCGCCCAGCCAGAAGGGCTTTTCGACGGCGCTTATCACGCCGAGGCAACGCGGGCTCTCGACCCCGCCGTCGAGCGGCAACGCGAGCAGCTCAAACCTGTTGGAGCGGCCATTGCGGCTGAAACCCTCATAGGTAATGAGGGCTGCCGATTTCAGGTCGAAGACTCCGTCGGTGAGCTTCGAGATCAGCCGCTGGTCCTTTTCGCGCCACAGCGAAGGGAATGAAAACCCCTTGAGTTCGCGGCCATAGACTGCGCAAAGCCTGGTGCCGGCCAGCCGGAACACCGCTTCGCCGCGCGTGTCCTTTTCCAGGATGAACGTGTCGGCCAGCAGCGACTTGATGTCGGCCGGTTCGACTTCCGAGCGCTTCGGGGCAGGGCGTCCGTCACGCAACCGGTTCCAATAATGGAACAGCGTGATCGATCCGGTCTGGTTCATGCTGATGCTGCTCCGCGCATTCTGTCTTCTGATGTCCCATCGGTGAACAGAAGGGCGCCCTCCGAAGACCTACATGCGTTGCGGAGCAGGATGCGTGCCAGCATCGTTAATACTTGTTCACGGGTCGGGGCGGTTAAGGTTAACAACTGGTTTACGTTGCGCGCCTGCCAGCCCTGTGGCACACCAAAACCACTTCAGAAGCGGTCGTTTTGCGACGATCGGCAGCACTTCAGTCAAGAGTTCAGGGGGAGCAAGGGGGCTCGACCAGCCGTTCAAGGGAAACCTTGGACGGCTTCTTTTTCGATTCGGGCCTGCTGATTCGTCGTTTGTGATTCGGTTGGCCGTGATCTACATGCTCGCGAAGTCCAATCCAGCGACTGAGTGCAAGCCATATGAGTGACCCAGAAAGCCCACCGGAGATCGAGCAGGGCCAGGGTGGGCCTGTCGCCCGCGAACCGGAGCAGCGCCGCGAGCCGGTGTTCAACCTGCCGCCCGTGGTGCTGGCGGTGATCGGCATCTGCGTCGCGGTCCATCTGATCCGGGTCTATTGGCTGACCGACGACCAGGACTTCGAACTGCTTGTCCGGGCTGCCTTCGTGCCGATTCGCTATTCCGGCCGCTTCGACCTGGATTTCTTTGCGTTTTCAAGCCCTTTTACCTATGCCTTCCTGCATGGCGGCTTTGCCCATCTTGCCATCAATATGGTGTGGCTTGCGGCCTTCGGCTCACCGTTGGCCAACCGCTTCGGCGCCCTGCGCTTCAGCCTGTTCTTCGCCGCCACCGGACTGGCGGCGGTGGCGCTGTTCTGGGCCATGCACCCGCTTGGCGAGGCACCGCTGGTCGGCGCCTCCGGCGCGATTTCCGGCATGATGGGCGCGGCGGCGCGCTACGGCTTCCGCATCGACCGCTCGTCGGGCAGGGCCGCCTTCGCCGGCCGGCCCTTACCGATGGCGGCGGTCCTGCGCTCGCGTGGCGTCGTCACCTTTCTCGCCATGTGGATGGTGATCAACCTGGCGACCGGCCTCTTCGGCCTGGCGCCCGGCATTGACGGCCAGATCGCCTGGGAAGCCCATATTGGCGGCTTTGTTGCCGGCTTCTTCGGCCTGCGGTTTTTTGATCGGCGAGAGCAGGTGCCCCGGCAGACGGAGGAGCCGGAGAGCTGAGACCTCCGCACTTGAAAAGCAACCGATCGCGGCGCACCATGTTCATCCCAGGGAAAGCCGGCCAGGGCAGGAGCCGGCAGGAAATGCAGAGGAGGACGCCATGACTGTTAAGGCAATTCTCGAGGCGAAAGGCCACGACGTGGTGACGCTCGGGCCGAACGAAAAGCTCAGCGAAGCCATCCGCATGCTTTCCGAACACAGGATCGGCGCGCTGGTCATCACCAACGGCGATCACAAGATCGTCGGCATTCTTTCCGAGCGCGATGTGGTGCGGGTTCTCGCCAAGGAGGGAGCCGCGGCGCTCGACCTTGCCATCCGCTCGGCGATGACGCCCAAGGTGAAGATCTGCAATGAGAACCACACCGTCAACGAGGTTATGGAGATCATGACCAAGGGCCGCTTCCGCCATCTGCCGGTGGAAAAGAACGGGCTGCTCGACGGCATCGTGTCGATCGGCGATGTGGTCAAGCGGCGCATCGAGGATGTCGAGCGCGAGGCCGAGGAGATCAGGGCCTATATCGCCACGGCATGAGGCGGCGGCCGGGTTGCCGGCCATTTGAATTTTTCAAGCTGCTATAGCAGTCCATCGCGGCAGCTGCGAGCCTGTGCCGCGTCGGCGCCTGCGGCTTGGCGCTTGTCTCGCGAAGCGGTTTGCACTAGCGAAGTTGCACACCCAAAATATGCGTTCCGCATATCCACAATTCCAATACGCAGGCCCTTATGAGCATCATCGATACCCGCACGCCCGACGCCAAGCGCCTGGTTCCCGGCGCCACCGGCGACTGGGAGATCATCATCGGCCTCGAGGTCCACGCGCAGGTGACCTCGCAGGCAAAGCTGTTTTCCGGCGCCTCGACCACTTTCGGCGCCGCGCCCAATGCCAATGTCAGCCTGGTCGATGCGGCGATGCCTGGCATGCTGCCGGTGATCAACGAAGAATGCGTCAAGCAGGCGATCCGTACCGGTCTGGGCCTGAAGGCCGAGATCAACCACAAATCGGTCTTCGACAGGAAAAACTATTTCTATCCCGACCTGCCGCAGGGCTACCAGATCTCGCAGTTCAAGCAACCGATCGTCGGCGAGGGCAAGGTGATCGTCTCCGTCGGCCCCGACCGGCAGGGCGAGTTCGAGGATATCGAGGTCGGCATCGAGCGCCTGCATCTGGAGCAGGATGCCGGCAAGTCGATGCACGACCAGCATGCGACGATGTCCTATGTCGATCTCAACCGCTCCGGCGTGGCGCTGATGGAGATCGTTTCGAAGCCGGATATGCGCTCCGCCGATGAAGCCAAGGCCTATGTCACCAAGCTGCGCACCATCGTGCGCTACCTCGGCACGTGCGACGGCAATATGGACGAAGGCTCGCTGCGCGCCGACGTCAACGTCTCGGTACGCCGGCCCGGCGGTGAATTCGGCACGCGCTGCGAGATCAAGAACGTCAACTCGATCCGCTTCATCGGCCAGGCCATCGACTCCGAGGCGCGCCGCCAGATCGCCATCCTCGAGGACGGCGGCAAGATCGACCAGGAAACGCGGCTGTTCGATCCCAACAAGGGCGAAACGCGCTCGATGCGTTCCAAGGAAGAAGCGCACGACTATCGCTATTTCCCGGATCCCGACCTTCTGCCGCTGGAATTCGACCAGGCCTATGTCGATGCGCTGGCAAAGGACTTGCCTGAACTTCCGGACGCCAAGAAGGCACGGCTGATCTCCTCGCTCGGCCTGTCGACCTACGATGCCTCGATCCTGGTTTCGGAAAAGGCGATTGCCGATTATTTCGAGAAGGTGGCGGCCGGGCGCGATGGCAAGCTTGCCGCCAACTGGGTCATCAACGACCTTCTGGGAGCCTTGAACAAGGCCGGCAAGGATATTGAAAATGCTCCTGTTTCACCCGACCAGCTTGGCGCGGTCATCGACCTGATCAAGGAAGGCACCATCTCCGGCAAGATCGCCAAGGATCTGTTCGAGATCGTCTGGAACGAGGGCGGTGATCCGCGTCAGCTGGTCGAAAGCCGCGGCATGAAGCAGGTCACCGATACCGGGGCTATCGAAACGGCGGTGGACGAGGTGATCGCAGCCAACCCGGACAAGGTCGAACAGGCGCGCGCCAAGCCGACCATGGCCGGCTGGTTCGTCGGCCAGGTGATGAAGGCGACCGGCGGCAAGGCCAACCCGCAGGTGGTCAACGAGCTGGTCAAGGCCAAGCTCGGGATCGAATAGGATGTTCGTCCGCACCGCCGGCGAGCGCGATCTTGCGGCGGTGCGCGCATTGCTGGTCGAGACATGGCACGCCACCTATGACGCCATCTACGGCGCGGCGCGGGTCACCGAAATCACCGACGAATGGCATTCGGTCGCCGCGCTCAAAGCGCGGTTGACACGACCGAACTCGGAATTCCTGGTCGCCGACGACGGCAAAAGCATCGGCGGCATGGCTTTCGCGGCCGCCACGACGGATGCCGGGGTCGTCATGCTGAACCAGCTCTACGTCCATCCGGCCTGGCAGAGGCAAGGCATCGGCCAGGCCCTGCTGGACGAGATCGAGGCCAGCTTTCCGGAGGCCCGAACGCTGCGCGTCGAGGTCGAGGAAGCAAATGCTCCGGCCGTTGCCTTTTACCGCTCGAGAGGGTTCACGCCCGCCGGCAACACGGCCGATTGCGGCGGCGCCTCGGGATTGCCGGCGCTGGTTTTGGAGAAGGCGATCGGCTAGCGCGTTCGCCTGGCGCTCAGTTGCGTTTCACGGGCAGGTTGGAGCAGCCGGCGGCGAGAAACTCGCACGGCAGGCTGCCGCCGCCGCCCGACGTGTGCGGGGGCGTAGCGGCTTCGATCTTTTCGACCTCGTAATATTTCGAGGTGACGCCCCATTTTTTAACGCCCTGGCACGTCGAGCGCACGCCAACCTCCGTCGCCTTTGCCGCCGTCTTGTAATAGGTGGTGATCCGGCAGGATTGGCTGACCGGCAGCGCGTTCGCCGGGATCGTGACCGGCGGCAGGAAGTTCGGGAAGGCAAGCAGCGAGATTGCCGCAATGATCCGGACGGCGGGCATGGTGTGGGGAAAGTGCAGCATCGTGCGTCTCCATCGATGGCGCCGCTCGCTCGTGGCGCAGCGGCGGGTTTGTTCCCGCAAGATCAGGCCATGAAGCCAGCGCTGCCGCATCTGCCGCGCGGGGGATGGCGGCAGCGGTCTGAACCGCCGCCGCCATCCGCGAGCGGCCGCGTCAGGGCGTTTTCGGCTTGATGAGCGTCTTTATCGGAACGGCGACTTTTGGGGGCCGGACCGTACTGGTTCCACCATCGACGGCCAGCTCGCCGCTGTTGAGATAGCGCACCGTATAGTGCAGCTCATAGGCGGGAACTCTTATCCATGTAGGCTTGGGATTGAACTGGTCCGGAGGCCTCGAATACCACTTCGGGATCTGCATGATCTTGGAACCGGCACCGAATCCCGCAGTCTTGGCCGCTACTGCGAAGGCGCTGTCTCTGGGATCGTTCGGCGGCTGGTCGACATTGCCGATGACCACCAGCGAATCGTATTTTCGCGCGTCGAGCCGTACTGCGGGAAGGTTCAGCGCAGCCGCGTCGCCTTCGCGCATCGTCAGCGCCCTCTGAAGGCCGTCCTCATTGGCGTAGACGTTGAGGTTTATAGCCTCGGATTCCGCATAGACCACATTGTTGTGGAAGTCGCGGGCTGGCAGGCGTGTGAGGCTGTCGAAGGTGACTTCAACCGTCGGCTTGGCTATGGCGTCCGTCACCACCAGGTTGCGCCGCGGCACCGTCCAGAAGATGAGATCATCGCCGGTAGCCTGCGTGCCGGCATCGGAGCCGTCTATTGCCGAGCATTTCGAATTTGGAACCGGCGTCGTCACCGGTAGGGGTGCCGAAAACGAGTTGCGTACCTGCGCGTCGATGTAATTGCCGACGTTGAAAACGTCCTCGAGGATGTTGCCGCCCTCGAAGCTCGCCGGGCCGGGTTGCGAGCGGATGATGACCTGGCTGGAATCGGTCTGCCAGCCGCTGCAGAAGACGTTGACGTCGATGGGAATGCCGATGTGGCGGTCGGAGGTCACCGGGATCGAGACTTTGATGGTCAGGATGTAAGGAACTTCGACAAACCAACTGTTCGGCTGGTTCAGCATCTGCGTCGCAAAGCGCGACGGCCGCCATTGCTTCAGCGATTCGATCGATGCGCGCGACGATCGTCCCTGGGCGGCCAACTGTGCGTTGGTGGCGTCGACCTTGGCCTGCGCCAGGTTGCGGACGGTGTTGGTGATCAGGAACACGCCGAGTTCGGCTTTGCAGGGCCTGTTCGATTGTGTGGCGTTGCATGGGGCAAGTGCCGCACTGGGAACCGGCGGCCCTGAAGGCGGCGGCTGGGCGGCCGCGGTGGCCGCCATCAGGCAGAAGAACAGCATCATGCAGGTTTTCAACATGGTATCCTCGCTCTGTCGTTGGAAACCACCCTCCGGCTAGACAGCAGCACTTCTTCGATGGCGGTTCATCGCCCGCACGGGGGATGAACCGCGAAACGTCGGGCCGGCCCAGCGACGTCGAGCCGCCGTCCTTTCGGATCGGACATCTACTGCTTCACGACGCCTTTGGTTGTCGCCTTCGGCGCGACGACCTTGGGCTTGGGGGTTTTCGGGCCGGGGTCGACTACCAATGCAGCCGTGCAGGAGCACTTGCCCGAACCGCAGTTCAGGTCGCCCTTGCACATTTTGGAGTGCCGCATATCGGTGCAGTCGGCGGTCCCGGAGCAGGAGCAACTGCCTTGCCCGATCGTTCCGGACTGACATTTGAAGCTCCATGCCGGATCGGCGGCAAGGCCGGCCACAGCGAGCGATAAGGCAAAAAGCGTCGTCGAGATGAGCTTGCGCATGAATACCTCCCGGTTCTATCGAGCGATGGAACCACGAAGCAGCAACGCCTTCATCTCCCGCGCGGGGGACGAACTCGCATACCGGTGACGATCGTCAATGCTGTCCCTTCAGCACGACGAGATAGCCGCGTTCGACGCGAAGCCGGAACGCGATTTGCCCTGCAGTGCCGGGATCCTTGGAAACCTTGTCGATGACATAGCCGCTGGGATGCGAGCCAAGCCATTCTTCCGGTTTGTCGGTGCTTTCGAACGGCCTTTGCAACCCGGCCAGGAAGCCGACTTCGCCTTGATAGTCGAAAGCCACGGCCCAGTCCGCATCCTTTCGCTCGTCGATGAAGTTGGCGAGCGGCGTCAGGTCATAGCGTTTGAACGCGGTTGCCGATGCCACCGCGTGGCCGATGCCGAAAATGACAAGCATGACGACGGCCGAGCTTTTCAGCCTGGCGAGCGGGATCTCCGCCATGAAATAGCCGAACAGGATGGTCACGAACGGCAACATCGGCACGACATAGTGAGGCTGCTTGCCGGATATCGCGCTGAACGCCAGCAACACGGCAACGAACGAGAACGACAGCAGGCGCAAGGCGCGCAGATCCGGCGACTTCGTCTCGATCAGGCTGCGTATCCGCGTGCGCAGCTTCAACCGCCAGACCTCGGGCATGAAGATCCACGGTATGAACATGACCGGCAGCAGCAGCAGATAGAAATAGAACGGCCGGCCGTGCGAATTGCGCAAATTGCCGGTGACGCGCCCCGCCGATTGGTTCCAGACCAGATCATAGACGAAACTGCCCTTTGTCAGGATCGTCGCCGGCACCAGCCAGATCGCCACCGGAATCAGCGCGGCAAGCACCGCCAGGCCCACTCCAGCGAGGAAGTTCGGTGTCGTCAGTCCCGCCCGTCGGTCGCGCCAGAACGGGTAGAACAGGATGGGCGCGCCGATATGGATCAGCACCACTGGGCCTTTCGTCAGCACGCCCATGCCGATAAACAGCCCGGCCAGAACGGCCTGCCAGCGATTGCCGCTCCGGGCAAAGGCAATCAACGACAACAGCGCGGCGAGCACAAACACCGTCAGCAACAGGTCGAATAGGATCAGCGTCGAATAGATGACGAACACGCAGCTTCCGGCAACCAGCCAGGGGATGCGCCGTGCTATGTCGTCGCGGCCCGGAAACAGGGTCTTTGCCAAAGCCGTCGTCAGCCAGATGACGAGCGAGGAGGCGGCGAAGATGACCAGCATCGCGGCCGGCCGGCTGGCGCCGAAAATCTTCCAGACAAGGTCGATAAGCCAAAACAGCAGAGGCGGCTTCTGCAGATAGGGCGCGAAATTCATCGTCGGGACGAAGATCTGTCCGCTCAGATACATTTCCCAGGTGACGCTGAGATATCGCGTTTCGTCGACGGGCAGCAGAGGCCGGAAAGCGACTGCGATTACGATCAGCCCAAGCAAAAAGAGGTAGGGGAGCAGCCGCTCTGTAGATGTCGGTGTCAAAGATTGAGATCCGCGCCAGAAACCATTTTCTTTCCAGCCGAGCAGAGTGCCGCGTTTCTGGACCGCGAACGACCGCACCACGATTTTGGCCGAATTGCAACGATGCCGGGTTTCGTTTCCCAGATTTTGCCGACGATGGTGTCAAAGGTTTGAAAAACTTACCGACCGAGTCCTTTGGACCACCGCCGGTTCGAGAATCTGCGCAAATCAACTGGAGCGCAACGGCGGTGACAATTCGCGCATCAAGAGTTCGAGCTCGCGCTGATCGCCGGTGCCGGTCTTGTCGAAGATCGTCGCCAACTGCGACTTGACGGTGCCGTCCGAGACGCCGCCGGCCGCGGCGATTTCCTTTCGCGTCAGGCCGGCGGCAACGTGACCGGCGACTCGCCTTTCTGCCGCGGTCAGTCCGAACAGCGCCGCAATGGCGTCCAGCGCCGGGGTCGGTGTGGAACCGGCCGCGGCGATGAAGATCGCTGCGGCGGCGCGCTGCGAGATGCGCGCCGAGATTTCACGCCGCGCCAGCGGCATAACATGGGCCACCGCCGGAACGGCCGTCTTGGCCAGGGGAATGTTGATGCCGCAAGGTCCGAGTGCGAATTCGTCGCGCGTGCCGAGCTGGACGGCACGGCCGATCGCGGCGTTGGCGTTGGCATAGGTGAAGGACAGCTGTCCGCGCACGCAAGCGACCGAAATGTTTTCGGCGAGCAGCGCTTCGGCTGACGGGTTGGCGAAGATGATGGTCATGTCTTCGGCGACGATCAGTACCGGATGGTCGAGGCTTTCGATGATGGAGCGGAAGATTTCGGCCTTGCGCCGCTCGGCCTCGAACAGGTCGCCGATGGTCACTGCGCGCCGCACATGCGGCGCCAGCAGGCAGACAAGCTCGAGATCCTCGCGGGAAATCTGGCGTCTGTCCTTGTCGGTCACCACCATTAGCGTACCGATCCGGGTCGGCCGCTTCATCAACGCCACCCAGAAGAAATCGTCCAGCCGGTTGGGTTGTACCCATTCGCGCACGATGCGGCTTTCGAGCCATCTCTGTCGTGTATCCGGGCCTTGCAGGGCGTAGATCGAATCGACGGTGAAGGGCACGTCGATCTCCATCTTGGGAACCGCCGCATAGAACGGTACTTGCGAGCCGTAGTCATGCTTCAACGGCTCAAGAACTGCGGGATCGCCGCAGGACACCGAAAACCGCGCAGAGCTGCTGATCGTGTCGATGACGGCGAGCATGGCAAGCCGGCCTTCCGCCAGATTGCAGATGGCCTCGAGTGTCGCCTGCCAGCGGTCGACGTCGGCAATCGAATCGTAGATCGCCTCAACGACCTGCGGCAATGCGCGACCGGCCGTGCCCGCCAGCGATGACATAAACCCCTCTCATTTGCCGTCCTAGGCAACGAAGCATCAACTGTTAGAATAACGCTGCGTAAGGTTGCCAACAACTTATTTCATCTGCTTCGGACGGCCGCGAAAATAGCATGAACGTATCGCTTTTCCGTCAGCCATTTGCTCGCCGGTTGCGGCAAGACCCTTGCCTTCGCAATGCCGTGACGCCATAAGCAGGTACAGGCGCCGCAGCCGCCGCGAGGACTTGCCACAAGGACTTGCCACGAGGATTTGGATGAAGACTTTCCTTCTGCAGTTTTTCACCTGGTGGAACAGCCAGACATTGGGAACGCGCTTTCACACCTGGCGGCATGGCAAGAAGGTCGGGCAGGACGAGGTCGGCAACGTCTACTATGAGGGCGGCGTCGATTCGGAAGGCCGCACCCGCCGCTGGGTCATCTACCGCGACTATTCGGAAGCCTCGGCGATTCCGCCCGGCTGGCATGGCTGGATCCATCACCGTGTAGACGTTCCGCCGCCAAGCGAAGACTACAAGCCACGCGACTGGCAAAAGCCGCATGTGCCGAACCTCACCGGCAGCCCCGCAGCCTATCGGCCGAAGGGGTCGGTGCTGACCAACCGGCATCGTCCGCAGGTGACGGGCGACTACGACGCCTGGACGCCCGGTTCGTGATCGATCGCCGCGACAGCCCGCGGTCCCCCACGGAGGCGGTCCCCACGCGGGCGGTCCTTTGTCGCCACAATTACTGTTTAGCTGTTTGCTGATCCGACAGCAGCAACTAGCCTTGGCGTTAAGAGAATCACCCGGGCGCAAATCACCGGACCTTGCATGAGCATGTTCAGCCGAATTTTGACGGGCGGATTAACCGCGGTCGTTCTCGCTTCCATGGTGGCGCTTGCCGCTGCGCAGGAATTGGCGCCGCCTGCGCCGGACGCGTCGGTAGCGCCTGCAGCACCGGCAGTATCCGAACGCCTCACCAATCCCGTCGCTGAATTCGCCGGCATCGACAAGATCACCGGCCGGATCATCACCTTCGATGTCTATATCGACGAGACGGTGCAGTTCGGCGCTTTGCAGGTGACGCCGCGCATCTGCTATTCGCGGCCCGAAAACGAAGAGCCGAAGACGGATTCGTTCGTCGAGGTCGACGAGATCACGCTCGACCGGAAGATACGCCGTATCTTCACCGGCTGGATGTTTGCCGAAAGCCCCGGGATCAACGCCGTCGAGCATGCCGTCTATGATATCTGGCTGAAGGGCTGCAAGCAGAAGTCCGACGTGCCGGCACCCGCCGCCCCCAAAACCAACTAGAATCTGTCAGCGCGCGGCGGATACCGCGCCCCGCGGAACCGCCGCGTTGCCCGAGCGTTGGTGCCTCTCTACGGAGGAGGTTGCCATGATGATGGCCAACAAGAACGAACTTCTCGACATCGAAAGGGGATTCTGGAGCGGCGACGCCGACTACTTCAAGGCCAATGCCGATACCGAATGCCTGGTGGCCTTCCCGCAGATGGCGCGGGTGATGAGCAATTCCGATCTGGCCGAAACCGCCACGGACCGGAACCGCTGGCGCGATCTCGACATCGACCTCAAGGGCATCATCGAGCCGGGCAGCGACATCGTCATGCTGACCTACGAGGCGCGTGCGACCCGGCAAAATGGCGAAGCCTATGCGGCGCTGGTCAGCACTGGCTATGTCCACCGCGTCAATGGCTGGAAGATGATGTTCCACGCACAGACGCCGCTGTGACGGCAGCAAAAAGCTGACTGGCCGCTAGAGCAATTCCACGAAAAGTGAACGGTTTCCGTCCGGAATTCTGTGAAAAACGATGAACCATTCTCCAGGTTATGGAAAAAACACCGCCTCGCCCTTCAGCGCCTCGGCCAGCATCTTCTCGTACTTGCCGCGCGGCACGTCGATTGCGCCGAAGCGTTTGAGATGCTCGGTGGTGAACTGCGTGTCGAGCAGTGCAAAGCCGCGCGCCTTCAGGCGTTCGACGAGGTGAACCAGGCAGGCCTTTGACGCGTCGGTCTCCCTAGCGAACATGCTCTCGCCGAAAAACACGCGGCCGAGCGATACGCCGTAGAGCCCGCCGACCAACCGGTCGTCGTGCCAGGCCTCGACCGAATGGCAATGGCCCATCCGATGCAGCTCGATATAGGCTTCGCGGATCGGCGCGTTGATCCAGGTCGACCGACGTTCCTCGCGCCTTTCGGCGCAGGCCTCGATCGTCGCCTCGAAGTCGAAATCGATACGGAACTCGAACAGGTTCTTGCGGATCGTCTTTCTCAGGCTTTTCGGTATGTGGAACCCGTCGAGCGGAATGATGCCGCGCGTCTCGGGCCGCACCCAGAATACTTCGGGGTCATTGGCGCTTTCGGCCATCGGGAAGACGCCGGAGGCATAGGCTTTGAGCAAAAGGTCGGTCGGGATGCGATAACCGGGTGCGTAGGGACGGGTCATCGCTTCGCCCCTGTATCACTCGCCTTCGGCCAGGTATTTTTCAAGCCAGTGGATATCGTAGTCGCCATTGGCGATGTCGGCGTTGCCAACGAGGTCGCGAAACAGCGGCAGCGTCGTTTTGATGCCGTCGACGACGAATTCGTCGAGCGCGCGCCGCAGCCGCATCATGCATTCGACGCGGTTGCGGCCGTGCACGATCAGCTTGCCGATCAGGCTGTCGTAGTAGGGCGGGATCTTGTAGCCCGAATAGACGCCGGAATCGACGCGGATACCGAGGCCGCCCGGCGTGTGAAAGTGGGTGATGGTGCCCGGCGAGGGGGTGAAGGTGCGCGGATCCTCGGCGTTGATGCGGCATTCGATGGCATGGCCGTGGAAGCGGATATCCTCTTGGCGCACCGAAAGCCCGCCGCCCGAGGCGACGCGGATCTGCTCGTGCACGAGATCGATGCCGGTGATCGCCTCGGTCACCGGATGTTCGACCTGCAGGCGCGTGTTCATCTCGATGAAATAGAACTCGCCGTCCTCATAGAGGAATTCGATGGTGCCGGCGCCGGAATAGCCGAGATCGGCGATCGCCCTGGCGCAGACGCCGCCAATATGCGCGCGCTCCTCGGCATTGAGCGCCGGCGAGGGCGCTTCTTCCCAGACCTTCTGGTGGCGGCGCTGCAGCGAGCAGTCGCGCTCGCCGAAATGCACGCCGCGCCCGGCGCCATCGCCGAACACCTGCACTTCGATATGGCGCGGCTTCTGCAGATATTTCTCGATGTAGACGGCGTCGTCGCCGAAGGCCGCACCCGCCTCCGAGCGTGCCGTCTGCAGCGCCACCTCGAGGTCGGCCTCGCTATGCGCCACTTTCATGCCGCGCCCGCCGCCGCCAGCCGACGCCTTGATGATCACGGGGTAGCCGATCGCGGCGGCAATGCGCTTGGCTTCCTTGTCCTCGGTGACCGCGCCGTCGGAGCCGGGCACCACGGGGATGCCGAGGCGCTTTGCCGTGCGCTTGGCCTCGATCTTGTCACCCATAATGCGGATATGGTCGCCGGTCGGGCCGATGAAGGTGATGTTGTGCGCGGCGAGGATGTCGGCGAACTTGGCGTTCTCCGACAGAAAACCGTAGCCGGGATGCACTGCGTCGGCGCCGGTGATCTCGCAGGCGGCGACGATCTGGTGGATGTTGAGATAGCTGTCGCGCGACGGCGGCGGGCCGATGCAGACGCTCTCGTCGGCGAGACGCACATGCATGGCGTCGGCGTCGGCGGTCGAATGCACCACCACCGTCTGGATGCCGAGCTCCTTGCAGGCGCGCAGCACCCTGAGGGCGATTTCGCCGCGATTGGCGATGAGGATTTTCTGGAACATCTTTCGCCTGTTCCCGGCTCTACTCGATCACGACAAGCGGCATGCCATATTCGACCGGCTGCGCATCTTCGAACAGGATCGCCGTCACCGTGCCGGCGCGCGGCGAGGGGATCTGGTTCATCGTCTTCATCGCCTCGATGATCAGCAGCGTCTGGCCTTCCTTGACCTTCTGTCCGACCTCGATGAATGCCTTGGCGTCGGGCGACGGCGCCAGATAGGCTGTGCCGACCATCGGGGAGGCGACGGCGTTCTTCGACACGTCGGGCGCCGCCGGCACGGCGGCTGCCGCGGGCTGCGCGGCTGCCGGCGCGTGGGCCGGCTGCGCTGCGGCGACGGCATGGACGGCCGGCGCCTGCCGCGAGACGCGCACCTTCAGATCGCCCAGCTCGACCTCGATCTCGGTCAGGTTGGTGTCGTTCAGTATGCCCGCCAGATCGCGGATCAGCTGCTGGTCAACACCGTTCTTCTTTATCGACATTTTCGAGCCTTCTGTTTGTTGGCCGGTCATAGGCGTGCAGCCAGCGCCTGCAGCGCCAGCGTGTAGCCGAGCGGCCCGAACCCGCAGATCATGCCGACGGCGACCGGCGCGACCATGGAGACGTGGCGGAATGGTTCCCGCGCGTGGATGTTGGAGAGATGCACCTCAGCCACCGGCAGCGGCGCGACGGCGCGGATGGCATCATGAATGGCGATCGAGGTATGGCCGTAGGCGCCCGGATTGATGACGATTGCGGCGGCCTTGTCGGCGGCCTCCTGGATCCAGTCGACGAGGTCGCCCTCATGGTTCGACTGGCGGAAATCGATCTCCAGCCCAAGTGCGGCACCTGCCTGCTTGCAGTCGTCGGCGATCGCGGCAAGCGTCTTGCCGCCATAGATACCCGGCTCGCGCTTGCCGAGCGCGTTGAGATTGGGGCCGTTCAGGACGAAAACCGTTTTCAAAAAATGCCGACCTTTCCCGGCGCGGCTAAGCCGGCGCGCCGGACCCTCTATAATGGGCATAGACGCTGGCGAAAAGAGCGCAAGTGCGTTCTTTCGCCGTCCACAACAGCCGGAAAACGGCCCGCGCCGGAAACCCGCAGCCCTAATCGAAACCCGAACGCTAATCAGAGCGCCGCCTTCGCCGCCTCGATCTTTTCGGCCAGCACTTCCTGGCCAAGCGCGCCGAACACAACCTCGTTGCCGACCACGTAGGACGGCGTTCCGGTGATGGCGAGCTTGGTGGCGAGATCATAGGTCTTGGAGAAGGCCTCGGTGATGCTCGGGTCCTTCATCTTTTCGCGCAGCGCCGTCTCGTCGGCGCCGAGCGACAGCGCCACCTTGATTGCCGCCGCCTCGGTGGCGCGCCCCTGGGCGCCGAGCAGCGCATTATGGAATTCGCCGTATTTCTCCGGCTTCATCAAATGGAAGGCCATCGAGACGACGCTCGCCTTCTGCGAATCCGGGCCGAGGATCGGGAATTCCTTGAGCACGAAGCGCAGGTCCGGATCGGCCTTGGTCAGCGCGCGCATGTCGTCGATGGCGCGTTTGCAGTAGCCGCAATTATAATCATAGAATTCGACGATGGTGACCTTGCCGTTGGGATTGCCGACAACGCCGTCAAAGGAGGAATTGAAGATCTGGTCCTTGGCGTCTTTGATGACGCCGAGACTGGCGACGCGCTGTTCTTCCTTCTGCTTGGCCTCGAGTGCCTGCTGTGCCTCCAGAAGCACTTCCGGGTTCTTCAGGAGATAGTCGCGGACGATGCCTTCGACTTCGGTGCGGTCGAGCTTGGTACCCGAGGACGCCGTCTGGGCAAGCTGCGCCGTGCCGGCCTTCGCCATCTGCGGATTGCCGGCGACGAAGCCGAACGCCAGCATGGCGAGAGCCGCTGCCACTCCGGCAGTGCCCAGCAGAATTGCCTTGGTCATGATCCTCGATCCTCTTGCCCGTGTTCCGGTCCGCTCGCTTTGGCTGTGTCGCAGCCTGCGTCCGAAAGGTTCACTTCTTCTTACCTGATGGTGCGTAGTTTATAATGTCCTGCGCGCGAAGCCAGCCCGGCTCGCCCCGCTTCATACTCTGCTGCGCCCGCATGGCGAAGATCTTCGCATTCTTGTAGTCGCCGGAATAGAAATGCCCTTCGGCGGTTGCAAGCTCGGCGGCCGGGATGTTGCCGAGTTCCCCATAAGCCTGTGCCAGATAGCGGTATCCGTCGGCGTTTTCGCGATCCCGTCCGAGGCCGGTGTTGATCTGCGCCACTGCCTTCTTCAGCGAATCCTCCGTGCCGATGGCCATCAGCGCCTGGCCGTAAGACACCGGCAGCAGCCCGGATCGCGCCGGATCGAGGCTGACCGCCTTGGCATAGGCGTCAGCAGCATCCTTCGGCCGGTTCGCCTTCATCAGGATGTCGCCGCGCAATTCCTGGAAATACGGGTTTTTCGGCTGTTCCTTGATCAACGCGTTGGTCTTGGTGAGCGCCGAAGCCAGATTGCCGAAAAGATAGGTCATCTGCGCGTCGCCATAGCGCGAGGCGAGGCTGCCTGGGTTCTTGCGCATCAATCGTGACGCCGCCGCCTGGCCTTGCATGTAGGCGGCGATCTTGATGCGCATCATATCGTGGCGCTGCTGTAGTGCCGGCGGGTCGACCTTGTCGACGTAAGGGCTCTGCTTCACCAGCACTTCGAGATTGGCGATACGCTCCTGCGGCATCGGATGGCTGATGCGATAGGGATCGACTTGCGCGCCCGAGAGCGACAATGCGTTCTGGAAACGGCCGAACGTCTTCAGCATGCCCATGCCGGACTGGCCGGTTGCATTCAGATAAGCGATTGCCGAACGGTCGGCGGTCATCTCTTCGGTGCGCTGATAGGCGAGGATACTGCGTTGCGCCATCTCGCCGCCGCCGGCCATCACGCCCATGCCGGCCCCAGCGAGGCCGCGGCTGTTGCTGGTGGCGCCGGCAACCATGGCGCCGGCGCCAAGCAGCGTCGCCAGTATCGCCATCGTCTTGGCACGTTCGAGCTGCTCGCGCAGTTTCTGCTGATGCCCGCCGGCGATATGGCCGGCCTCGTGGGCGATGACGCCGATGATCTCGTTGGGCGTTTCGGCCGTCATCAGCGCGCCGGTGTTGATGAACATGCGGCGGCCGGCAACAAAGGCGTTGAAGCTCTGGTCGTTGACCAGCACGATGTTGATGGCGTCGCCCGACAAGCCGGCCGCCTTGAAGATCGGCCGCGCGTAGTCGCGTACCAGCGCCTCGATCTCGGCATCGCGCACCACCGGCACATTCTGCGCAAACGCATCGACCGAGCCGGCCATGGCGACCACCACGGCAAGCGCAAGCGTCGCGAAGGCGCGCGCTGTCCTGGCGATCGTCGATTTGGGTCGGCTCAACATGGCAGGTCCACTGGTAGACGAGTGGGCGAAGGATGAAAAGTCGGCAGCCTAAACTTACCGAACTTGTGATCCCCACACCAATCGGGCATTTGTGCGGCGCGGCCAGCATGGCCGGCACGCGCGGACAAGTGTGGTGGATTGAAAAATGGTTGTTTCGCTTTCGCGCCGCGGCGCGGTCGAACCGTTCCACGCCATGGACATCCTGGCCGAGGCGAATCGGCTGAAAGCCAAGGGCCTGCCAGTCGTATCCATGGCCGTCGGCCAGCCTTCCGATCCGGCGCCAGCCGGGGTTCGCGAAGCGGCGGCCAATGCCTTGAAAGCAGGCCGCATCGGCTATACCGACGCGCTGGGCCTCGCCGGTCTGCGCAAGGCGATCGCGGCGCATTATGGCGAGCATTACGGGCTTGACGTTTCGCCCCAGCGGATAGCCGTCACCACCGGATCGTCGGCTGCCTTCAACCTTGCTTTTCTGGCGATGTTCGATCCAGGCGATCGCGTCGCCATCGCCGCCCCCGGCTATCCGGCCTATCGCAACATCATGGCCGTGCTCGGCATCGACATCGCCGAGATCGAGTTGGACGGCGCCGCCTATCTCCATGCCGAGCACCTGCAAGCCGCGCATCGCGAAAAACCTCTGAAGGGCGTGCTGTTCGCCAGTCCGGCCAACCCGACCGGCGCGGTCATTCCCACCGGCGATATCGAGGCGCTGGTCAAGACGGCGCAAGAGCTCGGCATCGCCGTAATCTCGGACGAAATCTATCACCGGCTGGCCTATGCGGCGCCCGACACGACCGCGCTTTCTTTCGGCGCGGATGTGACGGTGATCAATTCCTTCTCGAAATATTATTGCATGACCGGCTGGCGCATCGGCTGGATGGTGCTGCCGCAGGAACTGGTGCGGCCGGTCGAGCGCATCGCCCAGAGCCTCTATATCTCGCCGCCCGAGCTGTCCCAGATTGCCGCGATCGAGGCGTTCAAGGCGACGCCAGAGCTGGAAGCGGTGAAGGCGCGCTATGCCTGGAACCGCGAGCTCCTGATGCAACGCCTGCCGGAGCTCGGCTTTGCTTTGGCCGCGCCCATGGACGGCGCGTTCTACGCCTTCTGCGACGTCACCAGGCACACCAATGACAGCATGGCGTTTGCGCGCCGGATGCTGGCCGAGGCGCATGTGGCGGCGACGCCCGGCCGCGATTTCGACCCGCTGCAGGGCCATCGCACGATGCGCTTTTCCTACGCCGGCAGCCACGACGACATGGTCGAGGCGATGGCGCGTATCGAACGCTGGCTGAAGTAGCGGGGGCGACGATGCCGGAGCTTGAACAGGCGTCTCAACTTGAACAGGCGCCCCAGCTTGAACAGGCCTTGCGCGAGGTCGCCACCGAAATGGCGGAGCGTACCGATCGCGGCGACGTCGCCAGCTATATTCCCCAGCTGGGCAAGATCGATCCGAAAAAATTCGGCATCGCCGCGGTGACCAATGACGGCCGCGTGCTGACCGCGGGCGACGCCGACGAGGCGTTTTCAATCCAGAGCATCTCAAAGGTGTTCACGCTGACGCTGGCGCTCGGCAATGTCGGCGACGCGCTGTGGCAGCGGGTTGGGCGCGAACCTTCGGGCAATCCGTTCAACTCGATCGTCCAGCTCGAGCACGAGAACGGCATTCCGCGCAATCCATTCATCAATGCCGGCGCCATCGTGGTCTCAGACATCCTGCTTGCCGGCCATCAGCCGCGCGAGGCGATCGGCGAGATCCTGCGCTTCATCCAGTTCCTGGCCGACGACGACACGATCATCGTCGACCGCGAGGTCGCGGCGTCCGAACGCGCCACCGGCTTTCGCAATTTCGCGCTCGCCAATTACATGAAATCGTTCGGCAATCTCCACCATGCGCCGGAACTGGCGCTGGGCGTTTACTTTCACCATTGCGCTATCGCCATGAGCTGCCGGCAACTGGCCCTGGCTGGCCGCTTCCTCGCCAATGGCGGCAAGAACCCGGCGACCGGGCATTCCGTCGTCTCGGCAGAGCGCGCGCGCCGCATCGGCGCGATGATGCTGACCTGCGGCCACTATGACGGCTCCGGCGACTTCGCTTTCCGCGTCGGCATTCCTGGCAAGAGCGGCGTTGGCGGCGGCATATTGGGAATCGTGCCGGGCGTCGCCTCGCTTGCCGTCTGGTCGCCTGGCCTCAATGCCAACGGCAATTCCAGGCTGGGCTCGATCGCACTGGAAAAACTGGCGAAGATAATGAACTGGTCGATCTTCGCACCATAGTGTCGTCGCCTGCAATTGGAGCAAAAAAATCCCGCGCAGCCGATCGGCGACGCGGGACTTTTCTAATCAGAAAGTCTGGCTAATGCACGGAAAGGCTTAGAAAAAGCCCTTCCGCTGCCACCAGCCGGCACGCTTTGGCTTGTCCTCGGTCTTTGCTTCCTCGGTCTTTGCCTCGTCGGCGACGATCGAAGAGACGACCGGCACGACCGGAGCATCCACCGGTACGGGCTTGCGCCGCGACGGCCGGACCTTCGGCGTTTCCTCGGCAGCCGCCACTTCGGTCTCCGGCGACAACGGCGCGGGGGTCTCGCCGGAAGCCACTGAGGCGGCCTCGGCAGCCGATGTCTCGGCGCCCGCAATCTCGGCAACTGCTTCCGCCGCAACCTTCTTCGGCTTGGCGGCGCGGCGCGGCTTCTTCGGCTTTTCGGCGCTCGGCATGTCGTCGTTCGCCGGAGCAAGCACCGCAAGCTCTTCGGCCGGCGGGGCACCTTCCGGCTCGCCGGTCACGGGCTCTGCTTCCGACACGGCACCTTCCGTCATGGCGGCTGGCTCGCCGGCGCCGGCTTCGACGCTGTCCTCGCCGTCTTCACGGCGATTGCGCTTGCCGCCGCGCTTGCCGCGCCGGCGCTTCTTGCCGTGACCGTCGTCCGCCGCTTCCGCCGTTTCGGCAACACCGGCCGGCGCTTCACGTTCCGCTTCGGCGGCTTGGGCGCCGTCGGCTACCAAGGCATCGTCTGTCGGCGCCGAAACGGAAGCACCTTCCACAGCAGCGCCATGTTCGCGGTCCCGGTGGTCACGATCCCCGTGTTCACGATCGCCGTGGTCACGATCCTTGCCGCCGCGCCGTCTGCGGCGCTTGCGGCGCTTGCGATCGCGACCTTCGCCGTCCTCGCCGGACCTTGGCTGCTGCGGCTGCTGGGCAGGGCGTGGCTGCTCGGCCTGCACCGGTGCCTCGTCTTCCTCCTCGAGGACGATCTCGTCCTCGGGTTCTTCCGGCTCGACATAGGCCGGGAAGGTGCGCGCCTCGACGAAGCCTTCCGGCTTTTCGGCCAGCGCACCGCGGAAGATGGCATAGTGTTGTGCACCGACCGTATCATCGGCTTCGATGGTGATGGTGACACCGAAGCGGTGCTCGAATTCCACCAGCGTGCCGCGCTTGTGATTGAGCACATAGAGTGCGGTCGCTGCCGGCGTCCGCACCGTGATGTGGCTGCGCGAATCCTTGAGCAGGAATTCCTCGATTGCCCGCACCACCATCAGCGCGACCGACGAATCGGAGCGCACATGGCCGGTGCCGCCGCAATGCGGGCAAGGCTTCATCGTCGATTCCAGCACGCTGGCACGGATGCGCTGGCGCGACATCTCCATCAGGCCGAAATGCGAGATGCGGCCGACCTGGATGCGGGCACGATCGTTCTTGAGGTGATCCTTCAGCCGCTTCTCGACGGAGCGGTTGTTGCGGTTCTCCTCCATGTCGATGAAGTCGATGACGATGAGGCCGGCGAGATCGCGCAGCCTCAATTGCCGGGCGACTTCCTCGGCAGCTTCCAGATTGGTGTGAAGTGCGGTGTCCTCGATCGAGTGCTCCTTGGTGGAACGGCCCGAATTGACGTCGATGGCGACCAGCGCTTCCGTCTGGTTGATGATGATGTAGCCGCCGCTCTTCAGCGTCACCTGCGGCTGCAGCATGCGGTCGAGCTGCGCTTCGATGCCGTTGCGCACAAAGATCGGCGTCGTGTCGCGGAACGGCTGAACCACCTTGGCGTGGCTCGGCATCAGCATGCGCATGAAGTCCTTGGCCTCGCGGTAGCCTTCTTCGCCGGAAACCAGGATCTCGTCGATATCCTTGTTGTAAAGGTCGCGCACCGAGCGCTTGATCAGGCTGCCTTCCTCGTAAACCAGGGCAGGGGCCGTGGATTGCAGCGTCAGATTGCGGACGTTTTCCCAAAGCCGCATCAAATATTCGTAGTCGCGCTTGATCTCTGCCTTGGTGCGGCTTTCGCCGGCCGTACGCAGGATGACACCCATGCCCTGCGGCACTTCGAGATCGGCGACCACTTCCTTCAGCCGCTTGCGGTCCTGCGCATTGGTGATCTTGCGCGAAATGCCGCCGCCGCGCGCCGTGTTCGGCATCAGCACCGAATAGCGGCCGGCCAGCGACAGATAGGTGGTCAGCGCCGCGCCCTTGTTGCCGCGCTCTTCCTTGACGACCTGCACCAGCAGGATCTGCCGGCGCTTGATCACTTCCTGGATCTTGTACTGGCGGCGCACCGGCTTGCGGCGGTTGCGCACTTCTTCCAGCGCGTCTTCGGCGCCGACCGATTCGACCTCGTGATCGTCCGAATGCGAGGATTGCACCTCTTCCAGCATGCCGCGATCATTGTCTTCGGAGGTTGCCTCGCCGCTTGTCTCGGCCCCGCCCGTCTCGGCTTCGCTTAGCTCGACTTGCGGGACGGCTTCCGAGATTACGTCGGCATCGACGCTGGCAGCGATGGAACTGGAACCGCCTTCGGACGGCTCGGTCTCGCCGCGATCAGCGACTTCATCGCTCTGTCCGGCTGCACCCTCGCTCTGTCCAGCAACGTCCGACATGGTTTCGTTGTCGGTGGCGGCATCCAGCTTTTCTGCGACGGCACCTTCGCCGTTCTCGCCGTCGGACGCGCCTGCCTCGTGCCTGTGCTCGCCGCGGTCACGGCTCTTGCCGCCGCGCCGGCGTCCGCGCTTGCCACGGTCGCGGCTCTGGCGGTCCTCGCCTTCGGCGGCTTCCTCGTCCTCTTCGTCCTGGGCTTCCTGTGCTTCCGCACGCAGCAGCGCCTGACGGTCGGCGACCGGAATCTGGTAGTAGTCGGGATGTATTTCACTGAAGGCGAGGAAACCGTGACGGTTGCCGCCATATTCGACAAAGGCTGCCTGCAGGGAAGGTTCGACGCGCGTTACGCGGGCGAGATAGATATTTCCTTTGAGCTGCTTCTTGTCCTGGGATTCAAAGTCGAATTCTTCAATTCGGTTACCGCGAACGACGACAACGCGTGTTTCCTCCGGGTGGGAGGCGTCTATCAGCATTTTGTTGGGCATTATTTCGTTTCCTCCCGGCAGCCGTCGGCCACAGCTTGCGGGGCAATGCCCGCTGCCGTGGACCTGGAACATGAGTGCCGGACAATTGAACGTCCGCCGGCCGCTGCCTGAGCGCCATGGCGGTGCCGCCCGCAGCCGTAGTGGCGCGGTTTGTTGCGGACCTTTCCATGATTGCGCTTGAAGCCATCGTCACCAGCAGAACCTTTTGAACCAAAGCCCGGGAAAAACCGGACCAGCTTGTTTGCTCATACAGAGCCGGCACGGGACAATCCCGGCCGTTTTGCTCACGCAGGCGATTCCCCCGCCACGGGAGCACGCCTGCGAAAATCGTCGCGATCACCGATGCCTTCTTCGCCTGAAGCGAAAGGAGCCGTCTTGCGTCTGACCTGTAGCAGGAAGCTGCGGAGGAGGACGGTTCCAGGATTGCAGTGATCCACCATCGCTTTTATGATTTGGCGGGTTGGAAGGCAACCCCGATTCCCGATGCCGGCAAAAAGCCGTTCCGCAGCGGAAGCACAGGTCCCAAGCCTTCCATGAAAAGGCTTGGTTAACCTTCTCTGGATACCAATCGTTAATCGAGTTCGCGGCCTGCCGGCACTTTGACAAGCAACAGGGCCCTTCGACAAGCGGTCGGGCATGACGCCAAAACGGGAGCGACTGGTAGAAAGATGGGACTGGCAAGCTTCGCAGACAAGGGCCGTCATCGTGGAGGCTGGTTCTTCCGCACCGCCTGCCTGCTGCCGCTGATCCTGGCTTGCCTGGTCTTTTCGCCGCTTTCGCGCGCTGCCGACGCGCCGCTTGGTGCCACGAGCTACAAGATGGCCGGCGATGCCACCAAGATGCGCATCGTCATCAATTTCGACCGCGAGCCCGACATCAAATGGTTCCTGCTGCGCGGCCCCGATCGCCTGGTCATCGATCTGCCGGCCACGAGATTCGCCCTCAATGCCAAGGATGTAAAGCCACGCGGGCTTGTCCGCGCAGTGCGTTACGGCGAGCTCGGCGAGGGGAAATCGCGGCTGATTCTGACCGGCAAGGGACCGTTCGCCGTCGACAATCTCGACGTGCTCAAGAACGGTGACGGCAACGGCTACCGCATCGCCATCGACATGTCGGCAGCGTCGCAGCGAGAATTCGACGCAGCGCTCGCCAATCAGGCGCTGACGACCGGCTCGACGGTCTCCGCCGACAAGGCCGGCAGGGTCGGTACCGGGCCGGTCTCCAATCCGGGCCATCGTTTCACCGTCGTCGTCGATCCCGGCCATGGCGGCATCGACGGCGGTGCCGAGGGCCTGAACGGTACGGTCGAAAAGAACGTGACGCTCGCCTTTGCCATGGAACTGCGCAACAAGCTCGCCGCCAGCGGCAAATACGACGTGTTCCTGACGCGCGAAACGGACGAGTTCCTGCGGCTCGACGACCGCGTGCGCATTGCCCGCCAGCATGAGGCCGACCTGCTCATCTCGATCCATGCGGACACGATCAGCCTCAAGGGCATTCGCGGTGCAACCGTCTACACCGTGTCCGACAAGGCTTCCGATCCCGAGGCGCAGGCGCTTGCCGACCGTGAAAATCTTTCCGACCAGTTCGCCGGCATGGAGATCAAGGACGACAGCAAGGAAGTGACCGATATCCTGATCGACCTGATCCGCCGCGAGACGCATAATTTTTCGATGAGCTTCGCCCATACTCTCGTCGGCCAGCTTTCCACCAGCGTCGGTCTGATCAACAACCCGCAGCGTTCTGCCGGCTTCAAGGTGCTGAAGGCGCCGGACGTTCCATCCGTGCTGGTCGAACTCGGCTATCTATCGAACGCCAAGGACGAAGCGCAGTTGCTCAGCGCGGATTGGCGCAACAAGGCGACCCAGAGCATAACCAATGCAGTTGCCCTGTTTGCTTCGGCCAGAAGCGGAACGGGGGCCGGAGGCTGAAATGCCCACCGGCGCCCACAACCTGAAGCAGCGTTGCACGACGACAACACCCTGTGCTTTTATTTCCGGCATTCGAAACCGAAATCCCGCGCTGCCGTATTTTGCCCACATGGTCGCGACATGGATTTTGCGATTACGGTTTGGGATCGTCCCGAAAGCTTGCGTGAAGGGCGGCTTCGTTTAGGAAATTCCCGAACCAAGGACTGGAGCGGGTATGATTCGTCTCATTGGCTATTTCTTCGGCATCGGCACGACGCTGGCCCTTTTGGTCGCGGCGGGCGTGGCGATCTATATCGGCCATTTGTCGAAGGACCTGCCCGATTACGAGGTGCTGGCCAAATACGAGCCGCCGGTGACCACCCGCATCCACGCGTCGGATGGCGCGCTGATGGCCGAATATGCGCGTGAGCGGCGGCTTTATCTGCCGATTCAGGCGATCCCGGATCGTGTCAAGGCGGCCTTCCTGTCGGCCGAGGACAAGAATTTTTACAATCACCCCGGCATCGACGTGACCGGCCTTGGCCGCGCCATTGTCGTCAACCTGCAGAATGTTGGCTCGGGAAAGCGCCAGGTCGGCGCCTCGACGATTACCCAGCAGGTGGCAAAAAACTTCCTGTTGTCTTCAGACCAGACCTACGAGCGTAAGATCAAGGAGATGATCCTCGCCTTCCGCATCGAGCAGGCCTATTCGAAGGATCGCATTCTCGAGCTCTATCTCAACGAGATTTTCTTCGGCTTCGGCGCCTATGGCGTCGCCGGTGCTGCACTCACCTATTTCGACAAATCGGTGAATGAGCTCACCGTTGCCGAAGCCGCCTATCTCGCCTCCCTGCCAAAGGGGCCGAACAACTACCATCCCTTCAAGCATGCCGATCGCGCCTTGGAGCGCCGCAACTGGGTCATCGACCAGATGGTCGAGAACGGCTACGTCACGCATGAAGAAGGCGAGAAGGCCAAGGCCGAGCCGCTCGGCGTCACGCCGCGCCGCACCGGCAACTATCTCTTCGCCGGGGAGTATTTCACCGAGGAAGTGCGTCGCCAGATCATCGCGCGCTATGGCGAGAATGCGCTCTACGAAGGCGGCCTTTCCGTCCGCACGACGCTCGATCCGAAGATGCAGCTGATTGCCCGCAAGGCCATGCAGAACGGTCTCATGAAGTTTGACACGCTGCGCGGCTACCGCGGGCCGGTCACGAGCATCGACATTTCCGGCGACTGGGGCGTGCCGCTGGGCAACGTCAAGCGATTGGAAGACGTGCCGGAATGGTCGCTCGCCGTCGTGCTCGACAGCTCTGCCACCGGCCTGTCCATCGGCCTGCAGCCGACGCGCCAGATCTCCGGTGAAATCGTCAAGGACCGCGTCGAAGGCACCGTCAGCAAGGAAGACATGAGCTTCGCCATGCGCCACGTCGTCGATGGCAGGACCGTCAAGGCGAAGTCGCCGGCCGACGTGCTGAAGCCGGGCGACGTGATTTTCGTGCAGAAGAACGAGGGCTCGGACAACAGCTACAGCTTGCGCCAGGTTCCCGAAGTGGAAGGCGGCCTGATCGCAATGGATCCGCATACCGGACGCGTCCTGGCCATGGTCGGCGGTTTCTCCTACGCGCAGTCGGAATTCAACCGGGCGACGCAGGCCATGCGCCAGCCCGGATCGTCGTTCAAGCCGATCGTCTATTCGGCCGCCCTCGACAATGGCTATACGCCCGCCTCCGTGATCATGGACGGGCCGATCACCATCCAGAGCGGCAACACGACCTGGACGCCCAAGAATTACGACGGAACGGTTGCCGGCCCGGCGACCTTGCGCTCCGGTATCGAGAAATCGCGCAATCTGATGACGGTGCGGCTTGCCAACGACATGGGCATGAAGCTGGTCGTGGAGTATGCCGAGCGTTTCGGCGTCTACGACCATCTGGCGCCGTATCTGCCGATGGCGCTGGGATCAGGCGAGACGACGGTGATGCGCATGGTGTCGGCCTATTCGATCATGGCCAATGGCGGCAAGTCGATCAAGCCGTCGCTGATCGACCGCATCCAGGACCGCTACGGCAAGACCGTCTTTAGACAGGACGAACGCGGCTGCTCGAACTGCAACGCCGCCGAGTGGCAGAACCAGCCAGAGCCGGAGCTGGTCGACAATTCCGAGCAGGTGCTCGATCCGATGACCGCCTACCAGATCACATCGATGATGGAGGGCGTCGTGCAACGCGGCACCGGCGCCACCATCAACGAGCTCGGCCGTCACATCGCCGGCAAGACCGGAACGACCAATGACGAAAAGGATGCCTGGTTCATCGGCTATACGCCGAACCTCGTTGTCGGCCTTTATATGGGCTACGATCAGCCGAAAGGCCTTGGCAAGGGCGCGACCGGCGGCGGCCTTGCCGCGCCGATCTTCAAGGATTTCATGCGCGTGGCGCTGGACGGCACGCCCAATGTCGACTTCAAGGTTCCGGAAGGCATGAAGCTGATTGCGATCAATCGCAAGACCGGCATGCGAGCCAACGCGGGCGACGCCGGAACCATCATCGAAGCCTTCAAGCCGGGTACCGGTCCCGCCGACAGCTATTGGGTGATCGGCATGGGTGCGGACGGCTCCAACGCCACCGGCGGGGCGCTGTCGCCGCAGGCCAACCAGGCCATCCAGTCGGGCGGCGGCGGGCTCTACTGATAATCGCTGCATCGGGTCGGACCGGCTTGACGATGATGGTCGAGCCGGTCCATTCCGCTTTACGGAGGCCGGTACATAAAGGGGCCGGCGCTTTACAGGAGACCGTGCCGTCCCTATGTATCGCGCCACCAAACCGCCATCCAGCAACAGGACATAACAGCCAGCCATGCGCGCGGAAACGCAAAACATTGTCGACGAGATCAGGCAGGCAATCACCCTGCTGAGGAGGCATCTTTGACTGGGACCAAGCCATAAAGCGGCTTGAGTACCTGAACGTCCGTGCCGAGGATTCGAGCCTCTGGAACGAGCCGCTGGAAGCGCAAAAGCTGATGCGCGAGCGTCAGGGCCTCGAGGAAGGCATTGCCGCGGTCAAAGGCCTCACCCAGGCCCTGGAAGACAATATCGGCCTCATCGAGCTTGGCGAGGAAGAGGGCGACGAGGGCGTCATCGCGGAGGCCGAAGCGGCGATCCGCTCGATGCGCGGCGAGGCCAAGGCGCGCCAGATCGAAACGCTGCTGTCGGGCGAGGCTGACGCCAACGATAGCTATCTGGAAGTCCATGCCGGCGCCGGCGGCACCGAAAGCCAGGACTGGGCCTCGATGCTTCTGCGCATGTATACGCGCTGGGCCGAGCGGCGCCGCTTCAAGGTCGAGGTGCTTGAAGTGCATGACGGCGAAGAAGCCGGTATCAAGTCCGCCACGCTGCTGATCAAGGGCCACAACGCCTATGGCTGGCTGAAGACGGAATCGGGCGTGCATCGTCTCGTGCGGATTTCGCCCTATGACAGCAATGCGCGCCGCCACACCTCCTTCGCCAGCGTCTGGGTCTATCCCGTCATCGACGATACGATCGACATCGACGTTTCCGAATCCGACGTCCGCATCGACACGTATCGGTCGTCGGGATCGGGCGGCCAGCACGTCAACACCACCGATTCGGCGGTGCGCATAACCCATCTCGCCACCGGCATCGCGGTTGCCTGCCAGGCCGAGCGCTCCCAGCACAAGAACAAGGCCAAGGCCTGGGAAATGCTGCGCTCGCGGCTTTACGAGGAAGAGCTGAAGAAGCGCGAAGCGGTGGCGAACGCCACCGAAGCGTCGAAGAGCGATATTGGCTGGGGCCACCAGATACGGTCCTACGTGCTGCAGCCCTATCAGCTGGTGAAAGATCTGCGCACCGGCGTCGAGAGCACCAGCCCGTCGAGCGTGCTCGACGGCGACCTCGACGATTTCATGGAAGCCTCGCTGTCGCAGCGGATCGAAGGTGGCGCCGGCGAAACGGTGGCCGATATCGACTGAGGCGCCGGGCACCAATCCGGCAGGAACGTGGGTTCATCACGCGAGCGTTACGGCCACCGCGCGAGAGTGACGAGCTCTCAATTCGCACTTACCTGTCGTTCTACAACTTTGTTTTTCATCGGATTCTTCAAGATCGATTTCCGCTTTTGACGCGGATGTCGCGGGCCGCCGGTGCCAAGCCTGGAACCAGCGCGAGCCAAATCCCGTTATTGGCGATCCCGTTGCCGGGCTTGACCAGGTTTCGTCAATCAGGGCGGCAGGTTGGTTCCGACTGCAGAGGTCGGCGTTCGGTTGCGACAGCAATTGCTTACCAGCCCAGCATTCATGCGCTGGGGAGGAAAAAAGCATTTATGGCCGGACGCGGCGTATCTGCGACCTGACGATCCGGCCACTGGGAAGACACGTTCCGGGAACGGGCAAGCGAGATGCTTGACAACCGTTGATAGGAACTGCGCTCATGCTTGCTCTCACAACCAGACCGGCCCCAGTCGCCCGCACGGCGCGCCGACTCCTGAATTCACTTGTCGCGGCAGTGGTTTTGATTGCTGCCGCCATTCCATTTGCGGCGCCTGCTCTGGCGCATGATGCCAAACCGACCGCGGCCATGCCGCAAGGCTGGAGCTATCCGTTCTCCTGCTGCTCGGGCTATGATTGCCGCGAGGTCTCTCAGACATCGATCAGCGAACGTCCGGAGGGCTATGTCATCAAAGGAACCGGGGAGGTCGTGGCCTATAGCGACAAGCGGATCAAGAATTCGCCCGACGGCGAATATCATTGGTGCTCCGTTGCCGGTGCCAATGACGGAAAGACCATCTGCCTGTTCGTGCCGCCATCGTCCTATTAGCGCATGACGCCCAAAGCTTGCCGACGGGCTGACCCGAAGGTGCGCCGGCTTTGGCTCGATGAGCCTTCGATCGGCACTCCAGCACTTTTAACCTGCCTATCGCAGGCTCACAGGCCTGCTGACTGGCAGTTGTCAGGAGCGCTTCTTTATGCTGCCTTTGCCGTACGGGGCGGCGGCATTGTGAGGGACCAATTCATGACCATCAAGGCAAGCTGCCACTGCAAGGCGACGACGTTCGAGGTTTCGCAAGCGCCGCAGACGGTGACGCGATGCACCTGTTCCTTCTGTTCGAAACGCGGTTCGTTGTGGGCCTATTACACCCCATCGCAATTCAGACTCACCAGCTCGCCGGAGAATGTCTCGTTCTACCTGTGGGGATCGAAAACCATAAAACACGGTTTTTGCGCCACCTGCGGCTGTGGCACCTTCACCGAGACGCCGGACTGGTCGACAGGCGAGCCGAATTTCGACAATCCGAAGATCAGCGTGAACTCGCGGCTGTTCGACGATTTCGATCTCGACACGGTCGAAGTGGTGGTCATCGACGGCAAGAATCTCTGGTAGCCGATCGAATTGCGGTGGTCGCGCGAGCCGCTGCAGGCGTGTGGAATTGAGCCGGGGAAAGCCGCGGCAACGGCTTTTGCTGGTCCGCTTTTCGCCGCATTTCATGTTACAAGTCGCTGGAAGGGCTGATGCGGTGCGCCGTTGCGCGGCCGTGGAATGGAGAGGGACCACCGTATGAAAAAGATTGTGCTCGCCGTCGTGGCGACGGCTGTGCTCGTGAGCGCATGCACCACCGATCCCTACACCGGGGAACAGAAGGTTTCCAACACCGCTGCCGGCGCCGGTCTCGGTGCTTTGGCGGGTGCCGGGCTCGGCATGCTTGCCGGCGGTAACGACCGCCGCAACGCGCTGATCGGCGCGGGCATCGGCGCGCTTGCCGGCGGTGCCATCGGTGCCACCATGGACCAGAACGAGGCCGAACTGCGCCGACAGCTTCAGGGCACCGGCGTCAGCGTCACCCGCACCGGCGACCAGATCATCCTCAATATGCCGTCCGACATTACCTTCAACGTCGACCAGGACGCGGTGAAGGCCGGTTTCTATCCGGTGCTGAATTCAGTGGCCCTTGTGCTGAAAAAGTTCCGCCAGACCACGGTCGACGTGTTCGGCCACACCGACTCGACCGGCAGCGACGAGCACAATTTCGACCTTTCGCAGCGCCGTGCTTTGGCGGTCGCCAACTATCTGTCCGGACAGGGCGTCGATTCCCGCCGCTTCGCCGTCACCGGCTTCGGCAAGACGCGTCCGATCGCCTCCAACGCGACCGCTGCCGGCCGGGCTCAGAACCGCCGCGTCGAGATACAGCTGTCGCCGCTTACCTGAGGCAAGCGCACGAACCGGCAGCGGCCCCGCAAGGGGCCGCTCTAATGGCTATGCCGGCCCTCTGGCCGCCGGCACCCTTCGTTCGTGATGTCAGGACCGGGCCGGCTGATCGACAATCGCGGCAACGATCCGGCGCACGATCGGAAGCACAATCAGCAGACTGGGAAACGCGACAAGCCATGAAGCGCCCCATGCATAGCTCCAGGCTGCTATAAACCCGTTCGTCCAGCCTGCGCCGATTGCCGTCGAAACCGCCGAGACAATCGAGGACATCAGAATCGAAAGAACCAGCGGCATCACCACCGCGCCGTAGGAGGGCGGCAGCTTTCTCAACTTGAAGGCTCGGTCCGGTGATGCTTGCATCGAAATCTCCTAATCAGAAATATGCATAGGCGTTATTGTGAGGACGATCAGGCGGCATATGCCGTCTGCAGCGCCAATTCCCGAATGAAGCTTCGCAGCGAACGCGGCTCGCGGCCAAGCACGGCACGCAACGTCAGGCTGTTCCCGCCGAGGCCGTATTTGGCGTAGTGGCTGTGTACCTTGGCCAGCATCTGCAATTGCCGGTCGGTATAGGGAAGGCGGGCCTTCGCCGCCCAGTCCTTAAATGTCGGCTCGCCCGCCGAAACCGGCCGGCCAAGCGCTTCGCTCATCATGGCGACGACCTCTTCGCGGCTGTGCATACCGTCGGCGCACAGCTCGAGGGTCGCATAGGACAAACGTGCTTCGGTCAATGCGATTGCCGCCACTTCAGCCACATCGCGATAGTCGACGCGGGCGAGCTTCGCCGTCCTTGGAAACGGCTCGGCGAAAACGCCGTGCTCGACGACGGACGGCCAGGCCCCCGCAATATTTTGCATGAAATTGGCCGGGTGCAGAATGGTGTATTCCATGTTCGTCGAATAGAGGGCAGCTTCGACGGGTACCTTGCTTGCATGGTTTTCCAGCCTCGTATTGGTCGGCTGGATCACCGACGAAAAGACGAACTTTCGAACGCCTGCTCGCGCCGCCGCCTCAACCATGGCAACCCCCATGGCGGCTTCGTCGGGAGCAAAGGCCGGTCCGATGTGAAAGACACCGTCGACACCTTTCACGGCCTGCTCAAGGCTCTGATGGTTGCGCAGATCTCCGATCGCGATCTCGGATGCGCCGGCTTTCCGGGCTTTTTCGGCACTCGCGGCGTCACGAACAAGCGCCCGAATCCTGGCATTGCGGCCGACGAGTTCAGGCACTACCAAACCGGCAACGCGGCCTGCGGCGCCTACGACCAGGATGGTTGGACTGGACGTTCGCATGACGATCTCCTTCCCTCGAGTCTGCCTTTCGGCCTGTGCAGGGAAGATAAAATCTAGCGAACTGCGTTACAATTAATCGAATTTGCGATAGTTTCTCCCGATTTTCGGGAGAATGAGCGATGAGCCGGATAGATGATTTCGAAGCCTTCATTGCCATTGTCGAGCATGGCAGCCTGACGGCTGCCGCGCGCCGGCTGAACCGCTCGCTGCAGTCGGTCAGCCGGTCCCTGGCGACATTGGAGGAATCAATCGGGGTCGAGCTTCTGCACAGGACGACACGCCGCTCGAGGCCGAGCGAAGCCGGAGCGGCCTTTTTCCAGCGCATCAAACCCGCCGTCGAGGAAATTAACGAAGCCAGGCTTCAGGCGGCCAATCGACGGTCGGAGCCATCGGGCATCCTGCGTGTGAGTGCCCCTGTTTTGTTCGGCCCGGACTTCCTCGTGCCGGTTATCGCCGACTACATGCGGACATATCCCCGGGTCGAGGTTGACCTCAAGCTTTCCGATGAATTTGTCGATCTTGATGCCGAGGGTCTCGATCTGGCGGTAAGAATCGGCAATTTGCCGGATTCCAATTTACGTGCGAAGCGCCTGGGCGCGCTGCGACGCGTGGTGTTCGGCGCACCTGCCTACTTCCAGCAACACGGCCGACCGGCCCATCCGCTCGAATTGCGTGAGCATGAATGCATCGTACGAACCGTCGACGGCCGCCCAGGCGAATGGGTGTTTCAGATTGAAGGCAAGCCCCGGCCGGTGAAGGTCGCGGGCACCTTCCGGTCGAATTTGATGATATCGATCTATGCAGCCGCGGTTCACGGATTGGGATTGGGCTACTCGCCGCTTTGGCAGGTAAAACACTTGGTGGACGACGGCTGCCTGGAGCTGGCTCTGACCGACTTCGAGCCAGTGCCGGTGCCGATACACGCCGTGTGGCCGGAAGGCAGATCATCCTCGGCCAAAGTCCGCGCTTTTCTGGACCTGTTGGCATCCCGCCTGGAACTCAAGAACCTTTAGGCGCAGACCAAACTCAACGCCGATCTTACCTCATCGACATCAAGTTCGTGATGAGAACAGCCGTGGCGGCATCGAGTGCGGGTTGATGAACCTCCGAATGACCGATGTCCTTCAGCTGTTCGGTCGTCAGATCTGCCAGTGCTCTGCGTCTCGCGACGGTCCGCCGCCATCCCGTGAAGGCAGCGATCATCATTGCTGCGCCTTTCAGGCTAGACCCAAGCAAGCGTTTGGACATGCTGCGGGCAGCGCGAGTTGCCGTGTGAGCCATTGTTTTGGTCTCCCATTTCGAGTTTGCGGATGGGAGCGTGCCACGCAGGGGTTTTCGGGCTGTTCGGCTGTGCGTGAACAACTGGGAGAAGTCCGGCGATCCGCCGTTAAATCGGTGTTAAATCGATCCGCCGAGATGCTATTCTGTCGCTGCATAGAAGCCTGGAGACGATTTGTGCGCATCCGGTTGCTTGGTGGCCTGGCGGTTACTTCCCCGGAGCATCGGCCTGTCCGGTTCGCCACACGCAAGACTTCGCTCCTTTTTGCTGCTCTGGTTCTCGCGGGCCGCCGCGGCCATGGTCGCGAGCAGCTTTCCGAAGCCTTTTGGCCGGGGCGAAGCAACGGGCAGGCCCGCAATAGTTTGCGGCAAGCGCTGGTCGACATCAGGCGCACGTTCCCCGCCAGCTCGGATGCAGCCGTCTACATCTATGGGGATCAGGAAACCGTTGCGCTGATTGCCGGTCCGGATGAGGCGGACATCTCGATCTTCGACAGGAAATTGGAGCAGGGCCGAACCGCCGATCTCGCCTTCGCCGCCGATCTCTACCGCGGCGAGCTGCTTGCCGGGCAAGCCATCCCTGACGAACTGGACGAGTGGTTTGGACCGTATCTGAGCAAGTATCAGCGCAAGGCGCTGCAATTGGTCGACCGGCTGAGCCTGGCGCTGCCCGCACCCGGCTCAGCCGAAGAGACGGCCTGCGAAGGGCTCGCGGAGAGATTGCTCGCCTCGGATCCGACGGCGGAGGCAGCCCATCGGGCGCTTATCCGCATCCACGCTCATCGAGGCCACGAAAACGCCGCCTTGCGTCAGTTCGAGCTGTGTCGGGCAGCTTTAAGGAAACATCTGAACGCCGAGCCTGAAGAGCAGACAAGCTCGCTGGCGGCTTCCCTGCAGTCCCGTGAACGACCTGAACATCAGCGGCCGGAGCCAAGCTCTGGCGCCGCATCACTGGCGCCGGTTCTGGCAGTCCCGACGAGGCGCGACGACCAGCCATCGATTGCGGTGCTGCCGTTTCAGAACCTAAGCGGTGATATCGAGCAGGAATATTTTGCCGACGGCATGGTGGAAGACATTGTCACCGCCTTGGCTCACTTTCGTCACCTGTTCGTAGTCGCACGGAATTCGAGCTTCACCTACAGGGGACGGTCCATAGACATAAAGCAGGTCGGGCGTGAGCTGGGCGTGCGCTATGTGGTCGAGGGAAGTGTTCGCCGGGCGGGCGACCGCCTGCGCATCGCCGGGCAGCTCATCGACACCTCGACGGAGGCCTATCTCTGGGCCGACCGTTTTGACGGGATGCTCGCCGAAGTCTTCGATCTGCAGGACCAGGTCGCCTCGAGTATTGTCGGCGCAATCACACCGAAAATGGAGGAGGCTGAGATCGAGCGTGCCAAACGCAAGCCGACAGAAAGCCTCGACGCTTATGATTACTACCTCCGCGGGCTGGCGGCCTTTGACCGGACGATCACTAGTAGATCGGCCATCGACGATGCCTTGCGCCTCTTCATGAAAGCGATCGACCGTGACCCGGAGTTTGCCGCAGCCTATGCGCGGGCGGCGCGGTGCTACGCCACCCGAAAAAGCAACGGCTGGATGGTCGACCGCGCGAAAGAGAATGCCGAGGCTACTCGACTGGCCAGGAGAGCGGTCGAACTCGGAAGGGACGATGCGATTGCGCTTTCCTTCGGTGGATACGTCCTCGGCTACGTAGGTGGCGACCTTGACGACAGTGCGGCTTGCATCGATCGCGCGCTCGTTCTCAACCCGAATCTAGCGGCCGCGTGGGGCCTAAGCAGCTGGGTCAAGGCTTGCTTTGGCGAGCCAGGCAAGGCCGTCGAGCACGCCGCGCTTGCCATGCGCCTAAGCCCATTGGATCCACGTCTGTTCGCTTGGCAATTCAACACCGGGCTCGCTCATTTTTGTGCCGGCCACTACGATGACGCCGCCGCTTGGGCGGGAAAGTCGCTACGGTACCAACCGAACTACGTGAGCGCGATGCGTGTAGTGGCGGCGAGTCATGCCCTGGCGGGACGCCTGTCGGAAGCGCAGCAGACTATGGCCCGGGTCTGCGAGGTCGATCCCTCGCTGCGGCTCTCGAATCTCGCCGAGGTGCTGCCGCCGTTTTATCGACCGGACGATCGCAGCAGATATATCGAAGGCCTTCGCAAGGCGGGGCTGCCGGACTGACTGGCGGCAACGCTTCGCGCGGCCATGGGACGCGCAAGCTGGATATCAGACCTTGGCGACGATCCGCATGAAGGCCGGCATGTCGTCGCCGAAGCCGACGGTCGCGTCATTGTCTTCCTGGCGCTGGCGGGCAGGGCGCTCGCGCTGCGGCCTGGTGTCGCCGCGTTCGGGCGCACGCCGTTCGTTGCGATCGGGCGAAGCCTTCCGTTCAGGTGAAGCCTGGCGCTCGCTGTTTTCCGAGCGGATCGCCTCCTTGCGGGTACGCCGCTCGCCAATATCGGCGACGGCGGCTTCGGCCACGACCGGCTGTTCCTCGCTAACCGCTTCCGGCGCTGCTTCTTCGCTGCGCTTGGCGTGGCGTTCACGCGGCTTGCGCTCGCCCCTGTCCTTGGCGTCGTCCTTACGCCCGGCGCGGCGTGGCGCACCACGGCCACGGCGCGGGGCCTCGTCCTCGCCGCCCTCGCTGGCGACGACTGTCGACAGGTCGCCGTCATGCCACTCGATCTTGGTGCCGATCAGCCGTTCGATGGCGTCGATGTATTTGGTGTCCGATTTGGTCGCGATGGTGAAGGATTTGCCGGAGCGTCCGGCGCGGCCGGTGCGGCCGATGCGGTGGACATAATCCTCGGCGTGGATCGGCACGTCGTAGTTGAAGACATGGCTGACGTCGGGAATGTCGAGGCCGCGCGCCGCGACGTCCGAAGCGACGAGGTAGCGCAGCTTGCCGTCACGGAAATTGGCCAGCATCTGCATGCGCGCGCGCTGGTCCATGTCGCCGTGCAGAGCGCCGGCGTCGAAATCATATTTGAGCAGCGAACGGAACAGCTCCGACACCTCGACCTTGCGGTTGCAGAAGATGATGGCGTTCTTCAGCTCGGCATCCTCGGCCTTCATCAGATTGCGCAGCGTCTCGCGCTTGTCCCAGGGTTTCGGGCCGGATTTCACCAGCCGCTGGGTGATGTTGGTGGCGGCCGATGCTGCCTTCGACACTTCGACGCGCACCGGCGCGTGCAGGAATTTCTCGGTGAGCTTGGTGATTTCCGGTGGCATCGTCGCCGAGAAGAACAGCGTTTGCCTGGTGAACGGGATCATTTCGCAGATGCGCTCGATATCGGGGATGAAGCCCATGTCGAGCATGCGGTCGGCCTCGTCGATGACGAGGATCTCGACGCCGTTGAGCAGGAGCTTGCCGCGTTCGCGATGGTCGAGCAGGCGGCCTGGCGTCGCGATCAGCACGTCGGCGCCGCGCTCGAGCTTCTTGTCTTGCTCGTCGAAGGACACGCCGCCGATCAGCAGCGCGATATTGAGCTTGTGGTTCTTGCCGTATTTGACGAAGTTTTCCTCGACCTGCGCGGCGAGCTCGCGCGTCGGCTCGAGGATCAGCGTGCGCGGCATGCGGGCGCGGGCGCGGCCCTTTTCCAGCCGGGTGAGCATCGGCAGGACGAAGGACGCCGTCTTGCCGGTGCCGGTCTGGGCAATGCCCAGCACATCCTTGCCGAGCAAGGCGTGCGGGATAGCACCAGCCTGGATCGGCGTCGGCTCGGTGTAGCCGGCATCGGTAACTGCGGAAAGGACCTTCGGCGACAGGCCGAGGTCTGCGAAGGTCAACGCTTCTTGAGCGATCTGGGTGTCTGAGGACAAGTTTGGCGGTCTTTGGCTGGTTCGGGGGCGCAACATAAGCAGTCGCGGCAAGCGCCGCGCGCCTGCAAGATTGGTATTGCAGGTAGGCGCAAGCCCACGATTTGTCAACACAAACGGGCGGCATTGGCACGATTGTGAAGTCGTAACCTTAATCGCGATGGTTACCGCATCGCCGATGCCGACTTTCCAGGAAGGCAACAGTTTTTTCCGCACCAGCGCAAGTGTTGCGGATCAGCAACGCCTTGCTGCATTCATCCCGATTGCACGGCAAAATTGCATTTAGGATTTGAGTTGGAGCAGAAACCTTGACACGAATGATTCATCCATTTTTCTTAGTCGAGGGGCCACATCATGAAAAAAATTCTTCTCTCTGCCGCATTTGTGGCACTTGCCTTGATGCCGGCGATGGCGGCCGACGTCGTGGAGTTGCCGGTTGCGTCAACATACAACTGGACGGGCTTTTATTTAGGCGCGCATGTCGGCGGCGGCAAAAGCAAGGTGGACTGGGAATATAGCCTTAACGGGGCGACGGCTGATCACGATGGCAGCGGTGCTCTAGGCGGCGTTCAGGCCGGCTACAATTTCCAGAGCGGAAATATAGTCTATGGTATCGAGGCGGATATCGCGGCCGCCAAGATCGATGGGGACACATCTTGCCCAAACCCAGCCTACACTTGCGAGTCCGATGTAAAGATGCTCGGTTCGTTGCGGGGTCGAATTGGCTACACGATGGACAGGCTGCTGATTTACGGTACCGGTGGTCTCGGCTATGGAACCATAGAGATTGGCACCAGTGGTCCCGTCGGGACGAACGATACCACGAAGACCAAAGCAGGCTGGACGCTGGGTGCGGGCCTGGAATATGCCTTTAATGATCACTGGTCGCTCAAGGGCGAATACAAGTATTTCGATCTAGGCAAGGGCGATTATACGGTCGACGGCGGCGAGAATGTCGAGGCAAAGGTCCGGATACACACCGGAGTTGTCGGCCTGAACTACAAGTTCTAAATCGTAAGGATCGGTTGCGGCGAGACTTTGTGTTGCACTGGACCCGGCCTCGTGCCGGGTTTTACTTTTGTCGTTTAATACCTGAACTGTTCGGCGAGAATGCGCTCGTTCCACGAATGGTTGGGATCGAACAGCAGCGTCGCCGTTGCCGTCGGCGATTCCCTTACCGTGACCGTCGTCACCGCCTTGACCTCGGTGTGGTCGGCGGCGGCGTTCACCGGCCGCTTTTCCGGCTCCAGAATGTCGAAACGCACGCTCGCCTTGTTGGAGAGCAGCGCGCCGCGCCAGCGGCGCGGGCGAAACGGGCTGACCGGGGTCAGCGCCAGCAGCGGAGCGTCGAGCGGCAGGATCGGCCCGTGCGCGGACAGATTGTACGCGGTCGAGCCGGCCGGCGTCGCAATCATCACGCCGTCGCAGTGCAATTCCTCCAGCCGCTCTTGCCCATCCACGGTGATGCGGATCTTGGCGGTCTGGTAGGACTGGCGCCAAAGCGCGACCTCGTTGATCGCCAGCGCCGAAATCGTCTCGCCCTCCGCCGTAACTGCCTGCATCTCCAGCGGGCGGATCGTTTCGGCAACGGCCGCCGCGATGCGCCCGGTCAAGCCGCTGGCGCGGTATTCGTTCATCAGGAAACCGATGGTGCCACGGTTCATGCCGTAGACCTTCTTTCCCGTGCTCATCGTCTCACGCAAGGTCTGCAGCAGAAAGCCGTCACCACCGAGCGCCACGACGATCCCAGCCTCTTCGACGGATGCCTGGCCGTAACGCGCAGAAAGGCTTTCCAGCGCCGCGTTGGCGTCGGCTGTACCGGATGAGACGAAGGCGAAACGGTTGGCGGTTTTGCTCATGGCTCTCAACGACAACCGATTGGCAGCGATCGATTGGCGGCGACCGGTTGCTGGGCCGCGCCAGCGCCGGGTTAGCATGGGTGGGCATTTCTGCAAAGGGAGGGAGGTGTCTTGATATGGCGGCCGAACAGGGCGCACTCGCGCATCATGTCGCGGGACAAAATGATGTGATGGTTAAGGCCCGCCTTAAACCCTCGTAAAGCCGGATCGATCATGTTAGCCGGCAGTGAATGGGCGGCGTGGGGGCTAACCAGTCGAGGCCGATCTATTGCCGCTGGCACGCTTGATTATCGTCTTCCTGATGCTGGCAAGTTTTGCCCTGGCTTTCGCGGAACTGGTGCGCCAGTCGGAAGAGAAGAGTTTTAGACCGCAGCCCACCGCCTCACGCTGCGGCGACGCGGCCGGAACGCCCTGTCCGCAAAGGGCACTTTGACGCCACATACTATTGCTTATCGGGCGAGCAGATGGCAGCCGGCCTGGCGCTTTTGCGCGAGATACTCGTCGACAAGCTGGCGATAGCGGACTCTCCCGAAGCTCGGGAAATGGCCGCCATGCACGACCGAGACATCGAGATCGCGCATGCGCAGTAGCGTTTCGACATATTCGTCGATATCGGAGTGATAGACGTCGTCGATCAGCGGGCCGTCATAGATGATGTCGCCGGAAAACAGGATGCCCGTCCTGTTTTCGTAGAGCGCAATGCCGCCGGGTGAATGACCGGGCGTGTGGATCACCTCGAAGGCACGGTCGCCGAGATCGAGGATATCGCCTTGCTCGACCAACCGGTCGGCTGGTGCGGGCAGGATCCGGTAGCGCTTCGTGTCCCAGCCTTGCGGCATGCCGTCGAACATCTCGTCGGTGGCATAGCGGTCGGCAACCGTCCATTCCTTGCGCGGGTCGGCGAGGATCCCGGCTTCGGCCGGGTGCACGCAGCGGTCGGGGAATTCGTGATGGCAGCCGATATGATCGAAATGCGTGTGGCTGGCCACGCAGATGAGCTTGCGCTCCGTGACCAGCGGCACGTGGCGGCGCAGGCTGAAATGGCCAAGGCCGGTGTCGAACAGAAGATCGCGGTCGCGGCCGCGCACATGCCAGATGTTGCAGCGGAAGAACGGCTTGATCCACGGCTCGTGGATCAGCGTCACGCCATCGCCCATGCGGATGGTTTCGTACCAGTGGCCGGCGTCGATGGTTGGAAGCGTGCTCATGTTCAGTCCGCAAGCAGGATGATGTCGCCAGCATCGCACGATACCGCGACCACGTCGCCCGGCTGGACGGCCGATACGGCGGGGACCTTGGCGATGAAGTGCAGCGCCGGGTCGGCCGCGGAGGTCCCCAGAACACGCTTGAAGCTGCCCTGAAAGACGACGTCGCTGACATTGGCCGTACCGAGCGCGACAGCACCGCCGGCCGCGCCGAGGACAAGGTGCTCCGGCCGGATGGCCAGCGCAACGGTCGAGCCGGCCGGCAATGTGCCAGGCACGGAGAGCGACCCAAGCTTCGTGGTGACGGTGATCTTGCCGCTCTTCGCCTCGGTCACCGTTCCCGATATCAGCGTGCTTTCGCCCATGAAGGTCGCGGAAAAGCGCGTCGCCGGCCGTGCATAGACGCGCTCGGGCGGTCCTTCGTCCTCGATGCGCCCGTCATTCATCACCACGCAATGGTCGGCCAGCGCCATCGCCTCTTCCTGGTCGTGGGTGACGTGGATGAAGGCGGTGCCGACGCGTTTCTGGATCGCCTTCAATTCATCCTGCATCTGCCGACGCAATTTCAGGTCGAGCGCGCCGAGCGGCTCGTCGAGCAACAGCACCGCCGGCTCGACCACCAGGGCGCGCGCCAGCGCGACGCGCTGCCGCTGACCGCCCGAAAGCTGATGCGGCTTCTTGTCGAAGGCAGTGGCCAGCCCGACCAGCGCCAGCGCCTCGCGCGCCCTTGCTGCCCGGGTTTCGCCATCGACACCCCGCATGCGCAGCCCGAAGCCGACATTGCTGCCGACGCTCATATGCGGGAACAGCGCATAGTCCTGGAACACGGTCGTCGTCGGCCGCTTCGCCGGTGGCACTGCGGTGCAGTCCTCGCCGCGGATCAGCACCTTGCCTTCGCTCGGTGTGACGAAGCCGCCGAGGATGGACAGAAGCGTCGTCTTGCCGGAGCCGGATGGCCCGAGCAGGATCGTGTAGCTGCCCGGCTCGATCGTCAGCGAGACGTTCTTCAGCACGGTGAGCTGGCCGAAGCGATGCGAGACAGAGCTTATATCGACCAGTGGCGCACTCATGCCGGCTTCCTCCGCAACAGCATCAGCTCGAACAATACCACCAGTACGATGGAGACGGCGAAGACCAGCGAGCCGACGGCGTTGGTCTTGGGATTGAGGCCGGAGCGCAGCAGGTTCCAGATCTCGACCGGCAGCGTCGTGTCGAAGCGCGTCAGCAGGAACGAGATGACGAATTCGTCCCAGGAGAAGGTCATCGACAGGAAGAAACCGGCGAAGATCGCCGGCGCCATAACGGGTACGGTAATCAAAAGCAGCACTTTCCATTCGGCGGCGCCGAGATCGCGCGCGGCGCGCTCGATATTGATCTGGTGGTCGCCCATCTGGCTGTAGATGATGGCAAAGCAGAGCGGCAGGTTGATCACCACATGGCCGATGCCGGCGGCCATGAGCGACTTCGGCACGCCGGCCCAGTTGAACAGCACCAGCAGCCCCATGCCGATGATGAGATAGCTGACGGTCAAGGGCAAGGTGATCAGCCCGCGCATCAGGCTCGAGCCCGGCAAGGCGAAGCGCGCAAAACCCCAGGCGGAGAGAAAGCCGAGCGTGACGGCGACAGCCGAGGAGACGACCGCCACCAGCAGCGAATTGACCAGCGCCGAAGTCAGCCGCGTGTCGGCGAGCACGGCCTCGTACCAGCGCAGCGACGGCCCGGTGAAGGGCGGGATCGGAAACGAGGTTGCCTGCAGCGAAAACAGCACCAGAACGACGACCGGCAGAAAGATGAAGCCGTAGATTGCGATGGCGTAAAGGCCGGAGACGAGGCGGATGAAAGCGCGCATGGTCAGGCCCGGTCGATCTTCAGCCAGCGGGCGCAGGCGAGGTAGGCGATGGTGACCACCGCCATCAGGATGATCGACAGCGCCGAGGCGAGCGGAAAGTCGCCGCGCCGGCCGATCTGCATCATGACGAGCTGCGGCATCAAAAGCTCGTTGTTGCCGCCGAGGATCTGCGGCGTGATGTAATCGCCGATGCACAGCACAAAGGTGAGGAAGGCGCCGACCATGATGCCAGGCAGCGTCAGCGGCAGAACGACATGCAGGAAAGTCCGAACCGGCCCGGCGCCGAGGTCGGCGGCGGCCTTGCGGTAGCTGGGGCTGAGCTGCTTCAGATTGGCGAAGATCGTCAGCGTCAACAGCATGACGAAGAAATGCACGAAGCCGGTGACGGTCGCTAGCCGGGTATTGGCGAGTTGCAGCGGTTCGCCGAACAGGCCGGAGCCGGTCAACGCGCGGTTGACGACGCCGTTCTGTGCCAGCACCAGCAGCCACGAATAGGAGCGCACGACATAGGAGGTCCAGAAGGGCAGCACCGCCAGCATCAGCGCCAGCCGCTGCCAGCGCTCCGGCACCTGTTCGGCCAGAATCCAGGCAAAGGGATAGGCAAGCAGCACCGAGATAATGGTGACGATCGCTGTGACCTGTAGCGAGTTCACCATCGCCTGCCAGTAGGACGGATTGGCAAAGAATTGGCTGTAGTTAGACAGCGTGAAGCCGCCGCCTTCATGCGCCGTCAGGCTGGATACCGCCATGGCGACGAAGGGCAGCACGAAGAACAGCAACGTCCAGCCGAGCGCCGGCGTGACCAGCGCCCAGGGCAGGGCACGCCCGCTGTTGACGGAGTTCACGACTGGCAGCCGGTCATTGCGCCTGCAGCATTTCGGTCCAGACGTCCTGCATCTTCTTGTCGAGATCGGCATTCGGCGCCGGATAGGCCTGGGCGCGGGCGAGGAATTCCGGCTGCTCGTCGAAGCGCAGGATCTTCTTCTGCTCGTCGCTCAGGGCCGCCTTGCTGTTGGCCGGCATGCCCCAATAGCAGGACGAGGTGGCGAGCCGCGCCTGCCCTTCGGGGCTCATAATGTACTGGATGAATTTAAGCGCCAGCTCCTTGTTCTTGGAATCCTTGAACATTGCCAGCGACTGCGACCACAGCACCGCGCCTTCTTTCGGAATAGAGAAGTCGAGGGCAGGGTTTTCCTTGGCCAGCCCCGCCGTCACCCATTCGCCGCCGCCGACCAGTATGTCGACTTCGCCGGTCGCCAGTGCCGTCTGGCTGGCGGTCACTTCGCCGACCAGCTTGGCGTTGGCCTTCATTTTGAGCAGCTCTTCCTTGATGGCAGGAAGGTCGGCTTCCGTCAGTTCCGCCGTCTTCTTGCCGATCGCCAGTGCGGCCATGCCGATGACCGGCAGGTAATAATCGTAGATGGCGATCTTGCCCTTGTATTTGTCGCCGGTCAGCGCGGCAAGCGACTGCATGTCGGCCGGGTCGACCTTGGTCTTGTTGTAGCCGATCGTGTTGTAGCCGAACTTTTCGGTGATGCCGTAACGCTTGCCGTCGACGACGGTGGAGCTATCCATCTTCACCTGCGGAAACAGATCGGCCAGCGGCAGCTTATCTTCCGGTAGCGGTTCGAACAGGCCTTTTTCGACGCCGCGCGGTATGTCGATGCTGTCGATCACCATCACGTCCCAGTCGCCCGGCTGCGACTGTTCGACGATCGCCAGGCCGGCGCCGGTGCCTTCGAACTCCTTGACATTGACCTTGACGCCGTTCGCCTCCTCGAACGGCTGCAACAGCACCGGATCGGCGTGATCGCACCAGATCAGCGCGTTGAGGTCCTGCGCCTGAGCGAGGCTGCCAGCCGCCAGCAGCAGTGCTGCGGCGGCGCACGCGCCTTGGAGATAGCTCTTCAGAAAGGAAAGCGGACTCCTGACGGTTGGATTGGGGGTCTTTGGATTGACGGACATCGGGTGTTCTCCCTTGCCTTTTTGGCTTGTAGCAAAAAATTGAACCAATTCTAAAATTGAGTCAATTCTGTTTTTGTGGCAAACAGCCGCTATGAGCGGATTGCGGGCAAGGCAGAAGGCGGATCGGCACCGCCGCATCATCGAGGCGGCGGCGGCGCTTTTCCGCGATGCCGGCTATGAAGGCGCCAAGATCGAAACCATCGCCGCGCAGGCCGAAGTCTCGGTCGGCACCATCTACAATTACTACCAGAACAAGGGCGACATCCTCGGCGCCATCGTTTCGATGGAGGTCAACGAGGTGCTGAATGCCGGGCGCGGCGTCGTCGCCAACCCGCCAGCCAATGTCGGCGACGCTCTCGATACGCTGCTCGGCATCTATATCGAACATTCGCTGCATTATCTCAGCAAGGAGATGTGGCGGCAGGCGATGGCGATCTCGACGCAACTGCCGGACAGCCCGTTCGGCCAGGCCTACACGGCGCTCGACCGGGCACTGACCGAGCAGATCCGCGCGCTGATCGCCAGGCTACAGGCGCTCGGCCTGGTGCGCCGCGACATCGATGGTCCGGCGCTCGGCGAACTCATCTTCAACAACATGAACATGATGTTCATCGAGTTCGTGAAGCGCGAGGAGGCGAGGATTGCAGAGTTGCGCACGGCGATACGCAGGCAGAACCGGATATTGGTGGCGGCGATCGGAGTGTAAGAAGATCAAGGGCGAGTAGGGCCAGCAACACAAATCGCCGTTGCCGGAGCATCGCCTAACGGTTGATCAGCCATAGAATGGCCGAGAGCACGATGCTGACCAGTATCGCCGTGGTGATAGGGACATAAAGCCTGAAGTTCTCACGCTCGATTACGATATCGCCGGGCAGCCTGCCAAGGCCGGAGCGGGCCAACCAAGGCCACAGCAGGCCTATGGCGACTATGCTGAGACCAACGACGATCAGAGTTCGCGACATGGCATCCTGCCGGAAAGTGTCGTGCCAGAAATATAGTGTTGACGGGTCTCGCAAGCAGCGCTTCCTCTCGATGTTGCCTCTTGAGTTGAGATTGAAATCTGCTACAACCTGAACGGGCATCAAAGGAGGGATCGGATGCGGATTTCCATCTGGCATTGGGCTATACTGCTGCTGCTGATCGGCGTGCCTGTTTTCTTTGCCGTTCGGTCAGCCGCAAAGCCATTACAGGATCCTTCGGCTCTCGTAGGTTTTGGAGGCTGGCTTATGCTGCTGGCGATTGGACAGTGCTTGGCACCTTTCCGCACGCTGGCTGAGCTGTTCTCTTCGAGCGGGACCTATCGACAGCTAATGACGCTCCCCAACGGCGCCTTGGCGGTCTACGGCGAGATCGCCCTGTTGCTGGCGTTTCTGGTGCTCCAGCTGGTTGTGTTCGTTGCAATGCTCCGGCGGAGTTACCGCTTCAAGCAGCTGTTCCTGTATCAGTGGTTTGCAATTCCAGTCGTGTTTTTTCTGGACGCGGTATGGATCTCAGCGGTTATGAGCGCTCCTGTGAGCTTGGTGCTTGCAGGGGATGCGTTGGTACTGCCCGCAGTTTCTTTTGTCCTGACCGGGATCTGGGTCGCCTACGTTTACAAGTCGGTCAGGGTGAGAAACACGTTCGACAGGGCCGCGATATCCGGTCAGGTCACGAGTGCTTCATAGAGCTTGCCGCGAGCCCTATGTGTGGCTGCTGACAAAAATGCCGGGCGCGCTGCATCGACCCGGATCACCCGGCCTGTAGGCCTGCTCGAGCGAGGATTTCAGGCGCCGGCGTGACATGCCCGTGCGGCTTGCAGTAGCCGGGGTCGATCGCGCGATAGCCGAGCAGATGGCCGAGTGGCGCCAGGATCCCCAGCGCCACTCGCTGAATCGCAGGTGGCGGGTACGTGAAGACGATTACGTCGGCAAATTCTCTGGCGATGACTGCCGCCTGAAGCGGCGACGGCCTGCCTTTTTTGTCCACCTTGCCGGCATTGGCCAGGCCGAAGAGCATGCCGATCAGCAGCTCGAAACGGTTCGGGTCGACATTGTCCGCACCTGGCGCCCGGTCGACTTCGACCAGCACATGCGCTTCTTCGGTTTTGCTGCTGTTCCACCAATCATGTGCGACGCCTGCTTCGACCGTGGCGGATTGGCCTGGCCCCAGGGACAAAGTCTTCCCGGCGATGCAAGCGTCGAGCCGGCCACGGAGGACGGTAAACCGCTCTGTCAGGTTCGGGTGGTAGTGCTCGCCCACCACTGCGGCCCCCGGCCGGGCGGTCAGATGAGCGATGCCAGGTCCCTGGCCGCGGTCTTCGGTGCCACGCAGGATGACCGCATATTCGCCGGTCACCTTGTTCTCGTAGACATCTCCACAGCGTGACATGGATCAGCTCCGGGTTTCAGAGCACCGCTGCCGGCAAGCTTACGGTTAAAGGGTTGGCGGTTCAACGACCGCTCGAACGAGCGGTTGTGAAACTCCTGCGCCGGCTCCGTCGACACGGGCGCGACCGGTGCTCTCTACCGGACATGCTTAGGCGGGCGCGCTCGCGGAAACGGCACGACCGTCAGTGGCGCCTTGCGGAATTCCGCGATGGCTATTTCTTCAATCAGCGCGTCGAGGGCCTCGTTGACGCGTCGGCTCGTTTCATCCGCGCCGCAGAGGCGGTTTTGTGCGCACTCCAAAAGCTCGCGCGCCGCGGCGAAATCACTACGCATGACAACACCTTTGGTTTTTGGCCCGCCGCACGGGCATTGTCGGCGCGCTTAATTGAGCGAGTGCTAATATACACTGGAGCAATTTAATCGAATGCTGTTAAGTGGCCGTCGGGAGGCGGGACGAACCTATGGCCCAGCAAAAAGCAAGACAGGAATGAGCTCGGCGTCTCCTGGTAGGAGATGCTTGAGCCCGATCTGGTTCAGGCTAAGCCGGCAATTTCACGGGAACTTTCTGGCGATCCCGACGCTCCCGGTCCGTACCGTCCTAATCTTTCGTATAGTCAGGCCCAAAACGGGTCGGCAGGTTGTCGGCGAGTTTCAGCCAAGGGAGCTTCTCCTCAAAAGCGACATGCAGCGTAGGTGCAAATTTTTCTGGCTCCTCCATCGCCGCCGCAAAAAAATGCATGACATCAGACATGTTCTTTGAGCGGAAGGACAGCGGCGTACCACAGTGATCGCAAAATGTTCTTTCCACACCGGGAGAAGAGTTGAATACCTTCGGTAGCTTGCCCAACCATCGCCATTGGCCGTTCAAGACGCCAATATAGGTGGTCATCGGCGCAGAACATTGCCGCCGACAACTTTCACAATGACAGACCACGCAGGCCTGTGCCGGGCCATCGACTTCAAAGGCAATAGCGCCGCATAAGCAATGACCACGCATGCAAATACTCCTCGAGTCAACAAGGACAGCTTCATGCCTGGGCGTGAGGGAGGCGCCATGAAATGCACCGAGCTGGCGCCCAATTCCGACATTCGGCGCTGGCGATTGTCCTCGCCCGCGCGAGGCGTTGCCTCCAAGCTGCCTTCACTATCGCCTTTGCGGCATATTGAAATGTTCGTAGAGTTTCTCCGCCAGGCCGCTGGCGCCAAAGCCCGTCAATACCGATGAAAGTGCCAGCGGCGCCTTCTTGTCGAGCATGGCCTTGGCGATCATCAGATCGTCGCTTCGCTTATGAGTCCTCAGCCTAATACGATCTTGGGCGGCTTAAGAATTCTCTGGCGGCGGCAATCTGGCGTCGATGCTCGCGAAGGAATGCCGCGCCGAAGCAAATGGCGAATGCCAGTACCGAAAGGCTTGTCGTTGCTCTTGATGCAGGATCGGGATCGGGACTTACCAGGAAACGAAAGCCGAACGCGAAGGCGAAGACGACAACGCCACCAAACATGCCGCTGATGAAGGGGGCGGTCGTGCGTTTCTGCTCCAACGACAACTCCTAGGTTTTCCGGTAGGGAACTATGGTTTCCGCTAGGGAATATATGCGTTGAAGCTGATGTGCTACCGATCTTGACGGCCCCGGCCTGTGGATATCGGGGATGAGCAGATCTCAAGCGCCCCGGAGGTCTCAAGAAGCCCGTGCTGGTGCCCCCGGACGGCGCTAAGGGCCAAATCCAACTGGAGCAGTCCACCCGAATTTTACCCCTAAAAATCAAGGGAATACGAGAGTATCTTCCCCTGAAGAGGTTAAGCTCGGTGTACCTCTTTGTGCCCGAGCGGTGTACCTTCTGTCACCCTTGTTAGGCGTGGACGTTGACCATTACCCGCTGCCGTTCGTAGTCGCATAGTGCGCAGTGCAGCTCAGGAACACCTTCCCACTATCCAACCCTCTGGGATCAAAACCCAATCACTCAGAACGACCGAGTTCGACCCCATTGCGGACGCTCGTCGAAGTGTAGATGCTGCAGATGTCAGGAGGGTATCGCTTGATGTGGACCTTTGGGAAAAAGCTACTCGCGAAATCAAAAACAATGAATGCATTGCTCGGAGATGTCGTCTTCAAGACACCCCCGGTCGTCGGAAGTGCTAGCGATTCTTTCCTCGAATGGCGCGTTAAGAGGTCAATAGACCAGCGAGACGTCTACATAGGTCTTTCGATGAGGCCCGATGGTTACGCTGGTGCGGAAGGTTCCCCTACAAATTACATGAACTTTAGCCTTGAAGCGGCTACTCGGCTTCGGGACAATCTTAACGAGTGTATTGCTGTCGCTCGGCATCAAATGGATGATGATACTTCACCAGATACAAAACGAATGGCGTAAGTGTATGAACGACCTTGGGCACCTTCCTTCGGTAGACCTTCCGATTGCCGCGCGGTTGGACATGCTCCAGTGTCATTTTCATCCTTGGTGGACCCTCGGTGTACCTTTTGGTGTACCTCGGGGGACGTTGAAACCCTTGAGTTCCTTGATTTCTGGGGTTTGTCGGGTGGAAACTGGTGCCCCCGGACGGGATCGAACCGCCGACCTTCGGTTTACAAAACCGCTGCTCTACCAGCTGAGCTACAAGGGCACGGCGCTCCGGTTAGCATATTTGCTGCGCCAGTAAAGACAAAACTCCGTTTTTCGGTTCCCGGCGATCGCACCGGCTCTGCCGCCAGGGCGTCCTGAAAACGGCCAATTCGCTCCCTGTATTGATCGAAGGTGCAATCGCATCAGCGAGGCAGTCGCATGATCAGGTTTGTCATCATTCTCCCGCTCGTCGTCGTGGCCTGGGTTCTCCTGGTGAAACTCGTCAAGGATCTGAAGCGCGCCAATATCGACTGGACCGGCGTCATCACCATCATCGGCTTCATCGCGCTCGCGTTCTGGCTTCGCCATATCACCGGCATGGGCTGAGGCCTGCCGATCGGTCCGGTGAACTGTCGACCAGCGCGACCGTTCGTGGTCGCGGCTAACAGTATCAGACTGGCACTCCACTGCCCCCTTTTTCTGCGTGTCTGAGTGGCAGGGCAGAGGGGTTGTTCCTCCGACCTCTTGGGACCTGGGTTCCTCGCCCTCCGCGAAGCGGCGGAGAGGTGGGCGGCGCGCGCCCCGGGAGGGGGGGGGGGGATGTGGCGGGGCCCGCCAAGAGGGGGGGGGGGCGGGGCCGCCCCCCCCCCCCAACCCCGGCGCGGGCGCCCCCCCGGCCGCGGAGCATCAA
>NZ_JAMYRR010000026.1:0-73215 GCF_040321535.1 Mesorhizobium sp. M0340 | reverse complement strand
GGTCACCGGCGCCCGCATCACCACCTGGGAGGTAAAGCGGTGAGGGTGGAGGTCGAAATGCGTGCAAGGCTGGCGAAGGCTTTTGTGATGGCCGATCTCCCCCCTTGCGGGGGAGATGTCCGGCAGGACAGAGGGGGGTGGGAAGGATCGCCGACTTTCGACGTAACCCATTCGCACCCCGGAACCTGCTTGAGGGCGTGGCTGCCATCGGTTGACAGGCCGGAGGGACAGTACCCCCCTCTGTCCTGCCGGACATCTCCCCCGCAAGGGGGGAGATTGGCTGTCGTCGATGATTTCGCCAATCGCGAAGGCGAGGGTGCTTGATGGGTCACGACCTCGTTCCATCGCGTCAGCGAAAGAATGCAAAATCTATGCGCCGTTGCATGACCGATGCCGAGTTGAAGCTTTGGAACGAATTGCGCGCCCATCGGCTGATGGGGATGAGCTTTCGCCGGCAGGTGCCGATCGGACCTTACATCATCGACTTTGCTTGCTCGACACACAGCTTGATCATTGAGGTTGACGGCAGCCAGCACGCGGATCCCGAAAGCGTCCAGCGTGACGAGGCACGAAGCGCGTACTTGAATGCCAGCGGCTGGACCATCCTGCGCTTTTGGAACGACGACGTCGTTCGCGATATTGACAATGTCTGCCAGCACATCGTGATCGTGGCCGGCCTGACTGGCGCCGACGTGTTGGCAGGCGAGCCAGCAACGGAGGTAGTTCCATGATCGATCATCTCGGCATCACTGTTTCGGATTTCGATGCGTCGAAGGCTTTTTACGACAGGGCGATGGCGCCGCTCGGCGCCTCGCTGCTTTACATGGTGCCGCAGGAATATACCGGCGGCGCCAAGGTCGGCGGCTACGGCCGCGACCGGCCGGTGTTTTGGCTGCATGCCGGCAAGGACAAGCCGAAGGATCATCAGCATGTCGCTTTCACCGCGCGCAGTCGAGCCGAGGTCGATGCCTTTCACGCCGCGGCGATCGCCGCCGGCGGCAAGGACAATGGCGGGCCGGGCCTGCGCCCGCACTACCATGCGAACTATTATGGCGCCTTCGTCTTCGATCCCGACGGCAACAATGTCGAGGCGGTCTGCCATGCTCCGGAGTAAGGCGTGATGAGCCTCGACAACAGACCGGTGTATACAGGCGGCTGCCAGTGCGGCGCGGTGCGCTTCCGCGTCGAAGGCACGCTCGGCGATGCTTCCGTCTGCCATTGCCGCATGTGCCAGAAGGCGAGCGGCAATTTCTACCTGCCGCTGGTCTCGGTGCGCGGCGCTAGGCTGGACTGGACGCGCGGTGAGCCCAAACGCTTCCGCTCGTCCAACGCGGCTTTGCGCGGTTTCTGCGCCGAATGCGGCACGCCGCTGACCTTCGAAGCGCCCGATGGCGTGGCGCTCGCCATCGCCGCATTCGACCACCCCGAGGAGATTGCGCCGACGATCCAATGGGGTGTCGAAGCCAAGCTCCCCTATGTGGATCATGTTCACGAATTGCCCGGTGAGGAAACGATGGCCGACGTCTCGTCTGCCTCCTATCTCGCCGACCTCGTCTCCTACCAGCATCCCGACCACGACACCGAACAATGGCCGCCGGAGGAAAAATCATGACCGAAACCGTTCGTACCGGCGGCTGCCAGTGCGGCGCCGTGCGCTTCCGCATCCACGGGGCGCTCGGCCGCCCGTCCATTTGTCATTGCCGCATGTGCCAGAAACAGTTCGGGTCGTTTTTCGGCGCGCTGGTGACAGTGCCGAGCGACGGCGTCGAATGGGTGCGCGAGGAGCCGAGTTACTTTCAGTCGTCGGTCAACATCGATCGCGGCTTCTGCGCCCGCTGCGGCACACCGCTGACCTACCGCCAGCCCGGCGCGCTGGAGATCGCCATCGGCGCCTTCGACGACCGTTCCGATCTGGCGCCGCAGATCCAGGTCAACTACGCCGCCAGGCTGCCTTGGGTCGAGACGATCTTCGACGCGCCGATCCATGACGACCCGGATTTCTACGCGCGACAGGAATCCATCATCTCCTTCCAGCATCCCGATCACGAGACGGCCAACTGGCCGCAGCAGGGCCTGAAATTATGAGCAGCGAATTCCGTACCCTCTATCCCGAGATCGAGGCTTTCGAGTCCGGCATGCTCGACGTTGGCGATGGCCATCAGGTCTATTGGGAGCGCTCCGGCACCAAGGGGGCCAAGCCGGCTGTATTCCTGCATGGCGGGCCGGGCGGCACCATTTCGCCAAAGCACCGGCGGCTGTTCGACCCGAAGCTCTACGACCTCGTTCTGTTCGACCAGCGCGGCTGCGGAAAATCGACGCCCAATGCCTCGCTCGAAGCCAACACCACCTGGCACCTGGTCGCCGACATCGAGCGCCTGCGAAAAATGTGCGGCTTCGACAAATGGCTGGTGTTCGGCGGCTCGTGGGGTTCGACGTTGGCGCTGGCCTATGCCGAGACCCACCCCGAGCAGGTCAGCGAACTGGTCGTGCGCGGCATCTACACGCTGACCCGCGCCGAACTCGAATGGTACTACCAGTTCGGCGTCTCGGAGATGTTCCCCGACAAGTGGGAGCGGTTTTTGGCGCCCATTCCGGAGGCTGAGCGCGGCGACATGATGGCCGCCTACCGCAAACGGCTGGTCGGCAGCGATCCTGTGGCGCGGGTCGAGGCCGCCCGCGCCTGGAGCCTGTGGGAGGGCGAGACGATCACGCTGCTGCCGGAACCGGAAACCAGCGGTCCCTTCGGCCAGGATGATTATGCCCTGGCTTTCGCCCGCATCGAGAACCACTATTTCGTCCATGCCGGCTGGCTGGAAGAGGGACAGCTGCTGCGCGATGCATGGAAGCTTAAGGATATCCCGGGTACCATCGTTCACGGCCGCTACGACATGCCGTGCCCGGCGCGCTATGCCTGGGCGTTGCACAAGGCGTGGCCGAAAGCGGACTTCCATCTGATCGAAGGCGCCGGCCACGCCTATTCGGAGCCGGGCATCCTCGACAGGCTGATCCGCGCAACGGACATGTTTGCCGGGAAATGACCATGGCTCGCGAGCGCCTTTATCTGTTCGACACCACGCTGCGCGATGGTCAGCAGACACCGGGTATCGACTTTTCCGTCGAGGACAAGATCGCCATCGCCAAGCTGCTGGACGAGTTCGGCATCGACTACGTCGAGGGCGGCTACCCCGGCGCCAATCCAACCGACACCGCCTTCTTTGCCGAGCGTCGCACGGCCGATGCCAAATTCGTTGCCTTTGGCATGACCAAACGGGCAGGAGTGTCGATCTCGAACGATCCTGGGCTTGCGGCGCTGGTCCAGTCGAAATCGGACGCCATCTGCTTCGTCGCCAAGAGCTGGGACTACCACGTCCGCGTCGCGCTCGGCTGCACCAATGAGGAGAACCTCGAGGCGATCAGGACCTCGGTCGAGGCGGCGCTCACTGCCGGCAAGGAGGCGATGGTCGACTGCGAGCATTTCTTCGATGGCTTCAAGGCCAACCCCGATTATGCGCTGGCCTGCGCCAGAACGGCTTATGAAGCCGGCGCGCGCTGGGTGGTTTTGTGCGACACCAATGGCGGCACCCAGCCCTCTGAGGTGCGTGCCATCGTCGAAAAGGTGATCGCCGCCGGCATACCGGGTGACCATCTCGGCATCCACGCCCATGACGACACCGGCCAGGCGGTGGCGAATTCGCTTGCCGCAGTGGAGGCCGGCGTGCGCCAGATCCAGGGCACGCTGAATGGCATCGGCGAGCGCTGCGGCAACGCCAATCTGATCTCGATCGTGCCGACATTGGCGCTGAAGCCGGCCTTTTCGGGCCGCTTTGCTACAGGCATTTCGGCAGAGGCGTTGACCGGTATATCGCGTCTGTCCCGCGCCTTCGACGAGTTGCTGAACCGCGCGCCCGAAGCGCAGGCGCCCTATGTCGGCGCCTCCGCTTTCGCCACCAAGGCCGGCATCCATGCTTCGGCGCTGGCCAAGGAGCCGGCGACCTACGAGCATGTGCCGCCAGAGACTGTCGGCAACCGCCGCCGCGTCATGGTTTCCGACCAAGGTGGGAAGGCCAATTTCCTCGCCGAGCTGAAGCGGCGCGGCATCGACGTGCCCCGGGATGACCATCGCCTCGACGCTCTGATCGCCGTGGTCAAGGAACGTGAGGCGGAGGGTTACGCTTACGAAGGCGCCGACGCCAGTTTCGAGCTTCTGGCGCGCAAGATGCTGCATGGCCTGCCGGAATTCTTCCGCGTCACCTCGTTCCGCTGTATGGTCGAGCGCCGCTTCGACGCCAACGGCCAGCTGAAGACGGTCTCGGAGGCGATTGTGAAAGTGCTGGTCGAGGGCGAGGAGAAGATGTCGGTCGCCGAAGGCCATGGCCCGGTCAACGCGCTCGACATTGCACTGCGCAAGGATCTCGGCAAATTCCAGAGCGAGATCGCCGATCTCGAGCTGGCCGACTTCAAGGTGCGTATCCTCAATGGCGGCACCGAGGCGATCACCCGCGTGCTGATCGAATCGCATGACGGCACCGGCGCGCGCTGGTGGACGGTCGGCGTCTCCGAAAACATCATCGATGCTTCGTTCCAGGCGCTGATGGATTCGATCGTCTACAAGCTGATGAAGAACCGCGACATGGCGGGATTGGCCGCGGCGGAGTAGGGAGATGGGCTTCTCGATAAGCTGGCTTGGTTTTCGTGGTTATGAAATAAAGGAAGCTGCGGCCTTGTTCGGGCGCGAAATTGGCGATTCATCGGAGATTTTCGAAGCGCCAGTGAATGCCTATGCCAGCGAAAAGAACTGGGCGATTATCATTCTCGATCCCTGCAGCTTCCCAAACCCACCTCAACAATATTTGGTTGCGATCTCGCAAGGGCGGGAAGTGGTTATCGCGCACATAGAAGAGCATGTCATGTTCGCCCGCGCCGAGCTCTGGCGCGACGGAAGGAACATTTGGAAAGTCTGGCACAGCGGTGACAAGACTGTGAGGGACTTGCATGTCACGGGTGATCTCCCCGCTTCTTTCGAAGCGCTGAAGCAGCAGTGTTTTTCCAAACAGGATGAAGAAGATACCAAGGGTTCCGAGGTCGATTTCGTTTTTGACCTTCCCCTCGATCTTGCGGCAGAGCTGACGGGCTTCAGGCACGATGAGGGTTCGCCCGACAGCGTCTTTTTCGAACTTAACGAGAAACCAGCTCAGCGTTGAGACCGCATGTCGTGTTGGTTGGGCCTTTTACCTCTCGTACAAGGCGCGATTGTTCAATGTTTGGTGGTCGGGTTGAACCATCAGCGAGACTCCATTGATCCATCAGCAATTTGCGATGGTTTTGGGCAAGCCGCTGGCGCATAGCCTTCGCCCATGACTACCCAAGCACTTCACATCGAGGCCGACACCAAAGCTCGTCGCGGCTTCCTGCTGGCGCTCGGCGCCTACCTGCTTTGGGGGCTGCTGCCCTTCTACATGAAGGCTGTCGCGCATCTGCCGCTGGCCGAAGTCATCGCCCACCGCATCGTCTGGTCGGTGCCGATCGCGGCCGCTGTCCTGGTCTGGGCCGGTCGCACTGCCGATTTCAAAGCGGCAGTTCGTTCGCCGCGCATCATTTCGATGGCGGTGCTGACGGCGGCGCTGATCTCGGTCAACTGGGGCATCTATGTCTGGGCGATCGCGGTCGATCGCACCATCGAGACCGCGCTTGGCTACTACATCAACCCGCTGGTCAGCGTCGTTGTCGGCGCGCTGCTGCTCGGCGAACGGCTCGACCGCCTGCAGATCGTGGCGGTGGTGCTCGCGGCAATCGCCGTCGGGGTACTGACCATCGACGCCGGCAAGCTGCCTTGGGTGTCGCTGGTGCTGGCCTTTTCCTTTGCCGCCTATGCCTTCTTCCGCAAGACGCTGCCAATCGGCCCGAGCCAGGGCTTCCTGCTTGAAGTGCTGCTGCTGTCGGTGCCGGCGCTCGGCTACATCATCTTCCTGATCGCCACGGGACAGGATCATTTCGTCTCCAGCTCGTTGAACGACACCGCCTTGCTGATCGGCTGCGGGCCGGTCACCGCCGTGCCGCTGCTGTTGTTTGCGTTCGGCGCCAGGCTGCTGCGCCTCTCCACCATCGGCATCATGCAATATATCGCGCCGACGATCGTCTTTTTGATCGCGGTGCTGATTTTCGGCGAACCCTTCGGCAGTGTTCAGGCCATAGCCTTCGGGCTGATCTGGGCGGCACTGGCGATGTACTCCTGGTCGATGTTTTCTTCGGTGCGCAAGACCGTCGCCGCAGCCGCTCGAGCCGCGTAACGAAGAAAGGCGGCTGGCCGGTCATTGCGGATTTAAGGAAGGCAGTAGGGAAAGGAATGAATGGTGAATAGTCAGTAGTGGATAGACAGGCGCGGTCTGGAACGTCTTATGTTTCACTATTCACTATTCACTCTACATCTTATCAATCACCGACTGTACGCCCTCCGTCGGAGCGTCGACGGACGATCCCGCCACCATGATGGCGGCGACGATTGCTTCCGGATCCTCGACCACCAGCGGCTTCACCCGTTGCGCCGTGTGGATGAAACCTTCCGTTGCCATGTGGTCGAGCAGCGCTAGCATCGGATCCCAGAACCCTCCGACGTTACCGAAGACGATCGGCTTACGGTGGTGGCCGAGTTGCGCCCAAGTCATGATCTCGACGATCTCCTCGACCGTGCCGATGCCGCCGGGCAACGCCACAAAGGCGTCGGATTTCTCGAACATCCTATGTTTGCGCTCATGCATATTGTCGGTGATGACGAGCTCGTCGAGCCGGTTAAGCGCGGTTTCGGTCGCCTCCCGGTTGATCAGAAAACGTGGAATTATGCCGGTTACCTTGCCGCCGGCCTTTAATGCCCCTTCAGCGACGGCACCCATGATCCCTTTAGTGCCACCGCCATAAATCAGACGCAGGCCGGACTTGGCGATCGAGCGGCCAAGCAGATGTCCGGCCTTGATATAAGTTTCATCTCGGCCCGGGGACGAGCCGCAATAGACGCAGACAGATCGAATCGTGTTCATGTTATGATTGGTGATAGGGACTATTGGCATGGTCAAGCCCTGGGGCGGGCTTTTTCTTGTCGGATTTGGTAAAACAGGCTAGACCGAATTAGGTGGCTAAGGGGCAGGGAAACATGGCAATTAATCCGTTGAAGGCGTTTTTGTTCGCGGCTGGCGGCTCTGTCGCCGCGGCGGGAACCGCCTATCTGTCGGGCGCGCTCGACCCGTATCTCAATTCTACCCGGCCTGCAGAGGTCGCGGCGCTGACGCCGCCGGCTTCGAAACCGGTCGCTCCGGCGACCGAGGGGCGGCTGCCGCCTGCGCCCGCGGCGTCCACCGATGCGGCAGCGCCCGCTGCGCCGACCGCAGCAGGTGCAATCGTGCCGACCTTCGACATCGTGCGCGTCGAAAGCAACGGCTCGATCGTCGTCGCCGGCAATGCGGCGCCCAACGCCAAGGTCGAGATTCTCAACGGTTCGACTGTGCTCGGCTCGACGGTCGCCGGTCCCGACGGCGCCTTTGCCATTATTCTCGACGATCCGCTGAAGCCCGGCGACTATACGATCACGCTGCGCTCGACGGCTGGCAATGTCGTGACCGCCTCGGCGCAGACCGCCGTCGTTTCGATCCCGCGGAATTCCACCGGCCAGGTGCTGGCAATGGTCGAGGAGCCGGGCAAGCCGTCCGAATTGCTCACTGTTCCGGCCCCTGAGGCAAAATCTGATGCCGCGCTGCCTGCCCCCGGCACCGAATTGCCGGCCGCCGCCGCGCCGGCCGCCATTGAAGCCGCGCCGGCTCCGGTGGCGCCCGCCACACCGGCAGCGCCTGCTGCTCCCGCGGCGGAGCCCAAGATCGTCGTCGAAGCCGTCGAAATCGACGGCAACAAGATTTTCATTGCCGGCGTCACTGATCCCGGCCGCAAGGTGCGCGCCTATGCCAACGATATCCTGCTCGGCGACGCGAAGACCTCGCCCGACCGCCACTTCCTGGTCGAAGCGACACGTGACATCCCGGTCGGCACCTACACCATCCATGTCGACGCGCTCGACGCCGACGGCGTGAGGGTGGTGGCCCGTGCCGCCGTGCCGTTCGAGCGCGAGCCAGGCGAGGCGGTTGCCGCCGTCGCACCCGCCGAGCCTAAGCCTGCCGAGATAAAACCAGCCGAGCCGAATGCTCCGGCGACCAAAGCCGCGCCGGCTACACCGGCAACAGCCGCCGAAACGCCCGCAACCCCCACTCCCGCCACCGAGGCCCCGGCCGAAATGGCCGCGACAACGCCTTCGGGCGAAACTCCCGAGACCGTCGCTCCTAAGCTCGAACATGCCGATGGCGCAGTCATTATCCGCCGCCATGACACGCTGTGGCGGATTTCGCGGCGAGTCTATGGCCAAGGCATGCGCTACTCGACCATCTATCTCGCCAACCAGGACCAGATCAGCAATCCGAACCGAATCTGGCCGGGGCAGGTGTTCAAGGTGCCGGAGAAATCGAAGGAAGGCGAGCCCGCCGATCTCAAGGCAATGGGCGACCAGATGACGACGGCGCCAGTCAAGACCGAGTAGCCGTTCTGCCCATCAGGATAGCTTGCGACAGGGCCAGTCATCGTTTATCGCCGATGCACGATGATCGAATCTCCCCCCGTAATGGACCGACGCCAGGCGGCAGATGAACGCGCGCCGGCCAACTGCACGCCGGCCAAATGCACGCCGGATAGCCGCGCTGTCGCTGTCCGGCTCGCGGCCCTTTCGCATCCGGCGCGGATCGAAATTCTCAAACACCTTTCCGCCAGCCGTTCGTGCTGCTGTCGCGAGGTCGTCGAGCATCTCGATCTGGCGCAGTCCACCGTTTCCCAGCATTTGAAGATCCTGGTCGAGGCCGGGCTGATCCGCTTCGAGCCTGACCGCCAGCGCTCGCGCTATGAGCTCGACCGCGCCGCGCTCGCCGATGTTTCGGCATCGCTGGCCGCGCTGGTCGATTCCTGCTGCTCCGGCCGCTAAGATATAAAAGGTAAACAAGAATGGCCGAGAAAACCGTTTCCGCCGATTCCGGCTCGACCTTCAGAACGTTGCGCAATCTCTGGCCCTACATGTGGCCGGCCGACCGCGCCGACCTGAGGGCCCGGGTGGTGTGGGCCACCGTGCTGCTGGTCGTTGCCAAGCTGACCCTGGTGGCCGGACCCTATTTCTTCAAATGGGCGACCGACGCACTGGCCGGCGATAGCAAATCGCCGCCGCCGCTGCCGGCCTTCCTGCTGGCGCCGGTCATGCTGGTCGTCGCCTACAATACCGTGCGGCTGGTGCAGCTCGGCTTCAACCAGTTGCGCGACGCCCTGTTTGCACGGGTCGGCCAGCATGCCGTGCGCCGGCTCGCCTTCCGTACCTTCGTGCACATGCACGAATTATCGCTGCGCTTCCACCTCGAACGGCGCACCGGCGGACTGTCGCGCGTCATCGAGCGCGGCACTAAAGGCATCGAGACGATCGTCCGGTTCACCATGCTGGCGACTGCGCCGACGATCGTGGAATTCGCGCTCACCGCCGGCATCTTCGCCGTCACCTATGGCTGGCTATACGTCTTGGTGATCGCGGTCACGGTCTGGCTCTATGTCTGGTTCACCGTCAGGGCGAGCGATTGGCGTATTTCGATCCGCCGCGAGATGAACGACAGCGACAATGAAGCCAGCACGAAGGCGATCGATTCGCTGCTCAACTACGAAACAGTCAAATATTTCAACAACGAAGCCATGGAGGCCGAGCGCTTCGACCGTTCCACGGCGCGCTATGAGGTGGCTGCGACCAGGACCTGGACTTCGCTTGGTTGGCTGAACTTCGGCCAAGGCGTGATCTTCGGCATCGGCATGACCGTCGTCATGGTGCTGTCGGCACTCGAGGTGAAGGCAGGCACACAGAGCGTCGGCGATTTCGTCTTCGTCAACGCCATGCTCATGCAGCTTTCGGTGCCGCTGAATTTCATCGGCATGATCTACCGCGAAATCCGCCAGGGCCTGACCGACATCGAAAACATGTTCGATCTGCTCGACGTCAAGCGCGAGATCGTCGATCGACCGGGCGCCAAGCCACTGGTCGTCAGCGCCGGCAATGTCGAGTTCCGTGACGTGCATTTTTCCTACGACCCCAACCGCAAAATCCTGAAGGGTATCAGCTTCGAGGTGCCAGCAGGCAAGACGGTGGCCATTGTCGGTCCCTCCGGAGCCGGAAAGTCGACCATTTCGCGGCTTTTGTTTCGTTTCTACGACATCCAGCGCGGCAAGGTTCTGATCGACGGCCAGGACATTCGCGACGTGACGCAGGAGAGCTTACGCGCCGCCATCGGCATGGTGCCGCAGGACACGGTGCTGTTCAACGACACCATCGCCTACAACATCCGCTACGGCCGCATCGGCGCCAGCGAGGAGGATGTGCGCAAGGCAGCAGAACTGGCCCAGATCGGACCGTTCATCGAGCGGCTGCCCGACGGCTATCGCTCAATGGTGGGCGAGCGCGGGCTGAAACTCTCCGGCGGCGAGAAGCAGCGGGTGGCGATTGCCCGCACCATCTTGAAGGCTCCGCCGATCCTGATGCTCGACGAGGCGACCTCGGCGCTGGACAGCCACACCGAGCAGGAGATCCAGGCGGCACTCGACCTGGTCAGCCAGGGCCGCACCACCCTCGTCATCGCCCATCGGCTGTCTACAGTGATTTCGGCCGACGAAATCATCGTCCTGCAGGACGGCCAGATCGCCGAGCGCGGCACCCATGCCGCCTTGATGGCCAAGCGCGGCCTTTATGCATCGATGTGGGACCGCCAGCGCGAGGCAAGCGAGGCCGAGGAGCGGCTGCGCATTGCCCGCGAAAGTGACGAGTTCGGCGTCGTCGTTCGCCGCCGCACCTCGGAGGTGAGCTGAAAATCGTGCTTGACCTCAACTTAAGTTGAGATCGTAGGCCGTTTTGGATCGCAGCAAGATGCGTCGTTCAAAAACGGAGACAATCGACATGAATGGGATAAATCAGGCAGTTAGCGGCGGCAGCGTATTCCGGGTGGACAAGTTTGTCGTTCCGGCCAACGCCCGCGAGGAGATTCTTGCCAAGGTCCGAATGACGCATGAATTGCTGCGCCAGCAGCAAGGGTTCGTCCAGGATTTCCTGCTTGAGCAATTCTCGGGGCCGGGCGAGTTCAACCTCGTGACCATTGTCGAATGGGAAGGGCAGGCCGCTGTCGACAAGGTGGTGCCGATCATCAAGGCTGCGCATGAGCGCAGCGGCTTCAATCCTCAGGAGACCATTGCGCGACTTGGCGTCAAGGCCGATATTGCCAACTATCAGCGGATTCCCGGGATGTAAGCTCTTTACGGCCAGCCGGCGCCCGGCGCAGTAGCGTCGACGCTGAGCACTTGGCCGGTACGGGCATCGCTGATCATATGTTCGAAGCCGCGCCATTCGGCGGCAACGATGAACAGCGTTTTTCCCTCGCTGCCGCCGAGCATGCAGGCAAAGCAGCCGCGGTCGACATCGACGCTTTCGAGCATCGCGCCGCCCTCGCGCACCCGCACGCAATGCCGGTTCGGAACATCGGCATACCAGGCCGCACCTTCGGCATCGAGGCAGATGCCGTCGGGAAAACCGTTGCCGAGATTGGCCCAGATCCTGCGGTTGGAAAGGCCGCCATCGGCAGCGATGTCGAAGGCGGTCAGCCGGTTGGCGTGGGACTCGGCAACGATCAGCGTCTTGTTGTCAGGCGTCACCGCCATGCCATTGGCGAAGGCGAGGTTCTCAGCCACCTGCCGAACCGAGCCGTCAGGCGCTACCAGCACGATGGCACCGGGGCCGAAATGCTGGCCGGGACCCGGAGCAGGCCCACCACCATTGACATAGATGTTGCCGCGCCTATCGACGACGATCTCGTTCCACGGGCTCTTTGATAGTTGTCTCAGATCGGCATGGGTGACCAATGTCCCGTCTGCCTCCTGCCTGAGGATCAGCCCTTCGCGGCCGGACACGACAAGCAGGCGCCCGTCCGGCAGCCAGTCAATGGAATAGGGCAGGGTGGCCGGCACGGTGAGCACGATCTCGCTGTTGCCTAGGACGTCAACGGCGATGATCTGGCCCGTACCCCAGTTGCAGAACCACAGCCGGCCATCGTGCCAGCGCGGTGACTCGCCGAAAGCCAAGCCGTTCATCACCACTTGCACTTGCCTAGCTGCTGATTTCTGCATGGGCCGAGAACCTCCGGGTTGCGCAAATCGTCATGGCCGAAAAGGCCGATGAGAGGCGCTGTCTTGCCAAGGACGGGCGAGAGTGCTGCGTTCCGACAATGAGGATGGCGACGGCGTCGTTTATATTTGACCTGAGTAGCCGCACGGAACCGCGCGATGCGCCGTGCGCCTTCACTCATTCTTCTTCAATGAAGTATAACCGGCCGGTGCTTGCGGACGGGAAAGTCAAATGCAAGAATCACGTTGGCCCGCAGAATCCTGTTGTGGCAAGCAGGGAGGGCGTTTGGCGTGTTTGAAAGATTTTCCGGCTGGGCTAAGAAGAAATTTCAGCGATCAGCGACCATTTCACCGACTCGGTCCAAACAGTCATCCCCAGGCAAGCCATCATCTTCGGTGATCGTGCCGCGCTCAGTCGTGGAAGACGCGGCCGACAATCCTTTCGGTCTCATTGTAGCCGTCAGAGAATTCGTCGAAGCCATGGTCGCGCAAGGCCTTTACCGTTCCACGGAAATCAGCCCCAAGGCAATGCAGGCCTGTCATGCCGATGACTATTTGGCTGAGGTCAACAATGGCGGCCATAGCCAGTTCATCTATAATTCTGGCGAAGAACTCGACACCGTCATTGCCGACGCACGCACTGCCCTCGCTGAGATGGGCGCGCACGGACAACTGGCGACTTTGGACCAAATGGCTGCCTGGGTCGCGGAGCACCCCGAGGAGACTGAGGAACAGACAGGCTTCGAAGGAGGTACTGACGATAAGCTCAGTACTCTCGACCGTCTATTCTACCAAGCCGATCAGGCCGCATCGATGCTCGCTCTATCGGCGCGCTGGATAAACTCGTGGCCTGAACTCGCAATCGTTGAGGATGCCGACTACCGAGAAGCCATCCATCAACTGGCCATGGCCAATCCCCGGCGCGAGCCGAGGCTACTCCATCGTTCTGTTGGCAAGCTGGTCAATCAAATGACGGGCTGGCGTGATGTCGGCGTCGGCCTTGCATGCGCCGATGCGCCTAGGCCGGAGGTCAAGCTGGCGCTCGGCATGGCAAGGGTGCTGGACGTCGAGGGCGAAAAACTGTTGGCTTTTCAGCTGCGCACCAATGCCAAGGAGCCGCGTCTAGCCGTCGCCACGCCCACGCATGCGGCCGTCTATGAATATATCGCCCCGAAGGATCCGTCCGTCGCGCGTCCGGGCGAGAATCCATTCGCTGCCGGCGCCCCGCGCGTCGGCAAGAGACTTGCCCGTGTTGAAGCGCAGGCAATAGAAACGGTGCTCGAATTGGCCGCAGCCTATCATGCGCCGGTCGCTGTCGACCTCTTGCTACGCAGGGCCGGGTTCGATCCGACCGATGCTGTCGTCTCGGCGAACTCGGTGGTGCCTAGGGAAGGCGGCGCAGTTGTGAACTGGGTGGTTATGGCCGACGGGCATGTATTCTTCCTCCAGTCGACCCCGAAAGGCGGCGCGCTGCGCGGCAGCCACGAAGAGAGCCTGGCGGAGGCCGATCGGCGCGAGCTCGAGGAGTATTTCGACCAAGCGGCAGCAGCGGGTGCCTGAGTGGATTCCGCTTGGCCGTTCTGAGACGGCGGCGACCGCCACCCCCGAGCGCTCCCATTGTCGCGTTGCGACCGCGGGGTGTTTCCGCTATTGAGGCCGGACTTGGAACCAAGGTTGTCCTGATCCCATGAGCCTCGTCGACACGATCAAGAATGCGTTCGTTCCGATCCATCGCGAGGGTTATCCCTTTATCGCTGCGTTCGGCGCGGCGACGCTCTTTCTTGGCTATTTCTCCTCGACCCTGTTCTGGATCGGTCTCATCCTGACGGCCTGGTGCGCCTATTTCTTCCGCGATCCCGAGCGTGTCACGCCGATCGACGACCGGCTGGTTGTCAGCCCGGCCGACGGCATCGTCTCGGCGGTTGGCCCGGCCGTGCCGCCGCGCGAGCTTAACCTCGGCGGCGGCGAAATGACCCGCATCTCGGTATTCATGAACGTCTTTTCCTGCCACGTTAACCGCTCTCCGGTGCGTGGCCGCATTTCCAGGATCGAGCATCGGCCAGGAAAATTCCTCAACGCCGAACTCGACAAGGCAAGCACCGAGAACGAGCGCAACGGGCTGGTCATCGAAAGCCCCAATGGAACGGTCGCCGCGGTGCAGATTGCCGGCCTGGTGGCGCGGCGCATCGTCTGCTGGGCCGAGCCTGGCGGCGCCATCGGCACCGGCGAGCGCTTCGGGCTGATCCGCTTTGGCTCGCGCGTCGATGTATTCCTGCCCTCGACCGCGACGCCGCGTGTCGCCGTCGGCCAGACCGCGGTTGGCGGTGAGACGGTGCTGGCGGAATTCGGCGGCGTTGCTGCAACGCCGCTCGTGCGGGTGTCCTGACCGGTGGCGCCGCCGTTCAAGAAATTCGAGGCGCATGGCGGCGGAGGGCCGCGCATTCGCGAAATCCCGATGCGCATGGTGCTGCCCAATCTTGTCACGGTGCTTGCCATCTGCGCTGGCCTGTCCGGTATTCGCTTCGGCTTCGAGGGCCGCTTCGAGCCAGCGGTGGTGATGGTGCTGCTCGCCGCCTTCCTCGATGGTATCGACGGCCGTCTGGCGCGAATGCTGAAGGCGACTTCCAAATTCGGCGCCCAGATGGATTCGCTGGCCGATATCGTCAATTTCGGCGTGGCACCGGCGCTGGTGCTCTATGCCTTTCTACTCGACAGGGCAGGTTCGCCGGGCTGGATCGCCGCACTGCTGTTCACCATCGCCTGTGGGATGAGGCTTGCCCGTTTCAACGTGCTCGACGAAGAGCTCGACCGTCCGCAGTGGCAGACCGAATATTTCGTCGGCGTGCCGGCGCCGGCGGGTGCGGTGTTGGTGATGCTGCCGCTCTATCTGTTCTTCCTCAGGCTTGGGCTTGAACCCAGCCGCCTGGCGGCCTTCATTGCCACCGGCTTTACAATCTTGGTGGCGTTCCTGCTGGTCAGCAGACTGCCCGTCTATTCCGGCAAGAGCGTCAGGATACCGGGCGACAGGGTGCTGCCGATCATTCTCGCAGTCGTTCTCTACGTCCTGCTTTTGATGACCTATCCCTGGTATACGCTGACGGCCTCGGTTGCCGGCTACCTGGTCTTCTTGCCGTTCAGCGTGCGCGCCTATTCGAGACGCGCCAAGCGCGAAGGCGAGAAGGTGCCGTCGTCGGACATTGGCTGACGGATTTTGACTTGGGAGCGGCTCGCAGAGCACGCGGCGCTGTGGAACGCACCTCAAAAACCCGTTTTCGGAACTTGCTGGGCGGCCAGACCGTTTGTGTTGGTAGGTCCGTTTGAGCGGCTGGTCGTGATACGTCGTCAACGTCGCGCAAGCTGCCGCATTGGGCGCAAAACCATCGGAAACGAGGAGAAATGGCTGTCATCCTCATCGGCGCGTTACTGACTGTCGCCGGCCTCGTCTATATGGCGGTTGCGGCCATCATGCGCGGGCGGCTTAGTGAGCCGGCCGCTGTCTCCACCGCGCCGGATAGTCCGACCCCCAATCTCGCAACACCAGGTCCGACTCTGGAGCCGCGACGACGCGGGCTCCGTTTTCTCGGCCTGTCGCAGAACTGGCCGGGCCTGCTGATGATGGCCGTCGGCGTCATTCTGCTGTTGTCGGTGGTGGTCCTCTAGAGTTTTCGACAGCAAACCTCAGGCGGCTGCGCTCAGTCCCAGCCTCTCGAGCGCCAGCTTTCTAGTCGAGACATAGTCGGTCTTGCCGGAGCCCAGCACCGGGATCTCTTCGACCTTGACGATGTCGTTCGGCACCATCAGTTCGGCCGCCCCGGCTTTTTTGCCGAATTCGCGCAATTCGTCGGGATCCGCATTGGCGGCGGTGGTGACCAGAACGAGGCGCTCGCCGCGCCGCTTGTCCGGCACTGCCACCACGGCGTGATGCTCTTCTGGCCACAGCGACTGCACCAGCATCTCGACCGCACCAAGTGATACCATCTCGCCGGCTATCTTGGCGAAGCGCTTGGCGCGGCCGCGAATGGTGATGAAGCCTTCGCGATCGACCGAAACGATATCGCCGGTGTCGTGCCAGCCTTCGAGCGGCTGCAGCTCGCCCGGCCTATCGGCGGTCATGTAGCCCATCATCAGGTTCGGCCCGTCGAGCCACAGCCGGCCGGCGTCGCTAATGCCTTCGACCGGTTCGAGTTTCATGCGCATGGCCGGCAGCAGCCGCCCGACCGTTCCGTCGCGGCCGTGGATGGCAGTGTTGACGGCAACCACCGGTGCGGCCTCGGTCAAGCCAAAACCTTCGATGATCTCGGCCTGGAAGCGCTCGCGGTAAACCCGGCGCGTCTCCGGCTTCACCGCCTCGGCACCGGCCACGACGAAGCGCAGGCTGGAAAAATCGTCGTCCTTGGCGGTGCGGGCATAGTTGGCGAGGAACGTGTCGGTGCCGAACATCACCGTTGGCCGGACCTTGCGCGCCACCTCCGGAATAAGTTTGTAGTGGAGCGGTGACGGGTAGAGGAACAGCTTTACTCCGGTGACCAGCGGCAGGATGGTGCCGCCGGTTAACCCGAACGAGTGGAACACCGGCAGCACGTTGAGCAGGATGTCGGCAGGCGAGATGGTGATGCGGGCTTCCGCCTGCATCGCATTGGCAAGAAGGTTCCGGTGCGACAGCACCACGGCCTTGGGCGTGCCTTCCGAGCCGGAGGTGAACAGGATCACCGCCGGCTTGGCCGCATCCTGGCGCTGCAGCGGCCAGCGCCACAGCAAGGCGGCTGCGGCCTTGTCCAGCACGGTCACGCTTGCGCGAACATCCTCCAGCCACAACAGTTTCGCCCCGCCTTTTTCCACCGCCTCGACGATGTCGGCGAGGTTGGCCTTTTCGACAAAGGCGCGTGAGGAGACCACGGTGCGGATCATCGCCGTGCGGACGGCGGCGGTGACGCTGGCCGGGCCGGCGGTATAGTTGATCATTGCTGCCACCCGCGCAGCCGACAAAAGTCCGACGAACGACAGCACGACCCCATTGGCGTTGGGCAGGAGCAGCCCAACCGCTTCGCCCGGCGCTGTTATTGCCTCGAAGCGGTGGCCCAAAACCCTGGCGCCGATGAACATTTTCCGGTAGCTCAGCGCGCCACCAATGACGTCCTCGACAATTGGATGCGAAGCGCCAACCCGGTCGGCGGCATCGCGCATCGCAAGAAACAGGCCGCGATCGAGATCGTTGCCGAAAAGCCTGGCCTCAGCGAAGCGATCGAACAACGCATTTGTGTTGGAGGCCTGATCGGGATTCCGCGCCACCAGCTCGGCAATGGTCATCGGCTCCAGCACGCTGATCGACAGCTGCGGAAACCAGTGGCGGGGCGCCTTGTCCGCCGGCGTCAGTGAAGCCGGCAGGCTGCGTGCGCCGGCAACGAAGATCGGCACGATGCGCGCGTCGGCCTGCATGGCGATACGGGTGATGGCGCGAAACAACCGAAACGACTTGACGTCGGGCTCGACCGCATCCGGCAGGTAAACGGCGAGCCGGCCCTTGCCCTTCAGCACCCGCACCAATCTGCGGCTGACGAAGACATGCTCGGCGTTGAAGGCGATGGTGCGGCCGAGCTCACGCCACGGCTCCAGCCACGGCGACCTGGCCGAAGCCTGGTCGAGGATGTGCAGCGTGTCCTCCGGCAGCAGCGACAGCATCAGCGCCGGCTCGATGCGTGACTGATGCCAAACGACGTAGATGACCGGGGCCGCCGACTTGCGGGCAATCTTGATGCGCTCGTCGCTGATCCGGTAGGCGAGCTTGAACGGCACGTAGAGCAGCGCCTGGCTCAAACGCAGGCCGAGGCGGAACGTCTCCACCACGCCGATCAGCAGCCAGGCCGCGACAAGACCCGCAAGCAGCGCCAGTGTCAGGATCATCGCCGCATCTCCCAACAATCTCACGTCACGGCTCTTCAGTGGCCGCTTCGGGTGAGAACCTAGCCGAAGTTGGATCAACGTCAATGCGGCTCCATTTTCCTTTTCTCCTGTCATCACTGGATTCGGCTGCCTATCGCAGCTACGCCGCTTTCATCCTTCCGCTGATGAAGCGGAATTCCTGCGTCTTGCCGCCAAAGCCATAGGCGGCCGCAGGCACTTCATGCACGAGGGCGTAGCTTTCCTCATGCACCTTGCCCAGAAGCCGGCCGAATGCGGCAAAAATTGCCTGCAGATACGCCTCCAGCTCGAGCTTGGTGTTGGTGCCGTCGACAACCTTGATGTCGAGCCAAGCCGTGTTGGCGCCATGCTCGGCCAGCGACTTGCCGCCGGCGAACCAGTGCTCGGGGTCGTGATAGGAAATGGCAACAGCTGTAATCGTTGCATCTTTGCGCAGATGCATGGCCGTCAGTTCGGTCACCTCCTTGGCAATGGCGGCTGACAAACCGGCATCGGGTTTGCCGGTGACGCTGACATTGATGATCGGCATGTTTCTTCTCCTCGGCTTCAAGCGGCGTTTCTCGCCGTCGATAAAATCGTGCCATCATTACTAAATCAAAAAAATCGAATTGTTTTTGATAAACACTTTGATAGTGTCGAATTATGCAGATGTTCGATCCCGACCTCCTCAAGACTTTCCTCGCTTTCGTCGATGGCGGTTCCCTGGCGCGGGCCGCGTCGATCGTCGGCCGCTCCCCGTCCGCAGTGACCGCGCAGATGCAGCGGCTGGAGGATGTTGTCGGCGAAGCGCTGCTGGTGCCGCAGGGGCGAGGGCGCGGTCTGACGCCGGCAGGCGAGGATCTGGTCGGCCACGCGCGTCGCATCCTTGCCGCGCACCGCGAGGCGTGGCTGGCCCTCAAAGGGGCGCGTGCCGACGGGCGCGTCGCCATCGGCACCACGCAGGACTTCGCCGACAGCGGCTTGCCGCAGCTTCTCAGGGCTTTCGCTGTCAGCCATCCGCGCGTCAGGATCGAATTGCGCGTCGGCCGTTCCGCTGAACTGGCGCAGGCTTTGCAGGCCGGCACCCTTGATCTGGCCATTGCCATGCGGCAGGTGGCGACACGCGACGAAGTCGGCGTGCTCAAGGAACCGATGATCTGGCTTTGCTCACAGAATGGGCTGGCCACCCGCCATGACGAACTGCCCTTGGCACTGCTCGATCCTCATTGCGGGTTTCGGGAAGCGGCGACCAGTGCACTCGATGCGGCCGGCCGTCGCTACCGCATTGCTGCCGGCAGTGCCAGCCTTGCCGGCCTGCGCACGGCAGTGCACGCCGGCATCGCCTTGACGTTGAGGACTGCGCGCTTCGCTCATTCCGGCATCGTCGAGGCGCCGCGCGATCTTGATCTGCCGCCAGTGCCGGTCGCCGAATTCGCCATCCGCTTGCGTGAGGATGCCGATCGGCCAGCGCAGGATCTGGCCGCGTTGTTCAGCGGCAACCTAGCCTTGGCCAACTGAGCCAGCAAAGAAAAAGCCGACCTTGCGGTCGGCTCTGAGTAGGACGGGCCGAGGGGTTTGGGGGGACTTGGGGTGGCCCGTCGCAGCCATAATGACTGAGCCCTATGATGGTTCCATGACTTTTCAAATTTATTTTGAGGAACGGACTTCTCGTGATCGGACCGCCAACTCGCCCTCGGACGCGGCGAGGATCGGTCCTGCATCCTCTGCGCGCTGCCTAGCCATGAGCCAGTCTCGGCCGGCGTGAGCGAACACCGCGCAAAGCACGATGGCCCCGCCGAGCATGCTGGCTGCCGGCGGGATCTCCGCGAGGAACAGGAAGGCAAACAGGATCGCGAATGGCACTTCGGCCGAGCCCAGCAATCCGGACTCGGCCGCCGGAATAAGCCGGGTGCCCTCCGTCCACAAGATCGAGGCCAGCGCGAACGAGGCGCCGAAGGTGGCTAGAAGCACAGCATCCCAGGCCGAGACGGCCAGCGGCTCGGCGATAAGCCAGCCGAGCACGAACAGGAGGAACGCCGACACGGCACCCGCCCACACCACCGGCGTGTCGCGGAAGGCCCGCACCATGATCATGTAGAGGGCACTGCCGATCGTCATCAGCAGCGCCAACCCGTCGCCGAACAGATGGCCGGTGCCGAAGCCGGACCAGACCATGATCGCCACACCGCACAGTGACACGGCGGCGGCGGCAAGCGTCTGCAGCCGGAACGGCTCGCGGACCAGCATGAAGGCAAGCAGCGCGGTGACGAAGGGTGCGGTGGCGTAGATGATCGCGACATTGGCGACAAAGGTGAACTTGAACGCCGAGATGAAGGCGATGCTGGCGAGCGCGCCCTCGATCGCCAGCAGCCAGCCGCGCCAGCCGAGCCGCAGGCTGTCGCGACCGCCGGAGCGCTGGCGACGCCATAGCACATAAAGGCTGATCAGGATCGAGCCGACGAAGCCGCGCCAGCAGGTGATGGTCAGCGGGTCGGCATGGATCGATTTGGTCAGCACGCCGGTGAGGCCGAAGACGGCCGCCGATGCCGAGACCAGGATGATGCCGAGGGTACGTTCGCGGGCGCTTTCCACTGTGCCTGACATGTCCAGCGATTCCGTCATTTCACCAGCTTACGCTGCCCCGTCCTGACACCATAGTGTCAGCTTGATCGAGGCGTCGTGCATCGAAACAGCAGACGGCAGCGCCGTTGAACAGGATGCCCGCAAGAACCCTTTCGCGGGTTTCCAGGGTGGCGATATCGGCCATATGTCCGGCGGCCTTACGAATGTGTTGCGAGAGAGGGTGTGAAGGCGTTGGATGTCGGGCATCCGTATCGTCCGGCTATACGGGCGAAACCCTGCCAAGCGCTACGCCAGCGGGGACTTGCGTTTGGGGCAGGCGACACCGCCGTTAAGCGGCGAAGCCAGACAACTATGGGAGAGAAATGAAATGGACGCGATCGCATTGAAGGCCATGCAGGCGCCGCTGAAGGAGGCCTATCGCGACGACGCCTCGCGCGCGCTGATTACCCTCAAGGCCAAGGGCTCGATCGACGACCAATCGATCGCCTGCAAGGTCGAGACGGGCAGGGCGATTGCCATTGCAGGGCTGCATCCGGCGACCGGCGGCACCGGGCTCGAACTCTGCTCCGGCGACATGCTTCTGGAAGCGCTGGTGGCTTGCGCCGGTGTCACGCTGAAGGCAGTGGCGACGGCGCTGGAATTCAAGCTTGGGGCCGCCACGGTGGAAGCCGAAGGCGATCTCGACTTTCGCGGCACGCTTGGCGTGGCGAGGGATGCGCCGGTTGGCTTCCGCGCCATCCGGCTGACATTTGGGCTCGACACCGACGAACCGCAGGAGCGCATCGATGCGCTGCTCAAGCTGACCGAGCGCTACTGCGTGGTGTTTCAGACCATCAGCCAGAAGCCGGAGCTGACGGTCAGCGCGCGACGCTGACGATCTCCCCCTTGAGGGTCCCTCAGGGGGAGATGTCGCCGAAGGCGACAGAGGGGTTGTCTCGCGTGAAGTGCCAACCGCTGCAGCAGGCCGAGCGCGGTCGGACCAGCCTGGCCTGTCGGCCATGTCCCCCCAAGGGTCCCTCAAGGGGGGAGATCACGTTCTCCTACTGCGCCGACGGCTCCTCGGCGTCGCCCTCGTCGGCGAAGGGCGAGGCGCTCGGCACGCACTGCACCGACCAGCCGGCCGGCGTCGGTTGCTTCTGGTATTCGGTTATGGCGAAGGCGCACTGTTCGCGGGTGTCGAATGTGCTGGGCAGCACGACCATGCCGCCTTGCGGGCCGGCGATCACCAGATACCAGACTAACGCTACGCTCGGTGCCGCCATGAGTATTTCCTCGCTCTGCTTGTTTGGGAGTCGCACGATCCTAGCAACTCCGGCCCAGCGGCGAAAGCTGGGCCAAAGCGCGGCGTTAAGCCACGGCATCACAGCCGCGTGATGTCGGTCGTTTTCCGGCTGTGGTTCAGTTCACCGCAAAACAATAGAACAGGCCGTCGCCGCCGGTGCCCTTCAGCGCCTCCTGGCTGCAGCCACCGCGTGACGCATGCGAGGAATTCCACGATTTGGCGGCTGCCGAATCATCGAGGCCGGTACGATCGTGATGACCCATCATCGCCACACCTTCTGCTCCGCTCAGCGTCCAGTCGCCGCAGGTCTGGTCGGCTATTTTCGTGCCATCCGGCTTGGAGCCGGTCAACACGTCGTGCCGGTTGGGCGTGTCGCCGCGGCCGTTGACCATTTGGCCCTTTTCGTCGAGTGCCGTCTTTTTGGTGATGGCGTTGGCATCGCTATGCAAGGAAGCGACATCATCGGCGATCTTGACGCCCTTGGCGTTGAACCACGGGCCTTTGCCGATACGGTCGCGTGCATCGGTATCGCTGGTCGAGAGATAAGCGCGCCATGTCTTGCCGGTAACGCCCGCGGCTTCGGCCAGTGAACTACAATGGGCGTCGGCGCCGGCCACACCGCCGAGATCGGCGCCTTTGCCGGAGCCGACGCTGGTGACGAAAAAGCTCATCGTTGCCTCCTGCGACGACGTGGCGCCGATAACTGCAAGCAGCGCGGTGGCAGTCAAGAGAAGCAGTCTCCGCATATGGTCCTCCGTTCCTCGAATTGTGGCACCCGAACAACGTTGGTGCCGGCGCAATTCTTCCGGCAAAATGCGATGTGTGGCTACTCCGGCTGCCGGTAGGCGACAAAGCGATTGTGCTTGGCCTGGAAGATCAGCCCGGTCTCCTTGAGCATAGGGCTGGCCAGCGGCACGATACGCTTGGCGATCTCCGAAGGGTGCGGCAGTGTTTCAGGATCCTCGCCGGGTACGGCCTGCGCCCGCATCGCGGTGCGCGTTGCCCCGGGATCGGCGGCATTGACCCTGAGCGGCAGGTTTTCGGTCTCATGCGCCCATGAACGCGTCATGGCCTCGACCGCCGCCTTCGACGCCGCATAAGGCGCCCAGAAGGCGCGTGCGGAGTGGGCAAGGCTGGAGGAAAGCACGATAGCACGGCCGGCATCGGAAAGCCTGAGCAGCGGGTCGACCGAGCGGATCAGCCGCCATGTTGCGGTGACGTTGATGGTCATCACCTTCTCGAAGGTCTTGGCCTCGACATGGCCGATCGGGGCGATGACGCCGAGCACAGCGGCGTTGGCGACCAGTATATCGAGCTTGCCCCAGCGCTCGTGGATGGCGCCGCCCAGCCGGTCGATCCCCGCCATGTCGGCAAGATCGAGCGGGGCCAGCGTCGCCTGTCCGCCACCTGCCTTGATCTGGTCGTCGAGTTCTTCCAAGCCGCCGACGGTGCGAGCAACCGCAATCACATGCGCACCGGCCGCGGCAAGCTCCCTGGCGATGAAATAGCCGATACCGCGCGACGCGCCGGTGACGACCGCAACGCGGCCGGAGAGGTCAAGGCTCATACGATGGATTCCGACAGGCAAGGTGAAGCCGCCGTAAGGGGCCAAGGGGACGGAGACAAACGGACCGGCAAGGCCTACGACCCGCCGGCCGCTAACAGCGACAGCGTGCGCACATTGTCGGAGCCTTCGAAATCGGCAAGCCGGGTCGGATACTGACCGGTGAAGCAGGCGTCGCAGAATTGCGGCTGCTCGTTGTCGCGGCCGGCTTCGCCGACGGCGCGATAGAGCCCGTCTATCGAGAGGAAGCCGAGCGAATCGACGCGGATGAACTCGGCCATCTCCTCCACCGACATGCGCGATGCCAGCAGCTTCGATTTCTCCGGCGTGTCGACGCCGTAAAAGCAGGAGGCGCGCGTCGGCGGCGAGGCAATGCGCATATGCACTTCCTTCGCGCCGGCATCGCGCACCATCTGCACGATCTTCTGGCTGGTGGTGCCGCGCACAATGGAATCGTCAACCAACACCACACGCTTGCCTTCGATCATGCGGCGATTGGCGTTGTGCTTCAGCTTGACGCCCATGTGGCGGATCGAATCGCCGGGCTGAATGAAGGTACGACCGACATAGTGGTTGCGGATGATGCCGAGCTCGAACGGAATGCCCGCGGCCTGCGAGAAGCCGATCGCCGCCGGCGTGCCCGAATCCGGTACCGGCACGACGATGTCCGCCTCGACTGGGCTTTCCAGGGCCAGCTCGGCGCCGATGCGCTTGCGCACTTCGTAGACATTGCGGCCTTCGACAGACGAATCCGGCCGCGCGAAATAGACATATTCGAAAATGCAGAAGCGGGTCTTCTGCGGCTCGAACGGGAACAGGCTTTCGATCCCCTTGCTGGTGACGACGACCATTTCGCCGGGCTTCAGGTCACGCACGAAACGCGCCCCGATGATATCGAGCGCACAGGTCTCCGAGGCGAGGATCCAGGCACCGTCGAGATCGCCGAGTACCAGCGGGCGGATGCCGAGCGGATCGCGGCAGCCGATCATCTTCTTGGACGTCATCGCCACCAGCGAGAAGGCGCCTTCGACCTGGCGCACCGCATCGATAAAGCGCGAATTCAGGTCGCGCTCCTTGCTGGTGGCAACCAGATGCAAGAGCGTCTCGGTATCGGAGGTGGAAGAGAAGATGGCGCCTTGCTTCTGTAGCGCGCGCTGCACGGTCATGGCGTTGGTGAGATTGCCGTTGTGGGCGACGGCAAAGCCGCCATCGGCAAGTTCGGCGAAGAAAGGCTGGATGTTGCGCAGGCCGGAGCCGCCGGTGGTGGCATAGCGCGTGTGGCCGATGGCACGGTTGCCTTGCAGGCTGTCGATGACACGCTGCTTGGTGAAGGTGTCGCCGATCAGGCCGACATGGCGTTCTACATGGAATTGGGTGCCGTCGTAGGAAACGATGCCGGCCGCTTCCTGGCCTCGATGCTGCAACGCATGCAGGCCGAGCGTTACGATGGCTGCGGCGTCCTGCCGGCCGAAAATGCCGAACACGCCGCATTCGTCGTGGAAATGGTCGTCGGCTTCGGCGGAAAGCACGTCGTCTGCGTCTGCCATTGAGGGCTCAAGCTCCGCTAAAGTCGCCATATAAGGTCATAGCGCATCGAAAGCAACGCACGTCGTGCGGCGTTCGCATGATCGTCAGTCTTGATGCCTCGCCAAGTCTGCAGATTGGCAAGTCTGTCGAAATCAGTTTGCCGGCGCCGGGTTTGCAGGTGCCGGCGTCGCGGGCGCATTGTCGGCCGGTGGCGCGTCGCTGTCATCGGGTGCCGGAGCGGTGGCGTCGTCGCCGGCGGCAGGTGCTTCCGCTGCAGGCGCGTCTGGGGCCAGAGGCGTCTCGGTGGCTGGCTGATTCGGATTGAGCTTGTTGAGGATAGCGTTTTCCGGATCCTCGGGCAGCAGGCTTTCGAGCTTGGCGCCGATCGATTCGAGCAGCGGCTTTGACTTGGCGTTGGCAATCCAGCCTGGGGCCTTGGCGCCGGCCAGCCAATTGAAGAAAAGCAGCGCAACAGCGACGACCAGGATACCGCGCGCCGCGCCATAGAGGAAGCCAAGTGTACGATCGAGCGCGCCGATCCTGGAATCGATGATCCAGTCGGCGAGCTTCATGGTGATGACCGAAACGACGATCAGCGCGACAATGAAGACGATACCGGCGGCCGCCGCCATGGCGGCCTTTTCGTTGTCGATATAGGGCTGAATGTAAGGCAGCACCGGCTTGTAGAAGAAGAAGGCGGCCGCCGCGGCGGCTGCCCAGGAGATGATCGACAGAATCTCGCGCGAAAAGCCGCGAACCATGGCGAGCATCGCCGAGACCAGGGTGAAGCCGACGAGAATTCCGTCAAGCAGCGTAATCGGCATGTTTTCGCCCCACTCCGATCTCTTTTTCGCGGCTCGACGAGCCGCATCACTCTCGCTCGTCGACGCGGCTGCGCCGTGAGCCGGCTATGCGCGCCACGAGATCGGCAAGCTCGGTGGGCTGGAAAGCGCCGGCTCCGATCCCCCCGACCCCATTACCACCGACAAGTTCCTCGCTGCCCAAGGGCAGAACCGCGCTTCCGAAACCCAGCTTTTCGGCTTCCTTGAGGCGCTGCTGCGCGTGCGCAACCGGCCTCACCGCACCCGAAAGGCTGATTTCGCCGAAATAGACGCAATCGGCGGGAAGGGCAAGACCGGTGAGCGAGGAAACCAGTGCCGCCGCCACCGCCAGATCGGCCGCCGGCTCCGAAATGCGGTAGCCGCCGGCAACGTTGAGATAGACGTCGTGGGTGCCGAAGCGGACGCCGCAATGAGCTTCCAGAACCGCCAGGATCATCGATAGCCGGGCACCGTCCCAGCCGACGACGGCGCGGCGCGGCGTGCCCAGCGTTGACGGCGCCACCAGCGCCTGGATCTCGACCAGCACCGGCCGTGTGCCCTCCATGCCGGCGAAAACCGCGGCACCCGGCGACTTCGCATGGCGCTCGCCGAGGAAAAGCTCGGACGGGTTGGCGACTTCTCGCAAGCCCTTGTCCGACATTTCGAAGACGCCGATCTCGTCGGTTGGCCCGAATCGATTCTTGACCGTGCGCAGGATGCGGAAGTGGTGGCCGCCTTCGCCCTCGAAATAGAGCACCGCGTCGACCATGTGCTCGACGACGCGTGGGCCGGCGATCTGGCCCTCCTTGGTGACATGGCCGACCAGAACGATCGCCGCCCCTGTGGATTTTGCGTAGCGGATCATCGCCTGGGCCGCGGCACGCACCTGGGTCACCGTGCCGGGCGCCGAATCGGCCATGTCGGTCCACAGCGTCTGGATCGAATCGAGAATGACCAGATCCGGCCGCTTGCCATCGGCGATGGTGGCGAGGATGTCCTCGACATTGGTTTCGGCGGCGAGCTCGACCGGGGTGTCGGCGACGCCGAGCCGCTGGGCGCGCAGCCTGATCTGGGCGACCGCCTCTTCACCCGAGACGTAGACGATGCGGTGGCCCTTTGCCGCCAGCGCGGCCGCGGCCTGGGTGAGCAGCGTCGACTTGCCGATGCCGGGATCGCCGCCGACCAGCAGCGCCGAGCCGCGCACGAAGCCGCCGCCCGTGGCGCGGTCGAGCTCGCCGATGCCGGAGACGATGCGCGGCGCGTCCTCGATGTCGCCGGACAAGGTGGTGAGCACTACGGCGCGACCCTTGCGCGCGTTACGGCTATTGGCCGGACCCGAGCCGATGCCGCCGGACGTACCTTCCTCGACCAGCGTGTTCCACTCGCCGCACGCATCGCATTTGCCGGCCCAGCGCTGATGCACCGAACCACAATTCTGGCAGATGAACTGGACGCGCGATTTGGCCATCAGGCGTGGCCCGGTTCGGGTGTGGCAGGTGCCAGCGCAGGATAGGCAGGCGGGACAGCGCCCCCCTCTGTCCTGCCGGACATCTCCCCCACGAGGGGTGAGATCGGATTGCGCTTCGGATTTCGCCAATCTCCAACGTCCCCTATTAGAGAGCCGGGTAGGATGACAGTCAATCTCCCCCCTCGTGGGGGAGCTGTCCGGCAGGACAGAGGGGGGCGCGAAGGATCGCCGTACTCCCGCATTCTTTTTGTAATGTCGGCCAAACGCTTACTCAAACCGATCCGGCAAATGATGCTCCTCGGCAAGGTCGGAGAAGCGGGTGAACTCGCCCTGGAAGGCGAGGCTGACCGAGCCGGTCGGTCCGTGGCGCTGCTTGGCGACGATGACTTCGGCCTTGCCGCGCATTTCGTTCATCTCGTGTTCCCATTTGATGTATTCGTCGGTGCCCGGCTTCGGCTCGCGGTTCTTCAGGTAGTATTCCTCGCGGTAGACGAACAGCACCACGTCGGCGTCCTGCTCGATCGAACCGGATTCGCGCAGATCCGAAAGCTGCGGGCGCTTGTCGTCGCGGCTCTCGACCTGGCGCGACAGCTGCGACAGCGCAATGATCGGCACCGCCAGCTCCTTGGCCAGCGCCTTGAGCCCGGTGGTGATCTCGGTGATCTCCTGGACGCGATTTTGCGATGATTTCGCGCTCGACCCCTGCATCAGCTGGATATAGTCGATGACGATGACGTCGAGGCCGCGCTGGCGCTTCAGGCGACGTGCCCGGGCAGACAGCTGAGCAATGGAAATGCCGCCGGTCTGATCGATGAACAGCGGGATTTTCTGCATCGTCTGCGAGCACGCGACGAGCTTTTCGAAATCCATCTCGCTTATCTCGCCGCGGCGGATTTTCGACGACGGGATTTCGGTCTGTTCGGAGATGATGCGGGTGGCCAGCTGTTCGGACGACATTTCGAGCGAAAAGAAGCCGACGACGCCGCCATTGGCCGCTTTGAACGACCCGTCGGCCTGCTGCGCCGGGACGTAGGCCTCGGCGATATTGAAGGCGATATTGGTGGCTAGCGAGGTCTTGCCCATGCCGGGGCGCCCCGCAATGATGATCAGGTCGGACGACTGCAGGCCGCCCATACGGCGGTCGAGGTCGCGCAAGCCGGTGGCGACGCCCGACAGATGCCCGTCGCGCATATAGGCGGCATTGGCCATGTCGACGGCGGTCTTGACGGCGTCGGTGAAGCTCTCGAAGCCGCCATCATAGCGGCCGGTCTCGGCCAACTCGAACAGGCGCCGCTCGGCATCCTCGATCTGGTCGGAGGGCGACATGTCGACCGGCGCGTCATAGGCGATGTTGACCATGTCCTCGCCGACGGTGATCAGCGCGCGCCGCGTGGCCAGATCGTAGATGGCGCGGCCATAGTCGGTGGCGTTGACGACCGTGACGGCCTCGACCGCCAACCGCACGACATATTGCGCCACCGTCATGTCGCCGACCTTCTCGTCGGCCGGCAGGAAGGTCTTCAGCGTGATTGGCGTCGCGATCTTGCCCATGCGGATGAGCTCAGCCGCGACCTCGAAGATCTTTCTATGCAGCGGCTCGTAGAAATGGCCGGGCTTCAGGAAGTCGGAGACGCGGTAGAAGGCATCGTTGTTGACCAGTATGGCGCCGAGCAGCGCCTGCTCGGCCTCGATGTTGTTCGGCGCCTCGCGATAGAGCGGTGTTTCCGCCACGCCGAATTTTCGTGCTGCCTCTGCCATGATGTCCCCGGTCCTGATCCCCGGTCTCTCGATATCAGAACGAGACAAGTCGGTGATGACTTATCTGCATCAGTCCCCAACCAACCAACTTTGATGCCCGCGATTCACAGCCAGGTTCTTTCGGTGGAAAGAATCTCAATTGACTCGAATCAAGATGGCGAGCCTAGCCGTTCTTGGGCGAGAACAAAACAGGAAAATAGCTGCCGGTCATTCCGGCAAGGCATCACCCCAGTCCAGTCGCCGTGCGGCCTTGAACGTCTCGCCATCGCGCTTGGTGAACAGTCGCTCGGCAGCACTCCCATCCTGTTGGCAAAGCTTCAGCAAGACCTTGCCGGAGCCCGACTTCGGCAGTGCGATCACTCGCGCTCGAGGCGGAGCGGCCGGATGGCGGGAAGCCGCGACAAAGATGAATTTCTCGTCCTCCCACGGCACCTCGGCATCCTTGGCCAGACGGTGCAGGCGCGAGCGGGCGACGCGGCGGGCGAAATGGCACCAGTCGGGAGCGACGAGAGGGCAGGGCGCCTCATGCGGGCAGGGCGCAAGCACGTGCGCCCCCGTATCGATCAGCTGCCGCCGCACGGCAAGAATACGCTGCCAGCCGGCCGGCGTGCCCGGCTCGACGACCAGCAGCGTGTCGGCGGTCAGCTGCCAGAGCCGGTCGACGAGTTTTGCCAGCGATGCCGGCGCGATCTCATCCAGCACATAGGCTGAAGTCACCAACTCGGCCGGCTCCAGATCGACCAGGTCGACGGTGACGTCGCCGGTCCGCCAGGCGGTCCTGGCCGTGATCGCATGCGCGGCAAGTGCTTCGCCGACCCTTCGTACCGCGGCGCCGGCCTCGAGCAGCACCGCCTGCTGGAGATCAGGCCAGAGATTGATTGTGGCCCAAAGCACCGTGCCAGGGCCGGCGCCGACATCGAGCAGCGTTCTCGGAGCATAATCGGGCCGCGCCTCGCTTACCGCGTCGAGGCTGGCGCGGACGGCAGCATAAGTCGCCGGCAGCCGCGTTGCCAGATAGGCCTTCACCGCCATGTCTTCGGCCATGTGCAGGCGACCGTCGCGCAACTCTGCGCGGTAGCGGTCCGACAGCGTCTTTGCCGCTTGCTTAAGCATCGGCAACGGCACCTGTTCGAGAAGGCGATCGACGCCTTGTCTAAGCGGGACGGGCAGTTCCATCGCTTAGACAGTCCGAGGTGAGAGCAGAATGACCGAGGCGCCAACGATGCAGATCGCGGCACCGGCAAGATCCCAGCGGTCGGGGTGCACGCCTTCCGCCAGCCACAGCCAGGCCAGCGAGGCGGCAATGTAGATGCCGCCATAGGCGGCGTAGGCCCGGCCCGCCGCGCTGGTGTCGACCAGCGCCAGCAGCCACGCGAATAGCGCCAGCGAGACGAGACCGGGCGCCAACCACAGCGGCGATTTTTCCAGCCGCCACCATGCCCAGAACGAAAAGCAGCCGGCGATCTCGGCAAGTGCGGCAGCGATGTAGAGGAGGTAGGTCATAAAAAAGGTCCCGCGTTGACGGGAGCCTTTTCAGCGTGCCAGTCGGCAAATGGCAAGCGGCAATGGCGCGATCGCCGGCCGTCTACTCCGGATCCACCATTTTGCGGCGGCGAGCGGGCTTGGCCGCCGGGGCCTTTTCACGACGTCCAAGATCGCGCATCTCCAGCGCCTTCTCACAATTGGCCATGTAGTCGCGCGTCATCGGCAGCGTGTCGTTCTTCTTGGCAATCTGGATCTGGAAGATCACCAGATCCTGCCAGCGGAACGCAGCTTCCGAGGCGGCAAGATAGAACTCCCACATACGGCAGAAGCGCTCGTCATAAATCGCCTTGGCCTTGTCGCGGTTGGCCGCGAAGCGTTCGCCCCAATGCTTCAGCGTCTCGGCATAATGCAGCCGCAGAACCTCGATGTCGGTGACGACGAGCCCCGATTTTTCGATGGCCGGCATCACTTCGGAGAGCGACGGAATATAGCCGCCCGGGAAGATGTATTTGCGGATGAAGGCGCTGGTCGCCCACGGCACGCCGGAGCGGCCGATCGTATGCAGCAGCATGACGCCGTCCGGCTTCAGCAGCGTCGCCGACTTGTCGAAGAAGGTGCGGAAATGATTGACGCCGACATGCTCGAACATGCCGACCGAGACGATGCGATCGAAACGTTCATTGAGTTCGCGATAGTCCTTGATGTCGAAATGAACCCGGTTTTGCAGGCCTTGCGCATGGGCGCGGTCGGTGGCGACGCCGTGCTGCTCGGTCGACAGCGTCACGCCCTGTACGTCGACGTCGAACGCCTTGGCGAGATAAAGCCCAAGCCCACCCCAGCCGGAGCCGATATCGAGCACCGTCTGGCCGGCCCTCAGCCTGAGCTTGGCGGCAATATGGCGCTTCTTGGCCGCTTGTGCCTCGTCGAGGGTCATATCCGGCTGCTCGAAATAAGCGCAGGAATATTGCATGTCCTCATCGAGGAAGAGGCGGTAGAGGTCGCCCGACAGATCGTAATGGCGCTGCACGTTGCGGCGCGCCCGCGACGCCGTGTTGATCTGCTGCAGGCGCCGGAAGGCGTGGCGCAGACCTTCGATCGCTTTCGACCAGGTGGCATCGATGCCGCCGCTGCCCATGTTCTGGAACGCAATGCGCATCACCCCCAGCACGCCGCCCTCGAGAATGTCGAGTTCACCGTCCATGTAGGCTTCCGGCACCGCCAGCATCGGATCGAACGTGATGGCGCGCTCGGCATGCCTTGTCTTGATATGCATGTGCACCGGCTCGCCGCTGCCGTCACCGAAAGTCACCATCGAGCCTTGCGGCCCTGTCACCTTGAGATTGCCTGTGCGGACCAGGCGGTCGAGAATGCGTTTCAGCAGAATATTCATGACCAAATGTCCCCTCTCGGTCAGACAGGCTGTCTTATTCTGCATCAAGATATAGGGGTTCGAAAAGTTCCATTTGGCATAAAAATGCCCGGGTACGAGGCCCGGGCATTGGTCCAGAATAGCGATTAGCCGGCGAATGCCGACGAATGACGATCAGCCGTTGTCTTCGCCGCCCTCGAACTCCGCATTCGGATCGAAGAAGTTTTCCGGTCGCGCATTATCGTTGATGTCCTCGCCGTAGATGGCTTCGGCGGTTGTCAGCGTTTCGCCCTTGGCCTGGCGCTCGGCTTCGTCGGCCGTGCGGGCAATGTTGAGCGTGATGGTAACCTCGACCTCCGGATGCAGCGCGATCGCCACATTGGTGACGCCAATGGTCTTGATCGGCTGGTTGAGCAGGATCTGGTTGCGGTTGACCGAAAAACCTTCCGCGGTCACCAGCTCGGCGATGTCGCGTGTCGAGACCGAACCATAAAGCTGACCGGTCTCGCCGGCCGAGCGCACGGCGATGAAGCTCTTGCCGTCGAGCTTTTCTGCAATCTGCGCGGCCTCGGACTTGCGCTCCAGGTTGCGGGCTTCCAGTTGCGCCCGCTGTCCCTCGAACTTCTTCTTGTTAGCTTCGTTGGCGCGCAGCGCCTTGCCCTGCGGCAACAGGAAATTGCGGGCGAATCCGTCCTTGACCTTGACGGTGTCGCCCATCTGGCCGAGGCGGGAAACGCGTTCGAGAAGAATGACTTCCATGGTTTTGTTCCTTCGCTTGGGCGCTATCCTCAGGATCGGCGCCGAGTTGTCTGGAACAGGTCAGGAAGCTGGGGCGTCGCCGCCTGTGTCGCTGTCCTGCCTGTCGCGGCAGTTAGGATCTCTTGTCGAAATCCAACCCGGGATTTGGTGTTCGATCCGGCTACGCCCGTCGTGGCCGGCGACAAAAAGCGGGCGGCGAACCGCCCGCGTAGATTTATCGGACCACGTAGGGCAGCAGGCCGAGGAAGCGGGCACGCTTGATCGCCTTGGCGAGTTCGCGCTGCTTCTTCTGGCTGACGGCGGTGATGCGCGATGGCACGATCTTGCCGCGCTCGGAGATGTAGCGCTGCAGAAGCCGCACGTCCTTGTAGTCGATCTTCGGCGCGTTGGCGCCGGAGAACGGGCAAGTCTTGCGGCGGCGGTGGAAGGGGCGCCGGGTTGGGATCTGATTGATGTCGACCATTATTCTGCCGCTCCTTCAAAGCCTTCGCGCGGACGGCGCGGGCCACGATCGGCACCGCCATCGCCGAAGCTGCGCGGCGGACGATCACCGCGGTCACCGCGATCGCGGTCGCCGAATGAGCGCGGGCCACGGTCGCGGTCGCCGAAGCCGCCGCGTTCCGACCGCTCTTCGCGCTTCTGCATCATTGCCGACGGACCTTCCTCATGCGCATCGACCTTGATGGTCAGGAAACGCAGTACGTCCTCGGACAGACCCATCTGGCGCTCCATTTCGTTGAGCGCGGCCGGCGGGCAGGTGATGTCCATGAGTGTATAATATGCCTTCCGGTTCTTGTTCACCCGGTAGGTGAGGGACTTCAGTCCCCAGTTCTCGACCCGGCCGACGGACCCGCCATTCGCGGTGATGACGCCCTTGTACTGTTCGACAAGCGCATCGACCTGCTGCTGCGAGAGGTCCTGCCGAGCAAGAAACACATGTTCGTATAGAGCCATAGTGTTCGTGCCTTTCTTCGTTTCTCTCCCGGTTCCCTGCGGCAAAAGCCTCTGCAACTTCTCTGACCCGCAATCCTTGCGAAGGCGGGGAAGAAAGGAGCATGACGAGACGGTCGAGAGCGGAGACACGGGAGGCGGAAGCGCTTCCGGCTTCACACGAAGGTTTCGAAAAACCTCCGGCCCTCCGTTCAGCCCCCAGCAAGGACCGGCAGATTGCGGGCGTCTATACAGGAATTTGGCCGCAAGGCAAGGGCAAACGGCCGACGTGTCGTAAGCAGATGAGTTGCACGCGAGTTGTCCGGTTTTATCGGGCTGCTGGCCTCATTCGCAAGGTCTTATGGATTTCCTGCCCGGACCCAAGGATGTTTTCCGGCATTTCGCCTGACAAAACAAACCGGATGCCCTGTTCGTATAATCGCGGGAGACGATCGAGGTAACGCCAACAAATCGAACAGCTCTACGCAGTCGGCAATCAGCTGCAACAATTCCCGTCTCTCGACGGCACGATCGGAGTTCGCGCATCACGCTGCAACTTCAGCTGCCTCAGCTCGTGTGTGCAGCCACTTTGCCTGTGGTTTCGGGGAAGAAATCGGGCGCCGCATGGCGCTTGCCGAACATCATGTCGTATTGCAGCAGACGGAAGTCGCGGATTGCCGGATCGATCTCTTTCTGACGCGACCAATCGGGGATGGCGTCGCCTTCCGGTGCCAACAGCAAATTACGGTCGATGACGCGGTAGCGCTCTCGCAACTGGCCGAGGAAGCCGGTGTAATATGGATGGCTGATGCCGGCCGTTTTCAGGATATGGTAGGGCAGGAAGGCCGGGCTGACGGCGCCCAGATCCTCGGCCGGGCCGCTGCGGTTCGACCAGACGATCAATGGTGTCTGGTGGTGCTGCAGCATCTGGTCGGCCGCCTCCTTGCGCGGCGCGACATTGTCCTTCAGGAAACCGGTCTCGACGTAGACCGGCCCAAGCGGCGGCAGGTGATCGCCGAAGAATGCGATGACGGTCGGCCGCTCGCGTTTCTTCGCCCATTCGATCAGCCGTTCGAGGCCGCGGTCCGCATCGGAAGAGCCTTCGGCGTAGCTCAACAGCGATTCACGTGCCCATTGGCTGATCGGCGCCTGCACCTTGTGGGTCGGATTGTTATAGCGATACGGCTCATACGGCCCGTGGTTCTGCAGGCTGACGGCGAAAAAGAAGACCGGCTCGGCGCTGGTATCGGCTTCGCGGATGATCTCGTCGGTCATCGCTGCGTCCGACGCGAGCGGTCCGCGTTTCTGCATGGGCGGCAACGTCTCCTCGGACTTGAAGTCGTTGAAGCCGAAATCGGCATAGACGGCCCCCCGATTCCAGAACCAGTTGGTGCCGGGATGGATGGCGCGTGCCCGGTAGCCCTGACTTTTCAGGAAGGTCGCCAGCGAGGGGGTCGGTGTCCGCACATATTGCTGGTAGGGAATGCTGCCCGCCGGCAGGAAGGCGTTGGAAAAGCCGGTCAGGGCCTCGAACTCGATGTTGGCCGTCATGCCGCCGAACTCGGGCGAGAACATGTAGCCCGTGCGCAGTGCCCGCACATTGGGGATAGGGTCGGGTGTGATGGTGACGCCGGGCAGCTTGGTCGGATCCCAGAAGGATTCGCTCATCACGACGATGATGTCGGGCTTCTCGGCAGGTACCGAGGCGGTCACCTGCGGTTTGCCGATCGCTTCGATCGCCTTGTCGGAATAGCCGGGCGGCGCCGAGACATGCGCCATCGGGACGTTCAGCGCGAAGGCGAGCGCAAAACCGTTCGAGGCATAGTTTTCCTTCTGGTCCCACATAATCGGGATGATCTGCAGCCGGTCGCGCGTCCACGAGAAAGTGGCATAGTCCATGATGGAGACGAAGAAAGCGATCAGCGGCACCGTCAGCGTCAGCCGGGCAAGGCGGCCCTTGTGGCTGAGCGCCGGAACGCGGCGGCGCCATAACCGCCAGCCATAGACGAGCAGCGACAGCCCGCCGACGATGCCGATCGCCAGGGCAATGGCGGTTCCCGGGCGGTCGCGGACCAGGAGCGGCATCAGTGCCACGATCTGCCGGGAATAGAGGAAATCGGTCGGATAGAGCGGATCGCCGAGATAGAGCGACTTCTGGTGGCCGACGAACGCCAGCGACAATGTCAGCGGCGCGACGATCATCAGGCTTTGATGGCTGCGGCCGAGCACGGCGTCGAGGCCGATGAGGATCAGCGCAAAAATGATGATCGTGGTCCAGCCGGGTTTGAAAGGCTGCAGAAAGAAATCAATGGTGCCGGCAAAGTTGCCGCGCACGATCAGTTCGATGGCAAACACCAGGATGGCCGCAGCCAGCAAGCTGATAAGGCCATAGCGGATGACAGGCCATCTGCGCGCCGGCAGATAGCCAGTCGACGGATCGCCTTCAAGAAACTGTGGCGCCGCCTCGGCTGCGCTCTGCTTGGTCTTTGCCACTTCAATAGTTCCCCGGCCCGCAACAAAGGCGTCACTCGATTGTCATCGAACTGTCACGCAAAGCCTAGCGCCTGCGGCGGAAATAAGAAGAGCCAGCAAACAAATCGTGAGCGGTTTTCATCATGAGTGATCGCCAAAAAGCCTGCCGAAACAGGCACTCGGCCGACGCTGAGCGGTCAAGGTTGGACTTGACTTGGGCGCACGCCTTGCGTCACAGGCAGCGAGAACCAGCAGCTGGGAGCCGACGATGGCCATCGCATTCACCTTTCCGGGGCAGGGCAGCCAGGCCGTCGGCATGGGCAAGGACCTCGCCGATACTTTTGTGGAATCGCGGCGGATCTTCGAGGAAGTCGACGACGCGCTCGGTGAAAAACTATCGCAGCTGATCTGGGAAGGCCCGGAAGAGACGCTGACGCTGACCGCCAATGCCCAGCCGGCACTGATGGCGGTGTCACTTGCCGCAGTCCGGGCGCTGGAGGCGCGCGGCTTCTCCCTGAACGGCAAGGTCACCTATGTCGCCGGCCATTCGCTCGGTGAATATTCGGCACTTGCGGCCGCTGGTTTCGTTTCGGTCGCCGACGCCGCCCGGCTGTTGCGTATCCGCGGCAATGCCATGCAGGCGGCTGTACCGGCCGGCGAGGGCGCCATGGCGGCGATCATCGGGCTGGAACAGGCCGACGTCGAGGCCGCTTGCGCAGAGGCCGCCCAAGGCACCGCCAAAGATCCCGCGCAAGCCTTGGTGTGCCAGATCGCCAACGACAATGGCGGCGGCCAGCTGGTGATCTCCGGCGCCAGGCCGGCGGTCGAACTGGCGGCGAAGCTATGCACGGAGAAGGGCGCCAAGCGGGCGCTGATGCTGCAGGTTTCGGCGCCCTTCCATTCGGCATTGATGAAGCCTGCGGCCGAGATCATGCGGGAGGCGCTGGCCGCCGTGACTAAGAGTGCGCCCGCCGTGCCGCTGGTCTCCAACGTTACGGTGGCCCCGACGAGCGATCCCGACGAGATTGCGCGCCGCCTCGTCGAACAGGTGGTCGGGCGCGTGCGCTGGCGCGAAACGGTGGAGTGGTTCGGCAGCAACGGCGTTGCGACGCTTTACGAAGTGGGCGCCGGCAAGGTGCTGTCGGGGCTGGCCCGCCGCATCAACCGCGATATTGCCACCACTGCCATCGGATCCGCGGCGGATGTCGAGGCGGCGCTGGCGGCGCTTGCATAATCAACTGGCGATTTGACCCCGCTCCATGCAAAGGGTGTTCGCTCAGATCAGGAGGCAAGAATGTTCGAATTGACCGGCCGCAAGGCGCTCGTCACCGGCGCATCGGGAGGTATCGGCGAGGCGATCGCCCGCGTGCTGCACGGCCAGGGCGCCATCGTCGGCCTGCATGGCACACGTATCGAGAAATTGGAGGCGCTGGCTGCCGAACTGGGCGACCGGGTCAAGCTTTTCCCGGCCAATCTTTCCAACCGCGACGACGTCAAGGCGCTCGGCCAGAAGGCGGAGGCCGACCTCGAAGGCGTCGACATCCTCGTCAACAATGCCGGCATCACCAAGGACGGGTTGTTCGTGCGCATGGCTGACGCCGACTGGGATAGCGTGCTCGAGGTCAACCTGACCGCCGTGTTCCGGCTGACCCGTGAGCTTACCCATCCGATGATGCGGCGCCGCCATGGCCGCATCATCAACATCACTTCAGTGGTTGGCGTCACCGGCAATCCCGGCCAGACCAATTACTGCGCCTCCAAAGCCGGTATGATCGGCTTTACCAAATCGCTGGCGCAGGAGATCGCCACCCGCAATATCACCGTCAACTGCGTCGCCCCGGGCTTCATCGAATCGGCGATGACCGCCAAGCTCAACGACAAGCAGAAAGAGGCGATCATGGCGGCGATCCCGACCCGGCGCATGGGCACGGGCGCCGAAGTCGCCTCTGCCGTCGCCTACCTCGCTTCCAACGAGGCAGCCTACGTCACCGGCCAGACCATTCATGTCAATGGCGGCATGGCAATGATCTAACACTTGGGAAAACGCTTCATTCCGTCTTGGATGCACGGGATTTTTCGTGTAATGCCGCCCGCAACCCGGCGGTTCGGGCAAAAACCGGTCCTGTTCCGCTGCGTTTCCGGCAGGACCATCTTTCAGCTTGATTAGCGGCATTCTGCCCGCTAACGAAGACAGACAACCAAAAGACGAGGATGCCCAAATGAGTGACACCGCAGAGCGCGTCAAGAAGATCGTCATCGAGCACCTTGGCGTCGATGCCGACAAGGTGACGGAGCAGGCGAGCTTCATCGATGATCTGGGCGCGGACAGCCTCGACACGGTCGAACTTGTCATGGCGTTCGAAGAAGAGTTCGGTGTCGAGATCCCGGACGACGCCGCCGAGACCATCCTGACTGTTGGCGATGCGGTGAAATACATCGACAAGGCCTCGGCCTGACGCTATTTGCAGTCATCACCGAGGAGGACCTGCGATGAGGCGTGTCGTCGTCACGGGCCTTGGGCTGCTTTCGCCGTTCGGCATGGGCTTCGAGCACAGCTGGAAGGAGCTTCTAACCGGCCGCAGCGCAGCCAAGCGCATCACCGAATTCGAGGTGGAAGACCTTGCCTGCAAGGTCGCCCACGTCATTCCGCGCGGTGACGGCTCCAACGCCACTTTCAATCCTGAAGCCGTTCTCGAGCCGAAGGAACTGCGTAAGATCGGCGATTTTATCCTGTACGGAATCGCGGCCGCCGACGAGGCACTCAAGGATTCCGGCTGGCAGCCGAAGACGCACGAGGATCAGTGCGCCACCGGCGTGCTGATCGGTTCTGGCATCGGCGGCATCGAAGGCATCGCCGAGAATGCGATGATCCTCAAGGAACGCGGCCCGCGCCGCATCAGCCCGTTCTTCATCCCCGGCCAGATCATCAACCTCGTCTCCGGCCAGGTCTCGATCCGGCATGGGCTGAAAGGCCCAAACCACGCCGTTGTCACCGCTTGCTCGACCGGTGCCCACGCCATCGGCGACGCCGCCCGCCTGATCATCTGGGGCGATGCAGACGTTATGGTCGCAGGCGGCGCCGAAGCGCCGGTGACGAGACTCTCGGTCGCCGGGTTCGCCGCTTGCCGCGCGCTCTCCACCGAGCGCAACGACGCGCCGCAAACGGCCTCGCGCCCCTATGATCGCGATCGCGACGGCTTCGTCATGGGCGAGGGCGCCGGTGTTGTCGTGCTCGAGGAACTCGAACACGCCAAGGCCCGCGGCGCCAAGATCTATGCCGAGGTCACCGGCTACGGTCTGACCGGCGACGCCTATCACATCACCGCGCCTGCCGAGGATGGCGACGGCGCTTTCCGTTGCATGACAGCGGCGCTAAACCGGGCGAAGCTGACGCCCGCAGATGTCGACTACATCAACGCGCACGGCACATCGACCATGGCCGACACGATCGAACTCGGCGCCGTCGAACGGCTGGTCGGCAACGCCGCCTCTAAGATATCGATGTCGTCGACCAAATCGTCGATTGGCCACCTGCTGGGCGCGGCTGGTGCTGCCGAGGCGATCTTTTCGATCCTCGCCATTCGCGACAACATCGCGCCGCCGACCATCAATCTCGACAATCCGGAGCGCGAAACGGCGATCGACCTGGTGCCGCACAAGCCGCGAGCCCGGCAGATCGACGTGGCGCTGTCCAACTCCTTCGGCTTCGGTGGCACCAACGCCTCGCTCGTCTTCCAGCGCTACAATGGCTGACCGCTCTGCCGGTTTCCGTCTGCCGTCAATTTTGCCATATTCGCCCCTACTCTGCCCGAGGGGATTCGTCGCAAGATCAAATGGTAGGGCGCTATGAACACAAATCCGGCCGATAACGGGGAATTCGGGCAACGGCCAGCAACGTCCGGCCCGATCGTGCCGAAAACGGCCAGCGAGGCGTTGCGGCCCGAGGCCGGCACGCCGCCGCCGAAGCGCTCGCGTGCCTCGCGCAGCCAGTTCGTCGTGTTCATGAACTTTGTCATCTCTTCGGTGATGCTGATGGTTCTGGCGGCAGGCGTTGCGCTGTATTTCGGCAAGCAGGAGTTCAACGAGCCCGGCCCGTCGGCCAATGGGGATACTTTCCTGGTCAAGCCGAATAGCGGCGTCCAGGAGATCGCCGACCAGCTTGAGCGGCGAGGACTGATCAGCGACGCCCGCATTTTCCGCCTTGGCGTGCGCGCCTTCGGCAATGATTCCGCCCTGAAGGCCGGCGAATACGAGATCAAGCCGCAGGCGTCGATGCACGACATCATGGAACTGCTGAAGAGCGGCAAGTCGGTGATGTATTCGCTGACTATCCCCGAGGGGCTGACGGTGGAGCAGGCGCTGCAACGGATCGCCGAGCAGGACGCGCTGACCGGCGATATGCCGTCGACCACTCCACCTGAGGGCAGCCTCGCCACCGACACGCTGCGCTTCACCCGCGGCGCAACACGCCAGCAGATGGTCGACAAGCTTCTGGCCGACCAGAAGAAGCTGGTCGACGAGGTCTGGCAGCGCCGAGCGCCAGATCTGCCGATCGCCAATGTTGAGGATTTTGTCACCCTGGCCTCGATCGTCGAGAAGGAGACCGGCAAGGGCGATGAACGCTCGCGCGTAGCCGCCGTCTTCCTCAATCGGCTGGCCAAGGGTATGCGGCTGCAGTCGGACCCGACCATCATCTACGGCCTCTTCGGTGGCAAGGGCAAACCTATCGATCGCCCGATCTATCAGTCGGACATCCAGAAGCCGACGCCCTACAACACCTATCTGATCAACGGTTTGCCGCCGACGCCGATCGCCAATCCCGGCCGTGCGGCGCTGGAGGCCGTCGCCAATCCGTCGAAGACCAGCGATCTCTACTTCGTCGCCGACGGCAGCGGCGGCCACGTCTTTGCCTCGACGCTCGATGAGCATAACGAGAATGTCGCTCGCTACCGGGCACTGCTGAAAAAGCAGGCGCAGGACGCCGCCAAGGCCGGGGCAACCAATACCGGAGCCGACACGCCGGCGGGAGCCATCGTTGACGATGCGGGCGCCACCGCCGCCCAGTAGGGCCGGACGCCATCAGGTTGGCCCTGTGCATGTCCGGGTGGATGTGCAAGGGCTGCTATGGCATTGAAATTCACATGATCCTGCCCGGAGAAAATCGCTCCGGCTTGAGGGCATTCGGCAAAGGGACGCACGGCTACATGAACTTGCAGAGCATGACCGGTTTTGCGCGCAGTGTCGCCGAACACGACGGTACTTCGATTGCCTGGGAAGCCAAGTCCGTCAACGGCAAAAGCGTCGAGGTCAGGTTGCGGCTGCCGCAAGGTTTCGACCGGCTGGAGCCGGCCGTCCGGCAGACGGTGCAAAAGCGTTTTGCGCGCGGCAATTTCCAGATGACGCTGACCATTGGCCGCGCCGCCGGCGCGCAAGCGCAACCCGTGGTCAACGAGGCTTTCCTGAAGGATCTGGCGGGCTTGGCCAAGCGGCTGCAGGAGGAGTTCGGAGTAGCCCCTGCGGCGGCCGACGGCCTGCTTGCGCTGCGCGGCGTCCTCGACATTCCCGAAACCATCGAAACCGAAGAGGCGCGCAGTGCGCTCGATACCGCGATACTGTCGGCGCTGGAAGCAGCACTGAACGGGCTGCAGCAGGCGCGCCAGGGCGAAGGTGCCGCACTTCGTGCCCTGCTGTCCGGCCATATCGATGCCATCGAGGCGCTGACGCTGCGGGCCGAGGCCGATCCATCACGCGAGCCGGCCACGATCCGCGAAAGGCTCGCCGAGCAGATCCGCTTGTTGATGGACGCGTCCGCCAATCTGGACGCCAGCCGGCTGCATATGGAAGCGGCGTTTCTGGCCACCAAGGCCGACATACGCGAGGAAATCGACAGGCTGAAGACGCACGTGGCGTCGGGGCGGGCGCTGCTCGCCGGCGGTGGCGCCATCGGCCGCAAGCTCGATTTCCTGGCACAGGAATTCAACCGCGAATCGAATACGCTGTGTTCCAAGTCGAATGCTGCCGCAGTCACCGCCATCGGGCTGGAGCTGAAGGCGGTCGTCGACCAGTTTCGCGAACAGGTCCAGAATCTGGAATGATCCCGATGCCAAGCCACATGACTGCCAAGCCCCATGACCGCTAGGGATTTGGGTTCCCGCATTCGGCGCCGCGGGCTGATGCTGGTCTTGTCGTCGCCCTCAGGCGCCGGCAAGTCGACGATTGCGCGCAATCTGCTGGAGAGCGATTCCAGCCTAGAATTGTCGGTCTCGGTCACCACGCGGCCACGCCGCGGCAGCGAGATAGAGGGCGTCCATTACCACTTCCGCACCATGCGCGAGTTCGAGCGGCTACGCGATTCCGATGCGCTGCTCGAATGGGCGGAGGTGCACGGCAATTGCTACGCGACCCCGCGCGAGCCGGCCGAACAGGCGCTGGCCGAAGGCCGCGACATGCTGTTCGACATCGACTGGCAAGGCGCTCAGCAGCTCAAGGAGAAGATGCGCGCCGACATCGTCTCGATCTTCATCCTGCCGCCATCGATGAAGGAATTGAAGGCGCGGCTGAAGCGTCGCGCCGAGGACCAGGAAGCGGTGATCGAGACGCGGCTCAAGAACGCCCGCAACGAGATCGAGCACTGGAAGGAGTATGATTTCGTCATCGTCAACGACGATCTCGACCGCGCTTTCGCCGAGGTGCGCGGCATCGTTACGGCCGAACGGCTCAGACGCGATCGCCGGCCGGGCCTGTTCGATTTCGTCTCGGGGCTGCTCGATGAGAAGACGGATTGATCAAGGCGCTGTCCCCGCGACCAGGATCAGATTGCGGCTGAGCGCGGCGTCGCGCAGTTCCAATGCCGCGGCATATTCGGCGGAGCGGTACCAACGCCGCGCCGTGTCCATGTCGGGGAATTCCACGATGATCAGCGGCCCGGGAGACCAGTCGCCTTCCAACCTTTCCACCTCGCCGCCGCGTACCAGACAGCGCCCGCCATGCTGGGCGATGGAGGCAGCCGCACGGGCGCGGTAGGCTTCGATAGCCTCGGCGTCACGGATCGTGACGTCGGAAATGACATAGGCGGCCACTGTTTGCCTCCGGGCAGGGTATGTCCGGCTATCTATGCCATGAGAGCGGAAATTCCACGCGGACGCTTCCCGGCATCACACCGCGTTGGTCAGGCGAACGAATTCCTCGACGCTGAGCGTCTCCGCACGCCTGGTCGGATCAATGCCGGCGCGGGTGAGCAGTGCCTCGCCGCCGAGGCTTTTCACGCTCTGCCGCAGCATTTTCCGGCGCTGGCCGAATGCCGCTTCGGTGACGCGGCTAAGCCGTTTGACCTCTGCCGGCAAGGGGCTGGCGCGCGGCACCAGATGCACCACCGAGGACGTCACCTTGGGTGGCGGTGTGAACGCCTGGGGCGGCACGTCGAAGACAATCCTCGCCTCCGTCCGCCAGCCTGCAAGCACGCCGAGCCGGCCATAGGCCTCGCTGCCGGGGCTGGCTGCAATGCGTTCGGCGACCTCGCGCTGGAACATCAGCGTCATCGACGCGTAGAAAGGCGGCCACTCGGTCACGGTCAGCCAGCGGATCAGCAATTCGGTGCCGATATTGTAAGGCAGGTTGGCAACGATTTTCACCGACCCCCCGCTTCCCGGCGCTCCTTTGGCAAGCGCTGCAAAATCAGTTTTCAGCGCATCGCCGGCCACGATCTCGAGCCGACCCGGATAGTGGTTCGCGATCTCGGCCAAGGCCGCCAGGCAGCGCTCATCGCGCTCGATCGCGACGACCCGGCGGGCGCCGTTGAGGAGCAGGGCCCGAGTCAGCCCGCCCGGACCGGGACCGACCTCGATAACCGTAACGTTGCTCAGGTCGCCGGCGGTCCGCGCAATCTTGCTTGTCAGGTTAAGGTCGAGCAGAAAATTCTGGCCGAGTGCCTTGTTCGCCTGCAGCCCATAGCGCTCGATCACCTCGCGCAGTGCCGGCAGGCCGTCTATGCTCATCGGGTTGGGCTCATCGGGCTGGGCTCATCGGGCTGGGCTCGTCGGGTTAAGGCCATCGAATTGGGCTCATTGGGCCCAGTGGCCTACGGCCTTTTCCCGGTATCGGCAAGCAGGCGAGCGAGTTTCAGCGCCGCAATCAGGCTGTCGGCACGGGCAATGCCCTTGCCGGCGATGTCGAAGGCGGTGCCGTGGTCGGGCGAGGTGCGGATGAAGGGCAGGCCGAGCGTGACGTTGACTGCCTCGTCAAACGCCAGCGCCTTGGCGGGGATCAGCGCCTGGTCATGATACATGCAGAGCACCACGTCATAGCCGGCGCGGGCGCGAGCGTGAAACAGGGTGTCGGCCGGCAATGGCCCGAAGGCTTCTATTCCTTCCTGCCTCAGCCTGTCGATCGCCGGGCGCACGATCCGCTCGTCTTCGGTGCCTATCGCGCCGCCTTCGCCGGCATGAGGGTTGAGGCCGGCGATGGCGAGCCGCGGCTTGGCAATTCCGAAGCGGTTTGCAAGGTCGGCGGCGGTAATGCGGCCGGTGGCGACGATCAGGTCGGTCGTCAGCGCCTTCGGCACCTCGGCCAGTGCGATGTGAATGGTGACCGGCACGGTGCGCAGGTCCGGACCGGCAAGCAGCATCACCGGCGTCACTTCGGTGCCGGTGTGAAGTGATGCCAGATGCGCCAGATATTCGGTGTGCCCGGGAAAGCGAAAGCCGGCATCGTAGAGCGGCTTCTTGGCAATCGGGCAGGTGACGACCGCGGCAGCGCGGCCGGCCAGGCAGTCGGCAACGGCGCGGTCGATCGCCTCGATGATTCCGGCGGCGTTGGCTGGATCCGGGCGGCCGGGACTGTCGACGAAACGGGCGGAAAGCGCCACCACCGGCAGCGCGCGCGAAAACACACTAGGCGCTAGCGCCGGCGTCGTCTCGGCAATCGCGATATCGGTGCCGAGCCCGTGCGCCCGCGCGGCAATCAGCGCCGGATCGGCAAGGAGATAAAAAGACGGAACGCCGGCGCTGTCGCGGGCCTGCCAAGCGGCGATGGCGATGTCCGGCCCCACGCCGGACGGATCGCCGACGCTCAACGCCAGCGGAAGCTCTGCGTCAGGCATGGCGATCGCGACTTCAGCGCTCGATGATGCGGGCTTTCTTCCGCAACTCCTCGACGTATTTCTTTGAGAGCTCATCGGCGTTCTTGTCGCTCGAGCCCTCGCTCTGGAACACCATCTGCGCGACTTTGTCGTCCGACACTTCGCGCGAGGAGCAGATGCCGACGAATTCGACGCCGCGGTCGGTCTCGCGCGTCGCGGTGGCGCCGCCGACCTTGGTGGCCTTGATCTGCTCGGCCCAGTCCGGCGGCAGTTGCGGCGCCAGCACCCGGCCGAGGTCGCGAACGGTGACATCGATCAGGCCCTTGGCGAATTCGCGGGTGGTGTTGCAGCCGTTGAAGCGGGCGCGCATGGCATCGGCTTCGCGCTTGCGCTTGGCCAGCGTCGCGCTGCGCTCGGCTGCCGGCACCACGAAGATGACCTGCTGCAGCATGTATTCGGTGGCGCTCGGCTTGCTGCCGCCTTTTTCGAGCATGCGCTTGACGACGTCCTGCTCGCTTATGGCGCCGCCCCCGTCGGCGGAGCGGTAGCGCGCGGACAGCGCCTGGTTCCAGGCCATCTGCGCTCGGATGAATTCCTTGAAGTGCTCCTTGGTGACGCCTGATTGCGCCATCACACCATCAAGCTGCTTGAGCTGCATCTTGTTGTTCGTGGCGAAACGCTGATAGGCGGCATCGACCTGCGCATCGCTGATGCGGATGCCTAGGCGCCGGGCCTCGGCCGAGCGCAGCGTCTGATCTATCATTTCCTGGCCGGCATCGCCCTTTCTGCGCTGCAGGCGCAGGAAAGCGGCCCGATGCTGGATGTCGCCTGTGGTGATCGGTACGTTGTTGACGACGTATTTGATCTCGGTGGCGAAAGCCGGCGGCGTCACTGCGGTGGTCGAGAACGCCACCAGCAGCGCGAACCCTGCCGAAAAGAGGTATTTCCTCATCGAAAGCATCCCAGTTCCATCCCGATTCGACCCAACCCATCCCAGTTCAGGTCGCCGAAATCCGTGCCTGCTCTATGCGGCGAAACAATGTCGTCCGCCAGCCGCCCCGTTGCCGACTGCCGTTATTGGATGGTGTCGATGGAGCGTTGCGACGAACCGAAATCGCCGAGCGTGCGGAACGACAGGTTGAAGCCGACGTTCTGCGACACTTCCCTGGTGTTAAGGTCACGTCTTTCCGAAAACGTCATCAAATAGGTAAAGCACGAATCACTATAGGCAAACCCGACGCCGTCCTTGACCAGCACGCTCTGCTCAAGATCATATGTGCCGGTGCCAAAGACGCGCCAGTTCTCGGCAAGATGCGTCGAGGCGCCGAGCGTGACCTCATGGCGATCCGTGGAGAAGCCATAGAGCGGCTGCGCCTGGATGAAGGCGTATTTGGCGCTCAGCGATACCGGCAGGCCTGAAAAGGCGGCCTTTACCTCAGCGCGGCGGATCTCGAAGCTTTGCTCGTCGAAACGGCCGCTGACCGAGCCGGAAAATCCGCTGGGGCTGTTGAAGCCGACAAGGCCGACATAGTCGGAGGTTGCAGTTTCAAGACCCGAATAGGCACCGACGTTGACCAGATCCGGCGTGCCGAACGAGTTCTGGCCGCCGAGCTGGTAGGATTGGCCGAACACCGCATTGGTGCCCCAGCCATTGTCGTATGCGCCGGAATAGCGGAGCCCGACATTGGCGCGTGTGCCGCCTTCCATGCGGTCATAGCCCGAGAATTTGTCGCGCTCAAACAGCGTCGTGGCGTCGAAGACGAAGCTCTGGGCGTCCTCGTTGGGAACCGCCAGCCCGCCGACATATTGCTCGTTCGGACGCATGAATACTTGCGCCATCGGCTCGAAGACATGGCTGGAACTGGTCATCGAGAACAGCACCGGCCAGCGCATCTCAAGGCCGGCGGTCGCCATGTAGCGGGCAAGCGATGAACGCATATCGTCTTCGACGCCGAGATTGGTCGCCATCTGGTTGATGGCGTCGAGCGAGGCCGAGGAGGCGTTGACGTAGCCGGCGTCGCCGCGCAGCGCCAAGAGCGGTGTGAGCAGCAGCCCGCCATCGGTGGTGAAGGTGCGCTTCCATTCGGCTTCCGCGGTAAGGCGGCCGGATTGACCGTCGATGCCGCGAACGTTGTTGACGGACGAAGGGATGCCCGAATCTGCAAGAGCCGTATCGAGCCTGTCGCGGTCTATGACCCGCGCGTTGACGTCGAACGACAGCTGTCCGCCGGCCACCGGCATGTCGGGGATATAGGCGTAGTCGAGCGAGGGCAGCACCCAGGGCTGCTTGGCGGCGCGTGCGGTCGGATCGCTGGCGAGAGTGTCTTCCTGAACGTCGAAGTGCATGGCGCGCACATCGAAGTAATTGCGATCGTTGAGTCCCGTCAGATACACCTCGGAGCGGTGCACGCTGTCGTTGAAGCCATCGATGTCGTAAGTGCGCGCGAAATTCTTGTCGCTCTGCAGCAGGATGTCCCAACCGAAGTCCCAGCGCGTGTTGATGGCGAACTGGCCCTGGGTGCCCATCATGCCGCGGAACCTGTTCGGGTCGCCTTCGGTACCCGAATTGACGTTGTGGCCATTGTCGTCGATGAAGGCGTCGGGATTCTCCTGCCGGATGCCTGCAATTTTCAGGCTGTACTGACCGTTGTTGAAGCGCTGCCGCCACTCGGCCTCACCGAGGAAACCTTGCTTGGTATAGCCGCTGCCGGTGACAGTGAGATCGTAGGTCGGCGAGAGCGCGAAATAGTAAGGGACCTTAACACCGACGCCGAGGTCGCTCTTGTAGGCGACGCCGGGAATCAGGAAGCCGCTCTTGCGCTTGACCGTTGGGTCGGCGATCTCGAAAGCCGGCAGATAGGCCAGCGGAAAGCCGAAGAACTCGAAGTTCGAGTTTTCGAAGCGAACCGTCTTCTTTTCGCCGTTCCAGATGATCTTCCTGGCCTTGATACGCCAGGTCGGCGCTTTGTCGGGCTTGTCCTCGCACGGCTCGCACGCGGTGTAGACGCCATTGTGGAATGTCGTCAGCACGCCGCCCATGCGCTCCGCGCTTTCGGCGGCGAAGTACGCCTTGTCTATGGTCTCGACCCGCAACGCGTTGACGAAGCCGTCGGCGAAATCGTCGGTGATGTCCGCATGCTGCGAATAGATCTTGGTGCCGTCGCTATTGACGAGTTCGACATTGCCGCTGGCGACGAGGCGTTTGGTGTTGCGGTTGTATTCGACCCGCTGGGCGACGAGACGGTTGCCGCCATAGTCGATCTGGACGCCGCCGACGGCCGTCACGGTCTGCTTGTCGTTGTCGTAAACCAGCGTATCGGCTGCCAGCAGCATCTGCGTGCCACTCGGAACCTTCGTCGCCAGGTCACTGACGTCCTGGGCAAAAGCCGGAGCAGCCGGGGCGACGGTGGCAAGCAGGCATGCCAAGGCGCTCGCCGCAGAGAGGCGTGCCAAACCGGCGTGCCTATGGCTGCGCAAAACCGCCTCCCTCACTAGCCGTCTTCCTTGTATAGCAGGAATGTCACCCCGAAGAACATAGCCACGACAACCGGGACCCAAGCCGCTACGGCTGTGGGTACGAATCCCGCTACGCCGAATGCCTTGACCAGCACCGAAACGACATAAAGCAGAAAGCCGGCCACGATGCCACCCAGAATCATCGTCGCCGACTGCCCCATCCTCGCAAATCGCATTGATACCGTTGCCGCAATCAGCGTCATCGCCACGAGCAGGAAGGGCAGCGCCACCAGGGAATCGAACTGCATGGCGAAGGCATTTGCCTTGAGGCCGAAGGAGCGGGCCACCTCGACTTTGCCGGGCAAATCGTAGAAGGGGATAGTCTCAGGGCGCGCCAACCGCTCTTGCACGAATTCCGGCTTGAGATTGGTCGGTAGCCGACCGCTGGGTAACGACTGGATGGTGCCGTCCCGGAATATCTTGACGTCCTGCAATTCCCAGTAGCCGTCCCGCAAAAAGGCGCGCGCCGCATCCTTGCGCTCGATGATATCGCCTTGCGGACTGAAGCTGAAGAAGACCGCGTCGGCCATCTCCAGGCCTTGATCGAGAATGGCGCGCGCTCCGATGATGGTATCGCCGGAACTGGTTTTCTGCCTGATCCAGGGGGCGGCATCGGCCGAGACCGTATTCGACTTGCCCGAACGGAGCTGGGTCTCGATCTGCTCGGACCAGGAATAGGCGTGGGCGGCTATCGGATTGATGACGCCAACCGACAAGGCACCAAACAGCAGCGCCCCGATGCAGCATGGCAGCAGGAACTGCCATGCCGAAACCCCGGCGGAACGGGCGATTACCAATTCATATTTGCGGTTGAGCGACACCAGGGTTGCCATCGCCGAGAACAGGCCGACGAACGGCACCGTCTGCAGCATGATCATCGGCATCCTGAGCCCGGAAATGGCGAAGGCAGTTCCGTAAGTGAAGCCTGGCACGCCGGTCGTGCGGCCGGAAAGCTCGGTGAAATCGATCAGGAACACCAGCGCCAAAAGACCGATGAAGAACCAGATGGTGATCGTCACATAGCGAAAGAAGAAGTATCGACCCAGAGTCCAGCCCATCAGCCGGCTCCCTGTCCGGAAGCGCCGCGCCCAGCAAAACGGAGCTTGATGGCGCTCCAGCCCTCACTGAAGCGGCCGGCAAGATTGGTCACCCAGTCGGCCCAGGCAACAGGCAGTTCCATGGTCCGGTTGGAAACAATGAACCAGATGGCGATCGCCGATGTCACGATCGGGACGCCGTAGACCATATAGGCATATTGCGGCACCTTGTCGGCCTTGCCGGCGGCAAAGAACCCGAGCCAGCGCACGAACAGCGCGATCGCGATTGCCGTGATCAGCGGGTGCACACGCGCCTCACGATGCGAGCGTGCATCTCCGGCGACGGCGAGCGCGATCAGCGCGAAGACGAGCGAATAGGACCACTCGGAAAAACGCTGGTCGAGCTCGGCCAGGTACCTGTTCGGCTTTTGCTGGTACATCTTGTCGTTCGGACTGGGATTGAGCAGATACTGGGTCGTCCGGTCCTTCGGCAAAAGCAGGATGTCGGATGATGCCGACATGAAAGCGGACAAATCGAAGGCATAGGAGGTGAACCGGATCACCGAGAGGTCGCCGGTCATGGTTTTGCGATGGATCACCCCGTCATTCATCATCAGCACCTTCTCGTCGCCGCGTTCGATGATGCTGCCGGACTTGGCATAATAGACGAGATTGATGCCTTCTTCGCGCGAATCGGCGACGAAGATGCCGCCGAGGCGATTGTCGGGAAGCCGTTCGCCAACCTGCAGGAACAGGCCGTCATCGATCTTGCGGAAGGTGCCTTCCTGGATGATCAACGACAACAGATCCGCACGCGAAGATGCTATCAGCTCGCGGTTCTTCTGGCGCGCGTAGGGGTCGACGCCATTGTCGACGGCGAACGAAAAAACGCTGGCTGCGAGTGCCAGAAGCATGATCGGCCTGACGATTGTCCAGCGTGAAGCGCCGGCGGCATTGATGACGGCGAGCTCCGAATCCGAATTCATCACGCTGAGGATCTGGGCGACCGCGACCACCAGGGCGAACGGTACGACGATCGGAACGATCGTCGGGATGATCAGCGCTGCGACTTCGAAGAAGGTGAGGGCCGACTGACCGCTATCGGTGACGAGGTCGATGCGGGCGAGGACCTGAGTCGTCCAGACGATCGCCAGCGTCCAGACGAGCGCCAGCGCGAATACCGCGAAGGCACGGCGCATGATGTAACGTTCAACGACCTTCATGAAGGCTTTTCTCGGCGATTTCGAACGGCATCATGCCTTGGAACAAGGTAGTCGTCCGGCGCCGGCTGCACAACTGGCTCAGTTTGGCGGTTCGATCCGGGTTCTGTCCCGTATCATACATTCCGCTGGGCCGGAGTGTCGGCGGCAATGGATAAGAAAGGGCGAACATTTGTTGGTTAACAACAGGTTGCGGCGGGAAGCGGGGCCGTGCCGCGACGAATCGTGGGTGGTTCGATATCGCATATGGGAGCGATTTCGGCCAAAGTCTTGTCAAATGCGGCAAAACGACCAAATGTCGCGCCGGTCGCGACCGCCGCGGCGTGATAAGACGGGTCAGGATCTGTTGAGCCCCAGCATGGAAGCGGAAAAATTGCGCAGTCAAACCGGTCGGGAAACCGTCTTTGACGGCGCGATCGTGGTCGGCGCCGGCGCGGCCGGCCTTGCCGCCGCCCACGCCTTGATGAAGGCCGGCGTACCGACGCTCGTCCTGGAAAAGGAGAGCCGGCTTGCCGAACCCTGGCATCGGCGCCACCAGCGGCTGCACCTCAATACCCATCGCGATCTCTCGACGCTCCCCGGTGTCGGCTATCCCGCAGGCACCCCGGCTTTTCCGCATAAATCGGCCGTCATTCGCCATCTGAATGATTTCAGCCAGACGCATGGTCTGCCGGTCGCGTTCGGCGTTGCCGTTGAAGAGGTCACGTTCGACGGCGATCACTGGACCGTGCGGACGAACGCCGGACGTCGTCTGGCGCGCCATGTCGTCGTCGCCACCGGGCGCGACCGGCAGCCGTTTATTCCCGCGTGGAAAGGCATGAAGGATTTTGCAGGCCGGATTATCCATTCGGCCGATTTTGGCGATGCGAAGGACTACGCCGGCAAAAGGGTGCTGGTGGTCGGTGCCGGCAATTCGGGTTTCGACGCACTCAATCATCTGGCGAATGCAGACGCCCAAAGCATCTGGCTGTCGGCCCGCAACGGCCCCTCTCTGCTGCCGAAACGCATCGGCAAGGTCGCCGTCCACAGGCTTTCACCGTTAATGGCGAGCTTGCCGGTGCGGCTGGCCGATGCGGTGATGGCGACAACCCAGCGCCTGGTTTTCGGCGACCTGACGAAATTTGGGCTTCCGCTGGCGCCCACAGGCGGTGCGAGCCGTCTGAGCGCCGACTATACCGCGATCGCAGCCGACGACGGCGCGGTTCGCGCCATCAAGGCAGGCACGATCGTGGTGATGCCATCATTGCGGGAATTTACCCAGGACGGCGTCGTGTTGAATGACGGCAGGTTGATCACGCCCGATATCGTCATTGCAGCGACCGGCTATCGCACCGGTCTGGAGCAGATGGTTGGCAAGCTCGGCGTTCTCGACGGCAAGGGCGTTCCGCTTTTCAACGGCGGCGATGCCGATCCGAAATTGCCCGGCCTGTGGTTTACCGGCATGCGGCCGAGCATTCGCGGTTGTTTCGCCAATGCCCGCATTCAGGCCAGGGCGATAGCGGCGCGGATTGTCAAGCAGCGATAGTGAGCAGGACTATGCCGATTGTTCCGCCCGCAATAGACACACCTTGTTGGAGCGTGCCCGAACCGAAAGGTCAATGATCATGACGCCAGTCAGCATTCGCTACATGGTCGATGATGTCGCCACCTCGATCGATTTCTACTGTGGACAACTGGGCTTTACCGTCGAACAGGACGCGCGACCGGCTTTTGCTTCCGTCACGCGCGGCGCGTTACGGCTCCTTCTGAGCGGGCCTGGCAGTTCGGGCGCACGATCTATGCCGGATGGCCGGCAGCCGGTGCCGGGAGGCTGGAACCGCATCCAGTTGGTGGTGCCGGACCTGAAAGAAGAGGTTGCGCGCCTCAAGAGTGCTGGACTTGTCTTTCGCAACGATATCATAACGGGCGTCGGTGGTTCCCAGACCCTGCTCGAAGACCCATCGGGCAATGTCATCGAGCTGTTTCAACCCGCCGCTCACTGACGCAACAACACGGGACCTTTCGGTCCGACCAATCGAACGCCTCTCGCGATAATCCAACGCACTTCCCGAAAGCAGGACATCATGAATTCGAGACCCTCGATTGCCTTCGCCAAAATCGCCGCGCCCAAAAAGGGCAGCGTTTTCGTTCTGGTGGCCGACGAGGGCGACCTCAGCGATGCCGCCAGGGCTTGTGATCCGGCAAAGACCCTCGATCGGGCTTTTCCGGTCGCCGACTTCACTGGCAAATTCGCTAGCCTGGTCGAAGTGTTGGCACCGGAAGGGACATCGCTCGAGCGGCTGGTAGCGGTCGGTGCCGGCAAGGGCTCCAATCTCGATGATTATGGTTGGCTGAAGCTCGGTGGCACGATTGCCGCGTCCTTTCGCAAGGCAACCGAAGTGGCCGTCGTGCTCGATCTTCCCGGTGCCGCCATCAGCGGCAGGCAAGCCGTTCAGCTCGCAGCAGGCATCCTGCTGCGCAGCTATTCCTTCGACAAGTATAAGACCAAAAAGAACAATGGTGACGACAAGCGCGAGCCAAAAAAGCCGGTCAAGGTAACTATTCACACCGCCGATCCGGCAGCTGCAAAGAAGGCCTTCGCCGATGAAGCGGCGGTGATCGACGGTGTCTTGCTGGCGCGCGATTTGGTCAATGAACCGGCCAATGTTCTGGGGCCGGTGGAATTCGCCACCCGCATCGCCGAACTGGAGGCGCTCGGCGTCACGGTCGAGATCCTGGCCGAGAAGGAGATGAAGAAGCTCGGCATGGGTTCGCTGCTGGGCGTAGCGCAGGGCTCGCCGCGTGGCGCCCGCATCGCGGTCATGCGGTGGGACGGCGGCAAGGCCAAGGAAAGCCCGGTCGCCTTCGTCGGCAAGGGCGTCACCTTCGACACCGGCGGCAATTCGATCAAGCCGGCCTCGGGCATGGAGGACATGAAGGGGGATATGGGCGGCGCTGCTGCCGTCACCGGGCTGATGCACGCGCTAGCCGCGCGCAAGGCGAAGGTCAATGTCGTCGGTATTGTCGGACTGGTCGAAAACGCCGTCGATGGCCACGCTCAGCGACCGGGCGACATCGTCACCTCGATGTCGGGCCAGACCATCGAAGTGCTCAATACCGACGCCGAGGGCCGCTTGGTGCTGGCCGATGCGCTGTGGTACTGCAACGACCGCTTCCAGCCGAAATTCATGATCAATCTGGCGACGCTGACCGGCGCCATCATGGTCGCGCTCGGCCAGCATTATGCCGGCCTGTTTTCCAACAATGACGAGTTGGCGGACCGGCTGACGGCGGCTGGACAGGCGACGCAGGAGCGGGTGTGGCGCATGCCGCTCGGTGCCGAATACGACAAGCTGATCGATTCCAAGAATGCCGACATGAAGAACATCGGCGGCCGCCACGGCGGCGCCATCATCGCCGCGCAGTTCCTGCAGCGTTTCGTCAAGGACACGCCCTGGGCGCATCTCGACATTGCCGGCACCGCTATGGGCGCGCCCTCCAACGAGATCAACCAGTCATGGGCTTCCGGCTTCGGCGTCAGGCTGCTCGACCGGCTGCTGCGCGATCATTACGAGCAATGAGCGGCTGGGGCGGGATTCCGAAAATGTAGACTGAGCCATGGCCGAGATTCTGTTTTATCACCTGACCGAATCGACGCTGGAGGATGCGCTGCCCGGCCTCCTGGAGCGCAGTATCGATCGCGGCTGGCGCGCCGTGGTACAGACCGGCACCGAGGAACGGCGCGACGCGCTGGACCAGCATCTGTGGACTTTCCGGGACGATTCATTCCTGGCCCACGCAACGGACCGCGAAGCCCGTCCCGCCGAGCAGCCGGTGCTTCTGACCGTCGGCCCTGACAATCCGAACCAGGCGCAGATACGCTTCCTGGTCGATGGGGCGGTGCCGCCGGAGCTTGGCGGCTACCAGCGCGCCGTGTTCCTGTTCGACGGTCACGATGCAGCCCAGCTAGAGGCGGCACGCACGCACTGGAAGACAATGAAGGAGGCTGGCCACACCGTGACCTACTGGCAGCAAACGCCCGACCGGCGCTGGGAACGCAAGGCTTAGGGAATTTGCCGCCTAGTGGAATCACTGGCGCCGCAAGAATGCGACGCCAAAAAGATGGACTGCCGGCTATTCAAAAGACCTGAGCAAGCCCGATGCCGCCCGATGAACGAACACCAGGCATGCCGATAGATGCCGCACTTGTTCGCCGGCTGATTGCCGCGCAGTTCCCCAAATGGGCGGACCTGCCGGTAGAGCCGGTCGAGCCTGGCGGCTGGGACAACCGCACGTTCCGACTGGGCGATCGCATGTCGGTGCGGCTGCCGAGCGCTGCCGCCTATGTCGCCCAGGTCGAGAAGGAGCATCGCTGGCTGCCCCGCCTGGCGCCTCACCTGCCTCTGCCCATACCCGTGCCGCTGGCCAAAGGCGCGCCCGGGGAAGGCTATCCATGGCCTTGGTCCGTCTATCGCTGGCTTGGCGGCAGACCGGCGGCTGGTGGACTGATTGCCGATCTTACTGAGTTCGCCCGTTCGCTGGCCGGCTTTCTGGTTGCGCTCTACCGGATCGACGCTGCCGATGGGCCACCGGCAGGGCGGCATAATTTCCACCGCGGTGGCCGGCTTTCGGTCTACGACGCCGAGACCCGAGCCGCGCTCTCGGCGCTCGGCGGCCGCATCGACAAGGCCGCAGCCGAAGCCGTGTGGGCGACAGCCCTTGCCTCGCGATGGCAAGGGCCGCCGGTCTGGGTCCATGGCGACGTCGCCTCGGGCAATCTGCTCGTCGAAGATGGCAAGCTGTGCGCGGTGGTCGATTTCGGTAGTTCGGCTATCGGCGATCCTGCCTGTGATCTGGTGATCGCGTGGACGGAATTTTACGGCGAGAGCCGTCAGGCGTTCCGCGATGCCATTGCCCTTGACGAGCACAGCTGGGCGCGCGCTCGGGGCTGGGCGTTGTGGAAGGCGCTGATCGTCGCTTCGGGACATGACGGCAATCAGCGCGAGGCGGAAAAATCGTGGCGGGTCATCAATGAGGTGCTGGCGGATCACACAAACAGTCAGAGCGGGAGGGCCAATTCAGTTTGAACGGATCCCGCTCTAATGACGAGCGCATTACTGGCCGCCCATCTCCTTCTTGAATGTATCGAAATCGACCTGCATGCCGTTGAAGATGGTGCTCCAATGGCGGGTCAGCGCTGAAACGGCGACCGCCTCCTGGATCTCCTCGTCGGTGGCGCCGGCCCGCTTGGCGTCCTGCGTGTCCGACCAGATACAGTAGTTGCACGGGATTTGCGCCGCCACCGCCAGCGAGATCAGCGACTTGACCTTCGGCGGCAGCGCCGTCTTGTCGCTGAGCTGGATAGCCTTGACCTCGGCCCATGCACCGGGCAGACCGGCTTTCGGGAACTGCTTTACGAAACCGGGCACCCCGCCCATGGTCGACTGGATGTCCTTGACGGTTGCGTCATACTCATCGGCATAAGAAGGAGTTGCAGCCAGCGTCAGCACACAGGCGGCGGCGAGCAGGCAGGCACGGCGGATGGAAGAATGCGTTGATGAAAAAGTACGATAGACAGACATGACGTTCTCCTCTGGCGTTTGTAGACCTTACGGTGTAAGGTAATGTCGAAAATGAACCTTACAGTGTAAGTTGTCAAGCGGCACCATGGACACATCGATCAAAAAAAAGCGACCGCGCGGCAGACTGTCTCGCGAGATGATCGAGGCTGCCGCTTTGAAGGTGATCGAGAGCGAGGGCCTCGCCGGTTTTTCGATGCGCAAGCTAGCGACTGCACTCGGCTGCGAGGCGATGAGCATCTATCACCACTTTCCTTCGGTGGCGCATCTCTTCGAAGCCTTGGTGGACCGGCTGATCGGCTCCCTCGAAATGCCCGACACGGACCTACCTTGGCGACAAAGGTTGCGCATCGCCGTGCAGGATTTCCGCCGCGTCGCGCGTGAGCACCCGGCTTTCGCCAGCTTCTTTGTTACCTACCGGATGAACTCGCCGACCTGCCTTGCGTGGCTGAACGGCATCCTCGGCCTGTTCGAGGCCGGCGGCTTCGGACCGGAACTTGGTGCGCGGCTGTTCCGTACCACCGGCTATTATCTGATGGGTGCCATCCTCGACGAGACTGCCGGCTATGCGAAGGGGCCTTCGGCCGTGACCACGGTCAGCGATGAGCAACTGGCGCAGGATTTTCCAAAAGTAGCTGCGGCCGGGCGTTATTTCGGCACCGCCGAATTTGACCGGACGTTTGATCTCGGCCTTGACATGCTCCTGGACGAAATGGAGCGCGCCCGCGACGGCACCAGCACGCCGAATACCGGGTCTTGACCTCATGCGCTCTCTGTTCGCCCTGATACTGCTCATCGGTACCGGCATCGGCGTCGTCTATCCCTGGGCGATGACCAATTTCTCCGGCCGTGAGATCGGCACCTGGAGGGTTTACGACCAGGGCCGGTTCAAGCCAGTGACGGTGGCCCTTAGCGCACGCGACGGGCCGCTACGCGTGCTGGTCGACCTTACGGCAAGAGCCGAGCGTATCGTCTCGCAGCAGCGCACCGTGTTGACCCTTACTGCCGCCACCGCCGGCAGGACGGTGCTCGCCTCGACGCTGCAGTTCAACCATTCCGACAATCCTCGGCAGGTCAGTCCGCAACTGCCGGACAGGATCTTTCGCGACGAGGCCGGCCTGATCCCGACCGTTACCACCGGCCCCTACATTTTCACCGTTGGTCCAGGCGACGCCGAGGGCATTCCGATGCGGGCCGTCGATCTCGTCCTGCGCTCGGCTGCCGGCGAGGTCGACCGCCGGGCGCGACCGGTCGGTTTTTCCCTGATGGCGGCCGGCCTGGCCGGGCTGGTGCTGGCATTCCGTTTCGGCCGCCGGCCGGAAAATCCGAACTCGCAGCCGCCACCGCCTCGCTGGGGCAGGGGCTCCAATTGAACTATCGCCACGCCTACCATGCCGGAAACTTCGCCGATGTCGTCAAGCATGTCGTGCTCAGCCGGCTGATCGAATATCTGAAGCAGAAGGACAAGGCGTTTCGGGTCATCGACACCCATGCCGGGATCGGCCGTTACGATCTGTCCTCGACCGAAGCGCAAAAGACCGGCGAATGGCAAGGCGGCATCGGCCGGCTGGTCGATGCGGCCCTCGATGCGCCGGCGGCAGCACTGCTGGCGCCGTATCTTGAAGCCGTCCGCTCGCTCAATCCGGACGGCGGCGTGACAAAATACCCGGGTTCGCCGCTGATCGCCCGGCACCTGATGCGCAAGCAGGACCGGCTGTCGGCGGTCGAGTTGCATCCCAAGGATGCCGCCAGGCTGAAGTCGCTGTTCGACGGCGACTTCCAGACCCGGGTGATCGAGCTCGACGGCTGGCTGGCGCTCGGCGCGCATCTGCCGCCAAAGGAGAAGCGCGGTCTCGTCCTCATCGATCCGCCTTTCGAGGAAGAGGGCGAGTTCGGTCGCTTGGTCGACGGGCTGCAAAGAGCCCATCGGCGCTGGCCAGGAGGGATTTACGCGCTCTGGTATCCGCTCAAGGACCGCAAGGCGGTCGCCGCCTTCCGCAAGGCGCTGAAGCAGACGGGCGTTCCCAGGCTGCTCGACATCGGTTTTGAGATCAGGCCGGCCTCCGTCGAGCCGAGCCTCGATGGCTGCGGCATGGTGGTGGTCAATCCGCCCTTCACCCTGGAGGGCGAGTTGCGGACGCTGCTGCCGGCGCTGCACCGGCTGCTTGCTGTCGAGCAGCCATCGCATTGGACGCTGGACTGGCTGGCGGGAGAGTAGTTTGAGATGCGGTCCTTGCCGTTCCCTCAGTGCAACCGCGTCACCACAACCATAGTCGCTACAACCGCTTGACCGCGCGTCAGCGAATCCGCACAGTGCGCGCAGTCGACCTTGAGAGGCTGCCATGACTCGCTTCGCCCAATCCGCCCTTGCCGTACTGCTCGCCGTTTGCACGCCGCTGGCTGCGCCTCTCGGCGTTACTCAGGCGGTGCAGGCCGCCGACCTTGCAATCTATACCGACGAGGACAGCGGCGTGTGCGGCGAGGCCTGGGTGCTGAACAAAATCACCGACCGCTTCTCCTATCAGGTGCATCACGTGCCGCATTTGCCGGATGTGCAGATCGTCGACTTCCAGCGCATCCACCAGCATCGCTATCTGCCGGCCGACGACATCTGGCCGATCGGTCGCCGTTATTGCGGCGCCACCGTCAGCCTCTCCGATGGCCGCGCCCGCACCATCTGGTACCTGATCGAGGAAGGCCAGGGCTTTGCGTCGATCGGCGACAATGTCGAATTCTGCGTGTCGGGCTTCGACCGCTGGATGGTCTACAACGGCCGCTGCCGCGTCCTGCGCTGATCGCGCACTCGCTGATTCCGACTTTTTAGCACCGGCCACCTGATCGACCGTCACCGTTTCCATGCGGCGCAGCATTCGCGGGATGCGCGATCTGCTGTCACGAGTTTGCGGGGAAACAGCACCACATGGATTTGCTTGTTTATACTGTTGCTCTCGGCGCGGTCGTTGCTGGCTTCGTCCAGGGGCTTTCCGGGTTCGCTTTCAGCCTGGTTGCCATGTCGATTTGGGTTTGGACCGTGGAACCCCAACTGGCTGCTGCCATGGCGGTCTTTGGGGCGCTCACCGGTCAGATCATCGCTGCCGTCACCGTCCGCCGGGGTTTCGATCTCAGGCTTCTGCTGCCCTTCCTGATCGGCGGGACCATAGGGATTCCGGTCGGTGTCGCCATCCTGCCCTTGCTGGATGTGCAGTTGTTCAAGCTTGTCTTCGGCGCGCTGCTGGTCGTTTGGTGTCCCTTGATGCTCTTTGCGCGTCGCCTCCCTCCCATCACGGTCGGGGGTCCTGTTGCAGACGGTGCAATAGGTCTGGTCGGCGGCATCATGGGTGGACTTGGCGGCTTCACCGGCCCGGTTCCAACGCTGTGGTGCGTGCTGCGCCAATGGGAAAAGGACAGGCAGCGTATTGTCATCCAGAATTTCAACCTTGTGACCCTCTCCATGACGATGGCCGCCTATCTTGCGGCCGGAAAGATCAAGCTCGAAATGCTGCCGATGTTTGCCGTCGTCGCGCCGGCGATGTTGATACCGACACTCCTTGGCGCGAGACTCTACATCGGCATCGGCGAGGCGACTTTTCGAAAGATCGTCCTCACACTCTTGACCGCATCAGGTGCGGCATTGTTGGCATCGTCCCTGCCGCACCTCACAAGCCGGGTTTGAACGACACACAGAAATCCCGATTTTCGCCGTGCCATGCGCTATCGACCGGTACGGCCCGCTCCCGATAGATAGGCGCAGATCAGTTCGACGAGTTGCTTTTGCAGCTCCGGCGCGGCGAGCATGTTCCGGCGTGCCGCGTTGTGGATCACACCTTCGATCGCTGACGACAGCACCCGCGCCACGGACTCCGTGTCGGCGCCTTTCCTTGGCTTGCGATAACTGGCGACAGCAGTCGCATAGTGATTGAGGTATTGTGCCTGGAACGAAGCATGGGCGGCCCTGGAGCCACGATCGCCAGGCGCCTCGTCGAGCAGCACCTGGTGTAGTGTCGGGTGAATGCTGTGTGCCGCGATCATGCCGCGCACCAGCTCCTGCGCGAATGTCCTGAGCGGCTTTTGGTCTTCCGCCGAATCGCGAATGACCGACAGCACATGATCGAAGTGACGGCGCCGGACGGCTGCGAGCAGGGAGAGCTTGTCGGGAAAATACTGGTAGAGCGTGCCGATGCTTACACCTGCTGTCTCGGCCACTTTGTTGGTGGTGAAGCCGGCCCAGCCCAGCCCGCTCAGAACATGAGCCGCTGCCTCGATGATCGCCTCGACGGTTGCCCTGGAACGCGCCTGGCGCGGCTGCTTGCGCATGCGCGGATGCGGTTTTGCAATGCGAGTAGACACGCCCTCTCATTCTCCTGAAAATATAAACAACATACTCGCATTTCCGGAAAAGGACACCGACCATGAGTGCGCTCGCTCTGCTTCGCAGCCTGTTTGCCTATCAGGCCTGGGCCATGACGAACTGCTGGAAAAGCTCGCGAGTCTCGACCCGCATGTTCACGGCAAGGAACGGCAGGCCGTGATACGGCTCGTCGATCACAGCCATGTGGTGTCGCGGATATTCTCGGCGCACCTGGTTGACGCAAGCCATGGCTACTGCGCCGCCACCACTGAGGACACGCCGGCGTTCGACGAACTTCGCGCCGCGGTCGCAGCGACCGATCGCTGGTATCCCGATTATCTCGAAACCGTTTCGTCGCGGCAGCTGTCCGAGCCCCTCGCCTTCGTGTTCACCGACGGGGATAAGGTATTGATGTCGCGACAGGAAATGCTGACCCACGTCGTACTGCACGGCGGCTATCATCTCGGTGAAGCGGGGCGCATCCTGGCACAGATTTCCGTCATGCCGCCATGGGATACCTTCGCCGTCCATCTCCACAGGGCCGAGCCTTCGCGCCGGCTGCAGATGAGCCGTGAGCCGCTCGGCACCTGAACGGCCAAGCGCTTTCGATCACGCGGTCGGCTCGACCGGATCTATCGAACGATATCCTGTCCTTCAGAAATGTGAGCTGTCTGCTTACTTTCATCGCGCCGTGCAAGATAGTGCTGCGGCGTGCTCGTCGCGTTGCTTCCTACTTACCTGTAGTTTATCTTTTCAAACAAGACGAGGCGGGCGACCGCCTTCGTTCTGGACAATGTTCGCGCTGAGCGTCGGACGTTGAAGCGCAAAGCTGGTCGAAAAGGTCCTGAGCTTGACGAGAAGACCGGTCGAGATAGAGCGGCCAGAATTTCTGTCGCAGAACTTCACTGCGGGAGACAAAGATTCGCAGCCGGTTTTTGCGCGGGTAAAATGGTCGTGCGCTCGCCGTAACCGAAACTTAAGCTGCAAAAATCATTCTAATGCTTCGCTGGCTAGCAAGCCGCGAGTCAGATATGCAATGCGCGCCGGGTCAATAACGGCCGTCGGCACAACGGAAGGGGCATGATATGGCTAAGCAGTCATCCAAGGCGCCGGCATCCAAGGCACCGGCAAAGAAAGCACCAGCAAAAGCACCCGCGGCAAAGGCCGCAACTGCTGTGAAGAAAGCGGCACCCGCTGCCAAAGCGAAGGCCGCGCCTAAGGCAAAAGCAGCGCCGGCCAAAAAGCCGGCCGCCAAGGCCGCGGCAAAACCGGCCGTGAAGAAAGCAGCACCTGCCAAGGCAAAGGCAGCACCGGCCAAGGCTGCACCGGCAAAAAAGGCGGCACCGGCCAAGAAGCCGGCTGCAAAGGCCGCGGCGAAGCCAGCTGCGAAGAAGGCAGCACCGGCAAAGGCCGCCGCTGCGAAATCTTCTGCGGCAGTGAAGAAAGCAGCGCCCGCGGCCAAGCCGAAGGCAGCGCCCGCAAAGGCGAAGGCCAAGAAGTAGTCGCCGCCCTGCTACCGTCGGGGACAATACTCAAGACAGTCAGGGCGGGATGCCGGACAGGCGCCTCGCTTCTTGGTTGACGGTCGGGCAGACGAGAAAGAGGCGGGAGGAAGACGTCTTTTCGCAGCTCCCAGGACTTCGCCATGCGGCGAAGTCCGGTGGGGTTTTCGTGGCTGCCAAAGGCCAACCTTCGGTGCAAGGCCGAGTTGGTAGCCAATTCGGATTTGGATTGTCCGACGCGCTCGCGTCTGCCGCCGCACTGCGGCTTATCGCATCGCGATTGACGTCGAGACAATGGCTGTACTCTGGCGGCGCGGTTTTCCGCCTCTGGCCGTTGATGAACCCTGCATGATCGGTCAACAGTGCCCACGCACGAGCCCCGTCGGAATCGGTTTTCGGTGAGGGTTATGCGCGAAGTCACAATGCTACGGCGTCCTTTTGCGCGTCCAACGGGGCATATGGAGCTGTAGCCGGCAAACAGGAATCGACAATGCCCAGACTGCTCTACGCGTCTACTTCCCCCTACAGTTCCAAAGTGCGCATGGCAGCACTTTATGCTGGCATCGCGGTCGATCTCGTGCCGATAAAGACCGAGGAAAGGCCGGCCGAACTGATCGGCGCCAATCCGCTCGGCAAGATCCCGGTGCTGGTGCTCGATGACGGCCGCTCGGTCCACGACAGCCGCGCCATCACCCAGCATCTCAACCGGATGTCGAAGAACGCATTGTTTCCGCGCAATCCCGACAAGCGCCTTGAGGCGGAGGTGCTGGAGGCATTGGCCGACGGTATCTGCGACTGCGCGCTGTCGATGGTCTATGAGCGGCGCACGCGGCCGGAAGAGATGGTCTACCAGCCTTGGCTCGAGCGCCAGTGGACGAAGATTTCGGCCGCGCTCGATCTGCTCAACGCCAACCCGCCGAAGCTGCCGAAGAAAATCACCTTAGGCCAAATCGCATTGCGCGCCTGCCTTGGCTATCTCTCGCTGCGCTTCGCCGGAAAATGGGAAAAGGGCCGCGGCCGGCTGACGCGCTGGGCGGCACGCTTCGACGAGAAGTTCCCGGAACTGAAGCCCGCCATCCCGGCTTGAAGGCGGGCGGCCTCAACCGGTGCCACAAAAAAAGCCGGGCGCGAGGCCCGGCTTTTTCGTGTCGTGGCTTGGACGACTTAGAACTTCATACCGACGCCGAAAGTGACGCGATTGTCGGTCGACTTGACTTTGCCGATACCGTCGAAGTCCTTCCTGCCGAAGTCCGTGTAACGATACTCGACACGGCCGAACACATTGTCGGTGATCTTGATGTCGGTACCGACGCCGGCTGTCCAGCCGAACTGCGTGTTGGTGTCGCTTACGCCGGCAGCTTCAATCTTCTGGTTCTTCAGCGCGCCACCGGCGGTGCCGTAGAGCAGGATGTCCGGGCTGACGGCATAGCCGAGGCGGGCACGCAGCGAGCCCTCGAAGCCACCCTTGGCCTCGATGCCGGCATCGTCGCCCTTGACGCCGTTGTAGCCGATATCGGCTTCGGCACCGTAGACGAAGTTCTCCTGCTGCCAATTATAGCCGCCGAAGACGCCGCCGACGAAACCCTTGGTGTCGACGTCGACGCCAATGTCTTTGGCTTTGGCGTGGCCAGCGAAGCCGTAGCCGACGCTCACACCGGCATAGGGACCGGCCCAGGATGCGACCGGAAGTTCTGCAATTGGGGCAGGTGCCGGCGGCTCTTCCTGAACCACGTCCGCGGCATAGGCGGTTCCGCCGAGGGCGAACAGCCCAAACGCCACCGCGAGCGGTCGCGCAAATTTAAGATTGGCTTGCATTGTTCTTTACTCCTTAAGCCACAGGACACAGGCTTGTTGTTTATGAGCGCCCTCAACCCGTCCGGGGGGTGAAACGGATCCGGCGTTCAACGGTTCCAAATGTCGTGTCGAAATGCGGCTGAAGCGAACCTGAACTTGGGTCATTCCCTGGCACGAATGAGGCAGAACCTTGACGTTGCATCTTCGCAACAGCCAATGTCAGCAGGTTCGCCGTGCTGCACTGCACACGGCTTGGTGTAAGGGCTCCAGCACCCTATATTGCGGGCGGGCTGGTCCGAATTCCGGTCGAGCCAGAACGCCCACTGGCCACTTTGCCACAATCCTGCCCCAGGTGGAAATGGGATTTAACGCTTGGCGGGCCATAATTTGCCGGCGCCATCCCGGCAGGTCGGAATCGGCATCGGATTAAGGATTGACAGATGAGCAAGGTCGCCGCGACGGCACTGGTGACGGGCGGGGCGAAGCGGATCGGCAGGGCGATCGTCGAGGACCTTGCCGCGCATGGTTTTGCCGTCGCCATTCACTGCAATCGCTCGCTGGCCGAGGCCGAGGCACTGGCGGCCGAAATCAACAGTGGTCATTTTGGTCGACATGGCCGGGCCGCAGTGGTTGCTGCCGACCTGACCGACATGAACGCGGTCGGCGACCTAGTCGGCCGCGCGGCGGCGGCGCTCGGGCCGGTGTCGCTGCTGGTCAACAACGCCTCGCTGTTCGAGCACGACAGTGTTGAGGATTTCGACTGGCCGGCCTGGGATCGCCATTTCGCCGTGCATGTCAAGGCGCCGGCGCTGTTGGCGCAGACTTTCGCCCGGGCCTTGCCGCAGAGCAGTGAGGGGCTGATCGTCAACATGATCGACCAGCGCGTCTGGCGCCCGACGCCGCGTTATTTTTCCTATGCGCTGTCGAAGTCGACATTGTGGGCGGCGACCGAGATGATGGCGCAGGCGCTGGGTCCCCGCATCCGCGTCAACGCTATTGGTCCTGGCCCGACCTTGAAGAACACGCGCCAGCACGACAGCGATTTCGATGCCCAGATTGCCGGGCTGATCCTGAAACGCGGCCCGGAATTGCCGGAATTCGGTGCCACCATCCGTTATCTCTGGGCGGCACGCTCGGTCACCGGCCAGATGATCGCGCTTGACGGCGGCCAGCACCTTGCATGGCAGACGCCCGATGTGACAGGCATGGCGGAATGAGCCCCATGGACCAGAAACAAAAAACGCGCGGTGGCGCCGACGACCTGCCGCCCGAAATCGACCTCGAGGACGAGGCGGCCGAAGAGGTCGTCGAGCCTGCAGCCGGCGGTCCGGACGTCACCTTCACCGCCATCGACTGGACCCCGCATGCCGGCGACGCCGACGGCATGGTCGGCGCCGAGGTGATCCAGACGCTGGTCAAGCGGCTGCCCAATGCGCCCGGCGTCTACCGCATGATGAATGCCAACGGCGACGTGCTCTATGTCGGCAAGGCACGCAGCCTGAAGAAGCGGGTCACCAGCTACGCGCAAGGCCGGTTCCACACCAGCCGCATCGGCCGCATGGTGCGCGAGACGTCGACGATGGAGTTCGTCGTCACCCGCACCGAGATCGAAGCGCTGCTGCTTGAAGCCAACCTCATCAAGCGCTTGCGGCCACGCTTCAACGTGCTGATGCGCGACGACAAGTCGTTCCCCTATATCCTGTTGACCGGCGATCATGTCTCGCCCGGTATCTACAAGCATCGCGGCGCGCGCTCACGCAAGGGAGACTATTTCGGCCCGTTCGCCTCGGCCGGCGCCGTCGGCCGTACCATCAACTCGCTGCAGCGCGCCTTCCTGCTCAGGAGCTGCACCGACTCCTTCTACGAGAACCGCACCCGGCCTTGCCTTTTGTTCCAGATCAAGCGCTGCGCCGGCCCATGCACCGGCGAAATCTCGCATGGCGATTATGCAAGGCTTGTCGCCGAGGCGAAGGATTTCCTTTCCGGCCGCAGCCAGAAGGTGAAGACGGAGATCTCCGCCGCCATGCAGCAGGCTTCGGAGAACCTCGATTTCGAACGCGCCGCCATCTATCGCGACCGGCTGGCGGCGCTGTCGCATGTGCAGAGCCATCAAGGCATCAATCCGCAGACCGTCGACGAGGCCGATGTCTTCGCCATCCATCAGGAGGGCGGCCAGGTCTGCATCCAGGTGTTCTTCTTCCGCACCGGCCAGAACTGGGGCAACCGCGCCTATTTTCCCAAGGCCGATCCGGCGCTCGAAGCCGGCGAGGTGCTGGGATCGTTCCTGGCGCAGTTCTACGACGACAAGCCGACGCCGCGCACCATCCTGTTGTCGCATGGCGTCGAGGACCAGGAATTGCTGGCGGAGGCGCTCTCCACCCGCGCCGGCCGCAAGGTGTCGATCTCGGTGCCGCAGCGCGGCGAGAAAAAGGACCTGACCGACAATGCGCTGCAGAATTCGCGCGAAGCGCTCGGCCGGCGGCTGGCCGAAACCTCAACTCAGGCGCGGCTGCTCACTGGCTTTGCCGAGACCTTCGGCCTGGAAAAGCCGCCGGTGCGCATCGAGGTCTATGACAACTCGCACATCATGGGAACCAACGCCGTCGGCGCCATGGTCGTCGCCGGGCCGGAAGGTTTTGTGAAGAACCAGTATCGAAAGTTCAACATCCGCTCGACCGAGATCACGCCGGGCGACGATTTCGGCATGATGCGCGAGGTGATGCAGCGGCGCTTCTCGCGGCTGTTGAAGGAACATGGCGATGCCCGGCAAACCGAGGGCGCGGGCGAGGCGGGCCCTACCGAACCGGGCGACGATATCGAGGACGCGGGCGGCTTCCCCGCCTGGCCCGACGTCATCCTCATCGATGGCGGCCAGGGCCAGATGACGGCGGTGCGCAAGATCCTCGCCGATCTCGGCATCGAGGATCGCGTTGTCGCCATCGGCATCGCCAAGGGTCAGGACCGCGATGCCGGCCGCGAACGCTTCTTCGTCAAGGACAGGGCCCCATTCTCGCTGCCCGTTCGCGATCCGGTGCTCTATTTCGTCCAGCGGCTGCGCGACGAGGTCCATCGGTTCGCCATCGGTTCGCACCGCGCCCGCCGCAAGAAGGAGATGGTCAAGAGCCCGCTCGACGAGATCAGCGGCATCGGACCCGGCCGCAAGCGCGCGCTGCTGATGCATTTCGGTACGGCCAAGGCGGTCAGCCGTGCCGCCGTCGAGGACTTGGTCAAGGTCGACGGCATTTCCGAACAGGTGGCGAAATTGGTCTACAATCATTTTCACGAGAGCTAAGACTTATTGCCGATATTTCGGCTGGCTAATCGATTCTGGCCTGTTGACCCCCCACATTCGCTTCTGATTTGACTAAGCAGGCAGAAAGAGTTCCCAAAACATGTCCCAGCGCGCGTTCAACCTGCCCAACATGCTCACTTACGCCCGCATCCTGGCGGTGCCGCTGGTGGTGCTGTGCTTCTTCCTGGAGGGGCATCTGAAATCGAGCGACTTCGCGCGCTGGTCGGCGCTCATCATTTTCCTGCTCGCCTCGATCACCGATTACTTCGACGGCTATCTGGCGCGCGCCTGGCAGCAGACCTCCAACATCGGCAAGATGCTCGACCCGATCGCCGACAAGCTGCTGGTCGCCACTTGCCTGCTGCTGCTTGCCGCCGACACCGACCGCCATGCCGGCATCGCCGGCTGGTCGCTGTGGGCGGCGATCATCATCCTGTGCCGCGAGATCCTGGTCTCGGGCCTGCGCGAATATCTGGCGGCTTTGAAGGTCTCGGTGCCGGTGACGCAACTCGCCAAATGGAAGACCACCATCCAGATGATCGCCATCGCCTTCCTGCTTGCGGGCCCGGCCGGCGACAAGCTCTTTCCGCTGACCACCCAGACCGGGCTGGTGCTGCTGTGGATCGCCGCCCTGGTGACGCTCTACACTGGCTACGACTATTTCCGCGCCGGCCTCAAGCACATCATGGACGAGTAGCATGTCGACGAAGCTCATTTATTTCGCCTGGGTGCGCGAGCGGATCGGCAGACCGGAAGAAGACGTCGAGTTGCCGGCCGGCATCGAAACGGTCGCCGACCTGTTGCGCTGGCTGAAATCGCGCGGCGAGGAATACGAGCACGCGCTGCAATATCCTGACGTGATCCGCGTCGCCATCAACCAGGAACATGTCGAGCACCGCGAAAAGATCGCCGGCGCGCGCGAGATCGCGCTGTTCCCGCCGATGACCGGTGGTTGAACCATGTCCGCGGTGGTGCCTGTCGTGCGCATCCAGGCGGAGGATTTCGACGTCGCCGCCGAGATCGCCAGGCTGACGAGGGGTCGCAACGACATCGGCGCTGTGGTGACCTTCTCCGGCCTCTGCCGCGACGAGCAAGGCAGGCTCTCCGCGCTCGAGCTCGAACATTATCCCGGAATGGCCGAAGCCGAGATATCTCGCATCGCGGGCGAGGCAATCGCGCGCTGGCCGCTGCAGGGGCTCACCGTCATCCATCGCCACGGCAAGATCGCGCCGGGCGAAAACATCGTGCTGGTGGTGTCCGCTTCCGCCCACCGGCAGGCGGCGTTCGAGGCCGCGAATTTCCTGATGGATTATTTGAAATCACGGGCGCCGTTCTGGAAAAAGGAACACCATAGCGACGGTTCCGAAGGCGGCTGGGTTGACGCCAAGGAGGCCGACGACAAGGCGGCGAGCCGCTGGAAGCGAGACTGACCAGGCTTCCGCGAGCCCTCAACCTTTGTCAGTGCCGATCAGATGATCGAGCGAAATCCGGCCGGGTCCCCAGGCCATGATGCCAAGCGCCATCGCCGCCCAGGTAATGTGCAGCGGCCAGCCGTCCGGCACGGTGAACTCGATGACCAGCGTCATCAGCAGCAACCCGAATGCCGCCAGTCGCGTCGCCAGGCCGATAACAAGGAGAACTGGCAACACGATCTCCGCTGACCCTGAGGCGAACGCCACCAGCGCGGGTGCCGGAAAATCATAAGGACCGCCCGGCAGATGCAATTTGAGTTCCGAGCTGAAAAGCAGCACTGCGACATCGTTCAAGTGTAGAAAACCGTCCCATTTGTTGACGCCGGACCGCCAGAACGGGACAGCGAGGGCGCAGCGCAGGACAAGCTGCGTCAGCGATGGCGTCGCGATCGTGCGCAGGGCGGCATTCAGCCTTTCGACGAGAGCGGCGAACCCTCGCGGTTCGGTGCTCGCGTTCTGCCTATCGCTCATCGTGCTCACCTTTCCTGATGTGCCGTCGTGAAGGCTCCCGCTTCCAGCACGCCGGCAATGTTGGCGGAAAGCTCGAATTCGGCACTCTCCGCAAACGCCGCCGCGGCCGCTGCGCCGAGCGACTCGCCCGCGACCAGATGCGAGATAAATACTGCGCCGCCGGGTGGTAGGTGGCGGACGAAGACCTCAAGGCCGGGCCGCGTGACCAGCGCATCTTCAGCGCCGGTTGCCCGGATTGGCCCAACAGGAGCGTCGTTCCGGTTTGCCGCGAAGACTGTGACTGCCGGGAACCGGGAGCGCGCGATCCGCGTCGCCGGATGCGGCCGCAGCACGGTGTCGGCAAGCCTCTCGCGAGGGATCGACGCCAGTGCCTCAGCCGACAGCGCCTCCGCGTCGGCGGCATGATAGGCATCGAGCCAGGCCCGCTCGATGCGCGCCACGTCGGCCAGCCACGGCATCGACTGCGCGTGTTCGTAGCGCTCGATGAAATCGGGAAAGTCGCGGCCATATTCGAATAGAAGCGGCGAGGTGGGTGGCGTTTCGCGGATGTGAAAGCGCGCCATCGCGCGAAAGAAATCCGGGCCGGTGATGCGCAGCGTCGCTGGAAAGCTGGCGGCCAGCGCATCGATCAGGCTGACCGTGACGTTGTTGCGGTAGACGGCATATCGCTTGATCGCAGCCTTCCCGTTCGGCCCCGAGACCGAGTCAGGCGGGGCACGGTCAGGATCGAGCAAACCGGCGGTGAATGCCGCGGCCTAGTCAAACCGGCGGCCGAGATCGCCCGACTGGAGCTCATCCTGCGGCATGGGCTTTTCCGAAATAGTCGCCGAGCGTGGACTGAACAGAGCTTGCGGAGCGGCCAAGAAGGCCGACGACAAGGCGGCGGGCCGCTGAAAGCGCCCGCCGTCCAAATAAATTCCTGGGGCAGCCATGCCAATACGCCGCCGGCCATTCATTGACCGCAATCCTGCGAAACCCTTTGCCGGAAGGGGAGCAGGATCATGCTGGACAGGATCGCCGAGTTCTTCATCTTCGGACTGGTGCCGCTGGCCGTTGGCATACTTGCCGTTCCGGATCGTTCCGTGGCTGCCGAAAAGACCCTCAAGGGCGAGGTGATGTATCGCGAGCGCATCGCGCTGCCGCCCAATGCCGTGCTTTCCGTGCAGCTTGCCGACGTGTCGCTGGCCGACGCGCCGGCCGCAATCATCGGCGAGCGCAAGGTGGTGCCGGCCGGCCAGGTGCCGATCAAGTTCGAGATCAGCTTCGACCCGCGGGTGATCCGGCCTGATATGACCTACGCGCTGCAGGCGCTCATCACTGTCGATGACCGGCTGCTATTCGTCGCCGATACGCGCCATCAGGTCGACCCGCTCAGCGACGCGCCACAGACCATCATGCTGAAAATGGCGGCGCCGGGCGACGAGCCGGCGGCACCTTCCGTATTCGGCCAAAGCTGGCTGGTCGAATATATCGACGGCATCGGCGTGATTGCCGAGCCGCGGGCGACATTCCGCATCAGCGAAGCCGGCAAGGCCGGCGGCAGCGGCCCTTGCAACGTCTATTTCGCCACCGCCAGGATAAACGGCTCGACGATCGCTATCAGCGACATCGGCTCGACCTTTAAGGCCTGCGCGCCTCAGGTCATGGCCGAGGAAAAGGCGCTGTTCGAGGCGCTGGCCAAAGCAGCATCCTACCACGTCGACGCCGGTAAGCTTGTCATCGCCGACAGAAACGGCCGCGACATCCTGCGCTTCAATGCCGCGAGCTAGCGCTTAGTCCGCGCCGATTGGCCCGCGCGGCAGCCGCATGTCGATCACGATGTGTTTCAGCGGGAATAGGCCGGGCAGAGGGCGCGTTAGTTCCACATAAAATGGCGGGTAATGCAAAAGGGACGTTTGTCCCTTCGTTGAAGCCGCCAGAATGGCTGCGGCTCGTTCTGGCCTTAACTCAAAGGAGTCCAGACATGAAAACGCACACGCTTATCCTTGCCGCCACCGGTGCATCGCTCCTTGCCTTTACCGGCCTTGCCAAGGCGGACGACCATCTTGTCAATGCTCTTGACCACGGTCTCAAAGCGGACAGCCAACCGTTCCAGACCAACAAGGCCGGCCATAGCGGCGATCTCGCACCGGGGCAGGGCAGCCCGTTTTCAGGTGAAGAGACCAAGACCCCGTCCACCGACACGGAGGCGGCGAATGAACATGCGAACGTGAAGGAACGCCAGGCGAAATAGACTGACAGAACCCGCCGCTAGGGGGCGGCGGGCGACACACATCCTAGCGACAAAGTCGCATACGCCCGGCATTCTCAATTTGTCGCTTGTTTGAATACCGCGCCATAGTGATAGGGCGGCACATCAACCACTTCGGCAAGCTTGAACCCGCTCGCTTCCACCGCCGCGATGGTCTGTTTGGGTGACAGCCTCAGCTCGGTCTTTGGCCCGCGCGGCTCGCCCAGGACCGTGGTTTGCTCGCGCGGATACTGCTGCCAGTTGACGATGGCAAAACGACCGGCAGGGTCAAGCGTCGTCCGCACGGCGCGGGCAAGGCGCGGCCGGTCCGGAACGCCATGGAAAGCGTTGGCCATGAAAACGAAGTCGACGGTTTGAGGCACCAGCCCGGCAAGCTCATAGGCGTCGCCCGCCACAAACTCGCAATTGCCCGCGCCGCCTTCGGCCAACCGCCGCCTTGCGACTTCGAGCAGATCGGCATCGATGTCGATGGCGATCACATGACGGGCGACCCTGGCGATTGGCAGCGTGAACCAGCCGTCGCCGCAGCAGAGATCGACCACGTCCGTGCCGGGCTTCATGCCTACTGCCGCCAGGACGCTGGCAGGCTCGGGCCACAGCGCTTCCCACCAGCCGCTGGTTGGCATTTCGGTGCCCTGGAAGAAGCCGGGAATGGCGCTGGTCATGGCCTTGTCGGCTCCCCAAATCCTCATTGTCGGGACCGCGTTTGATCCGCCCTCCGAGCTTAACGCACCGGTGACCCATCGAGGAGCCTGAAGCTGAAAATGTCCGCTACTGCATGTCGCGCAGCAGCGTGCAGCGGTTTTGCGATACCGACATGCATCAAAACAAGAACCTGAAGCGCATCGCATGAGACCGGTCGAACGCGACGGGCTTCAGCGAAAAAGGCCGGCGTTGCGCCGGCCTTTTGATGGGGTTCGGATGCCGGCTTAGCCGACGATCTCGGTATCCGAGAACCAGTATTTGATCTCTTGCGCGGCGGTTTCCGGCGCATCGGAACCGTGCACGGAGTTCTCGCCGATCGACAGTGCGTGCAGCTTGCGGATAGTGCCTTCGGCGGCGCTTGCCGGATTGGTGGCGCCCATCACTTCGCGGTTCTTGGCAATGGCGTTCTCGCCTTCCAGTACCTGCACGACTGTCGGGCCCGACGACATGGATTCGACCAGCTCGCCGAAGAACGGACGTTCCTTGTGGACGGCATAGAAACCTTCCGCCTCGCGGCGGCTCATCCACACCCGGCGCGAAGCGACGACGCGCAGGCCGGCATCTTCCAGTATCTTGGTGATAGCGCCGGTGAGATTGCGACGGGTCGCGTCCGGCTTGATCATGGAAAAGGTGCGTTCGAGCGCCATGGGGTCGTCCTTGTGATGGAGAGTGGAATTGAGGGTGGCGGGCTCTATACAAGCCGCCCGCCGCCTTGCCAAGGGGAGGCCGGCGCAGTGTCGTAAGCAGATGAGTTGTCCGGATTAGGTAGCACATGAGTTGTCCGGTTTTATCGCCAGCCAAAGGGAGGCTGGGGATGAGACGGACGGCATGGCTACAG
>NZ_JAMYRR010000025.1:0-81591 GCF_040321535.1 Mesorhizobium sp. M0340 | reverse complement strand
CCAGGCATTGGCTACGTTCGGGCGCATTCAGACACGCCTGCCAGCAAACGGGATGCTCGTCACGCCGACGCAGCGCGAGGCGGCCGAGTGAATGATGCGCCGGCCTGACCGGCGTCGGGCGACCCACGGCCAAAGAGACCAACGATGTTTCTCGGCTTCTCGGCGAACAGCTCTAGATATGCTGTGCTGTTGATGCAGCTGAAAAGCGCGCACTGTTCGTATCAGCGAGGCTATAGCGCGCTTGCTTGTTGTTCCTCAAACGCCAAGAACGATTGGCGCTGGCGCTCCAACTCGTCCGCAAGTGGCTTGCGAACAGTGCGCGAGCCGTCCGCATGAATGGTGGAGAACAAGCCGACTTCGGCGTGGCGCGAATTGTCCCAACCTGGGTAGGCCGTCACCGGGTACAGGCATATACCCTGAACAGGTGCACCGAGGCTCGTCGCATCGCGCACTTCGTCGCAAACGTAGTGAAGCCAGGCTGGCCGGCCTGAACCTTCGGCGCCGGTCTCGGCGATGAACATCGGCTTCTTGTATCGTTCGGCGACCTCGACCAGCAATTCCGAAAGTGCACGGTATTCGTGGTGCCCCATCGGTATCGTTGGGCCATTCAAGTACCATTGGTTGTGCGGATAGAAGTTGAGGCCGATGACGTCCACAACGTCCTCGCTGCCGCCCAACTCCGGTTCCACGCGCCCGATCAGCATGTCATACGCCTCGAATTGGCCCTGGCGAGCATTTTCGGCGCGCCGCCGCTCGGGGTGAGTACGGTCACGAGGAGCAATATGGATCAGCGGTTCAGCCCAGATGAACCTGCAGCCGGGTTCGGCCTCCCGCATGGCCCTCACGCCGGCGACCGCTGCCCTGACAAGGTGTCGTTTGAACCATCCACGCTTGTTCGGCCCGACGCGGGGGAAATAGCCGACCTCCACAGCCCATGCAAAAAACGAAATCTCGTTGATCGGGCACACCAGGGGAGCCACCCCGGTAGCGGAGCGATGAACCCGAACAGCTTCCGCGGCGAAACGGACGTAGGCCTTGATAAACCCCGGGCCACCTTGGTCGATATGGTCTGGCGAGCCATAGTGGAAGATATCCCAGATAATCTGCACCCCGGCCGCCTGGGCTGCTTCGATCGCCGACGTCCAACTCGACCAGTCGAAGACTCCGGGCGCTGTTTCAATCAGGTGCCAGCGCAAGCCGTCGCGGATCGTGCGAAGCCCAAGCTCGGCACAACGGCGATAGTCGGCATGTGCATGGATGTCATGTGAGGTCGCGCGGATCAGATCAAGACGGGCCCCGTCGGCGCGCCTGTGGGAGGAACACTCGAAACCAGCCATGAAAAAGCTGTCGAACCCGGAAGAGCCTGCCGTGGGCCGACGAGCGGTATCCTCGTTCATACCAACATCCTGTCGCCCAAGGCGTGGGCAAGTAATCGCATTCGCAGTCCCCCATTGTCAGTTCCGGTGGCCTAGTCGAAACCGGTCGGCCACCACCACGTCGACGGCTCGGCGGCTGCGGTGTACACGTGTGCCTGGATTGGCGAATACAACCAAGCTCCAATCCCGTCTGCCGGGGGCCGCGGTCGCGTCGATTCGATCCGAAGTTATGCGGCCTGTTGCATCGCCCGTTCGTTGACGCCTGTTTCGCCTAGTCGGGTGAGCGCCTCATCGGTTGCTTTTTCTTCCTTGAGCGTCTGTTCGAGTAGCGGGACGGCGTCTTTCAAGCCAAGTAACCCGGCCCATGTGACAAGAGTCCCGTAGCGCGCTATTTCATAATGTTCGACGGACTGGGCTGCAGCCACGAGACCCGCGTCCAATGCCGGAGCCTCCTCGAATTCCTCCAAAATCTCCTGTCCTTCTTCGATGATGCCGTCGATCGCCGGGCACGTTTTCCCTTGGGCTCTCCTGCCAAAGGCGTCGAAAACTTGCTGCAGACGCTCGATCTGACCTTCCGTCTCGTCACGATGTTTTTCGAACGCCGCCTTCAACTCTTCGGACTCCGCGCCCTTTGCCATTTTCCGGAGCGCCGTCAGAATCTTGCGTTCGGCGTAGTAGATGTCTTTCAGACCATCATAGAAAAGGTCTTCCAAGCCCTTGGAGCTGCCCTGAGAGCTTTTTTTCGTCGCCATTGTCATCTCCTCTTTCATTTCTATCGACGCATGCATGGCTCTAACTGGACCAGTCTCTTGTTGTTCCTTCGGCGACGGCACACCGGCAGCCAACAGCGAGCGACGGTCGGGTTGACCGCTGATTTCAGTCCGCCGCGCCAGCAGCGGCTTGAGCATCTCGGCTGCGCTCCATTGCGGAAGTTCCGGAATGAGGATCGTCTGCCTGAAGGGTTTCCGCTGTCATCGAGTCCTTGCGGCCGCATTTTTCGCAACGGACCTTTGCCCGCACCTGATCAAGGTTCCGATCTCTTCTCGGAGTTCGAGAGGGTTGGAGAAGCGCTTAATGTGCCCGCAGGTAACGCGAGCCACCTGCCGGCACCAAGGTCGAGGCGCAGATCGCGATCGCGCGCATAATGATGGGCGCCGGCCGGCCGCTCTGACCTTGGCGACCCTCAGGCTGTTGACACCATGTCCAATAGCTTCGAACTCAGCTTACGACCCCATTAGAAGACAGCACATCTCGAAAGGTTCGTTTTGCGGGTCCATCGTGCAGTCCTCCATCGCTTTTCTGCCATTTCGACACGAACGGGAATTCGGAGTTGGCGGGTTCCCGCGAGCCGTCGGCGTATTTCGGGGTAGGGGGGCACGAATGGCGGACGGGAGGTAGCATCCTGCAGTCATCTAGAGACTGCTGAACTCCAAGCGCAAAGGAGCCATGGGAGCGCTAGCTACGTCGGAAGGCGCGCACTTCAGACAGTGCCATTTTGCGCCGCTTATCGAGGTATGAAGCTAGGTCGCTGGAGATGAACGCCTTTGGCACTCTTCTGGCTTCTTTCTGCTCGGGTTAGCGGAAGCTCAATTTCTCCAATGCTCACTTTGCGTAAGAACTTGGTGAGCGTCAGGTGGGAAAAATAATCCTTGCACACGATCTTGTGGTGCCGCTGGTGGTGGTCGTGTCGGTGCCCTGATCGCCGGACATGTTGGTCCCGCTGCTCGTCGTGCCGGTGCCCTGATCCGTCGTGCTGGGCATGGTTGTCGTGGTCGAGGTTCCGCTCGTTGAGGTTCCGCTCGAAGTTCCGCTCGTCGTCTGGGCAAAGGAAAGCCCCGCCGACACCGCCAGCACGGCCGAAGCCAAAAGGATACGTTTCGTCATCTTTCTCCTGTCTGAATGCGCGGGATGCCGCCTGGCAAATTGAACAGGCAGACAGAAGGAGTGTTCCCCGATGAAGTTCAACTTTTGTAACTCTGGTCGTAGGTCAGCCTTAGGATGGCCGGCGTATATTAGAAACCTCATGACGGCGGCTCGATTCGAAAACCAATCAACGAGCGGAGAGGCCGTCGCGTTCCTTGTGACTGCGGTGGTGCGGTGAGGCACAAGGCTCAATGCGGAGCGCCAGCCGCCGCGATCAGCGCCTCGTCGACAATCCACTTCAGCTTCGCCGAGCGCTGGTAGCTTCATCTGCTTGCCGTTGTTACTTGCCAGGAACGACATGCAGCGGTCGAGTATGCCATGCGCGGCACTTCAACATGTCGCCGTATGTCGCCGCGTCGGATGGCCAGGAAGCGGGCCAATGCTAGTTGGACTTTATAATGGAGCGGCGCAGCGGCGAGCGTCCACGGGCCGTTTTCCTTGCGCCGATCTTCCGCGATCTTGGCCTTTCCCACGCATCGCTGCAGGATTTTCGCGAGATGAATTGAGACCCGCCATGACGCTGATCTCTGCGACGGTCAAGGCCCGTTCGGCGGGCTCTACTCCGGAACAATGTCCTCTTCTGAAAGTTTCCTTAGATCGCAAAGGAGATTCGAAATGTCAGAAAGCCGCGAATGGTTTGTCCAATGGCTTAGAGATGCTCATGCCATGGAAGAGCAGGCCGAAACGATGTTGAACGGGCAGTTGGGTCGCATTGAGAACTATCCCGAGCTGAGCGACTGAATCCGACAGCACCTCGACGAAACGAAGCAGCAGGCTGCCCGGCTGAAGACTTGTCTCGATCAGATGGACGAGGGTTCATCCACGATGAAGGACGCTGGCGGTAAGCTGACGGCGATGGCGCAATCGCTGAGCGGCGTCTTCGCTGGAGACGAGGTGATGAAAGGATCGCTCGCGAGCTACACGTTCGAGCATATGGAAATCGCCTCCTACACGATCCTGATTGCCGCTGCTCGATCGCTCGGCGAAACGGAGGTTCTTCGGGCTTGCGAAGAGAATCTGCGAGAGGAAGTCGCGATGGCGGATTGGCTGAAAACCCGTCTTCCCTCGACGACCGAGCAGTTCCTTGCGCGGGCCGAAGCGGACAGCGACAGCGCCAAGCGGTGATCGGGTAGGAACGTAGTGATCGTGAACTGGGTGATCGGGATTCGTCCGCTAGCGCGTCCCCTTCGTGAGCGCTGGGCAACGAACACGCCTAGCAGGCGGTCGTCGAGCTGCGCATTTCGAGAAAATTGCAACGACGAGCGATGCTAATATTGCGGCGTCGTCGAAGCGTTCGCCTGCGCAAGCCTGGTCAAATACACATTGGCAATAGCCAGATCGGAAGGGCTAGCGCAGCGCTCGGCGAGATCAAGCTCGAGTGGGCGTGTTAAAACGTTGGAAACGAGGTCGCGATAGCGGAATGCCCGAGAACACTCGTCCCTGATGACTGAGCAGTTGCGTGCGCGGGCACCGGCAGCGCCAAGCCGGATCCGAGAAAGTTCGTCCTGACAGGGGACAGAGCGCGCCAGCGACGCGGGCAGAGGTTCCTGTCAGCCCAGCCCAGCGAGGGAACTTACAATGGAAAACTGGCGTTAATATCGCGCAATGCGGGAGCGTGCAGATGTTTTTGCTCGCAAAAGATACAATTAAACTGCCAATTCTTGCGCTCACGTTATAGCGTCGGCAGCACTTGCATCGTTTTCGGGGTGAAATTCCGCTTCAGCCGGTCGCTGGCGGTTTCGCTGAGGGCCATGACCGACCGGCCGACGATCATCATGCTCGAAGGGCTTGACCCCTTTGTCCGATCTTCTCCGCCGTGCGCATCGTCATCGCGCCGTCCGTGGTTCCAGAATATGCAACCCGATGGCTGAACTCGTCGGGACTCGATAAATGTGAGCGCGGCATCATACTTTGCCTTCAGGACGACTGTTTCTCTGCAATGACCTCTGTCTACGCCCTTCCAGTTCGGTCGGTGTCCATCTGCTCATTCCGACGTCGTTGATAGGCAAAGCCGACAGCCGCGGCGACTGCCAAACCTGCTGCCGCCAGAAGGAGTTTGTCCTCGGTATGCTCATCGCCCGATGCGTCTTGAACAGCTAACGAAGCTTCATCGAAGGGTGCGGATGCTCTTGCGGCAGTCTCGCCCTCGTGCGGCCCAACGCCGCTATGGCGGATACCCGCAGCTAGACGTTCTGTCTTCTCTTTAACAGTTTCCTTGGCCACGCCGGTCAACTCGGCAGCTTCGCGTTTTATTTTACCAGCCGTTTCAAGAGCGAAATCACTGACGCTTTCCGCCAAATCACTAGATTGCTCCTTCAGGCGCTCCTTGGCGTACGATAGGTGATCCACCTGCTGCTCGCCGGGTGGCCGGGCTGAATTGGTCCGCAATAAGCTGAACAATCCCGCTCCGACAAGTGCGGTTGCGATCGGCGGACGGCGGAGGAAACGCCACCCCAAACCGGCCCCAATCGCCAAAGCAGCGCTCGGATTGGCAGCCGCCTTTGCCTTGACATCGTCAATAATCGCCTGCGCCACCGATTGCATTGAGGCTCTTGCTTTCTCCACCAGCGCATCCTTTGCCTCAAGCGCTTCGTGTTTCAAATCGTCGGTAAACTCGGAGAGCATGTTTGGCGACCGAAGTGTCGACAAATCCTCCGCGAGCTTAGCCCGGGCAGCCTCAACTTCGTATTCAAGATGCTCAAGTTGCGGATCGGCCATCATAAATCTCTCTTGCCACCGGGGCGGGCAGGTTTGCTCGACCGAGGGTTGTCCGACCGCTGCGATTTGGCCGTTATTCCTTCCGAAGGGGTGGCGCTGCCCGGTTGCAGCTTGGCGGTGGATGGACCGCTCGATCCACTTGGGCTTGGCGAAGACGGCTGCACGGGTTCACTTGATTGCTCTTCTGATAAGGCACTCCCAAAGGCGCCCGCAACGTCCCTTGCGACCTCCTTGAGGCCGTCCGAATTCAGCCCACGTTCCTCGGCTGCGCTCTTGAGCCGTTCGCCCGCCTTTGCTGTCGACGACTTCAATCGGTCCCCAGCTTTTTCAGCAGCATCCGTCAATCGCTCTCCTACTGGGCCGAGCGTGCGCCTCTCGACATCGCTGGCCGGTAAAGCAGCAGCTATAGCGGCACCGGCTGCGAAGCCGGCCAGGACAAAAGCCAATGGTTGTTCTTCCACCATGCGGCCAATCGTGTCCTGGAACGTTGATTGGGCTTGCTGCACCACGCGCCCTGACTTCTCGGATACGGTGCGACCGGCCTGTTCTGCGTATGCCGCGGCCGATGATGCGTAGTGACTTGCGGTTTCACTCACCTTCTCCCCAATGCCGGCTAAATTGTCGCGCATGGCCTCTGCTGTCTCGCTAGCCTCTTCCTGCGTTTTTGACGCCCCGCCGCTGGCGGTGCGTACGTGCGGAGCATTTTGGCGCCCGTTGGTTCCACGGGATTGCTCGCGATGCCCGGCACTTGAACCGCGGCTGCGCATTAGCAGCGCGCACCCTGCTGCGACGAGCAGAAGGCCTTCGGGATTGTTCCTAGCGGAGCTGAGAAGCCATTCTTTCGTTCCAAAATCCTGGACCTGTGAATTGCGGCTCATGTTAGTTGCTCCTTGGTTGTCGCAATATCCTGCTTTATCTGGCTTATGGAGTGTGTCGGCAGAAGTTCTTTTTGCGCATCAGCGCGGCCCCTATAGTAGGCGAAAGCAGCGGCAGCCGCCGTTGCGGCCGCGACGATCAGACACGACCAGTGCAGAGCTATCCCTAAGCTCGCGATTCCAAGTACGAGGGCTTGCATTAGAAGCAGAGCGGCGACCACTCCCAGCGCGCCAGCAGCAGACATCCACACACCTGCTTGGAGCTTCGTTGAGACGTTGGCGGACAGCTCCGCATGCGCCAGGCGCAACTCTTTCTGAAAGAGGTCCGCGACGTCCGCCAACACTGCCGACAGTGCTTGAGGGAGAGGCGAATTCTTCAGTTGTTCCTGTGCCATCAGATCAGTTCGCTCCCTGCCGCCTTTCCTTGATGGATTCTGGAGCGGGAGGCGCGCTCTTCAGTGTGCGGAATGTCAAAAAACCCGCTACGGCGGCCAGCCCAAACACCAAACCCGGCTTGCGCCTGGCCAAATCGGACGCTGCAAGAACCAGTTGATCGACGGATCTGTCTCGCAGGTCGTCTGCGTATCCATCAAGCCTATTCGCGAAGGTGCGCACGACCCCAGCGACTATCGGTGCATTTGTGTCGAGGTCCTCGGCCGCACGTTTGGTCGAGCTCGCCAGCTGGCCCATCACCTCGGCGCCGCTGCCGACCTGACGGTCCAACATCTCCTTCACCTGATTGGTCACGGTCGACGCGCCACCAGCGGCCGCCCGTTTGGCGGTTCCCGCTGCCCCTTGTGCTATGTCCGACGCTTTGGATAACGCGCCGCTTACGGTCGCTCCTATGTCTTCCGAGGTACCGTCACCAGCTCTTACCGCAGTCGGGGGACGCCGTTCAGAATTCCGGTTGTTCATGGTTTCCTCCATTCGAGGAGCAAACGGAGGTAAGGCCCGTTGGTTCCCAATGAGCGACTGGCTGGGGTGTCCAAGTTGCATTTTCCAACTCGGTGCGCGCATCGCGTGCCTTTGCATTCGGAATGACGAGTAGCTTGCGGGCGAGCGCAATGCGAATCACCATCTTTTCCTTTCCTGCCTGCTTCAACTCTGATGGAAGGCGCCGGGGTGGGGACCATATCTGGCGACGGTGAGCGCGACGAGGGAGAGGCTGGAGCGCGGACCTTCACGGCCGCCGCGCACCGGTCTTCGACCGCTGCGCCTGCCGCTGTCACTGGCGATCGGCGCCAAGCCTACCAGTTTGGCGATGGCCTTATTGGAAAGGGTGCCAATCTCGGGCAACTCGGCCATCAGGAGTATCGGGCGACACCCTTGACCGAACGGAAGACCTAATCGAGACAGGCCCACAGCGGGTCGTCGTCGATTAGCGAGGCGATCTCGCCCTTCAAGTCGGCGGCTCTGACGCTTGAGCAGAACAATGACCTCGTCGAGGCTGGCGAGGGGTTCGGCATCGGCGACGGCGCTTTTGCGTTGCTTCTGGATGGTGAGATCGCCAGTCACCTGGGCAAGCCGGGCGATCAGCGCCTTGAGCCGTTCTGGCCACGCTCCGCGGCGTTGGTTACAGCCGCTTGACGATGGCGTGCAAAGTGATCTGCGCGCTACGCGTTGCGCTCGTCAAAACGCGACTGCTGGTCGGCGGCATCGGCCGATCCGCCCAGCGTGTCGGCGACCGTGGCACCTCGCGCACCCATCGGCTGCTGCGCACCTGTGGTGGTGTCCATCGCTGTCTGATGCTCCATCTCTGAATTTAGCTCCGCACCTACAACCAGGATAATCACAGAAATCCAAGTCCACATCATCAAGCCGATGACTGCCCCAAGGGCTCCATACGTCGCGTTGTAGTTGGCGAAGTTTTCAAGATAGTAGGAGAATCCTATCGAGACTGCGATCCAGACCACAGCCGCGAGGAAGGCGCCCCATGTCGCCCATTTCCACTTTGCCCTTTCACGGCTGGGCCCGTAGCGGTAAATCAGCGTGGTCCCGACGCCAACCATGATGAGCATCATCGGCCACCGAAGGATCCGCACAAGGGCTTCGATCCAGCCGCCGAGGTTCAGCAGCGCAAGCACGGCCGGCACAATCCCCACCGAGACGATAAAGCCGATGCCAATGAGGATGGCGCCAAGTGTGAAGCCCAAGGCCAGGAGATTCAGGTGGATGAAGCCGCGCTTTTCTCTCTCCTCGTAGGCGATGTTCATGGCTTCGAATAGCGTCTTTATGCCGTTACTGGCGCTCCACAGTGTGACGGCAAGGCCGAAGATGAAGCCGAAGCTGAGCGCGCCAGTCTTCTGAGCGGCTAAGGACGCAAGCTGAGATCTGATGATATCCAGACCTCCCGAGGGCAGTACGCCGCCAAGGAACGCAACGTGCTCAGCGATGGTCTGAGGATCGGCGACGAAACCGTAGATGGACACGAAGGCGGCAAGCGCTGGAAAGAGGGCAAGAAGCAGATAGAATGCGGCCCCGGCCGCGATAAGCATAACACGGTCCTCTGTGAGCTCAGCGAAGACCCGCCACAGCACGTCCTTCCAGCCGCGGCCAGGAATCTCTGACGGCCATTCGGCATTGCGTCCGCGGCCCTCCGGGTCGGGCGGCCGCTCAAGTTGCACTTTACCTTCGTAAGGGTCCTCGGTTGTTTTCTTCGACATGGCCGCCGGTCCGGAGCACCTTCGTCGCGGGGAAACGTATAATAGCGCCAAAGGATGCAGGTGCAGACCTGCGCTTGCAAAATAACATCCCGGCTGCAGAAACACTGGCGTCATCCCACTTGGACCTTCGGCTCCCATGCCCATCTGCCGGGGGGATGCGACGGCTGAGCGTGCATGTTGTCGGGACGACGCAGCCTGATCTAAATCCTCATTGCGCTGGATCACTTTAACGACACCCACGTTACCAGCCATGATCTCACTCGCGCCTGAACATCAGTTCGTCAACGCCGGAAGCATTCGGCTTCATGTCGTTCAGGCCGGGCCTGCCGAGGGTAAGCCGGTCATGCTCCTGCACGGCTTCCCGGACTTCTGGATCGGCTGGAGACGGCAGATCGGTACGCTCGCTTCCGCCGGATATCGGGTCATCGTTCCCGACCAGAGGGGCTACAACACCAGCGACAAGCCAGAGGGCATCCGCGAGTACACCCTCCCCAAGCTCCTCGGCGATGTCGTCGCCCTGGCCGACGCGCTCGGCATCGGTAGGTTTCACCTCGCCGGCCATGACTGGGGCGGCATCGTCGCTTGGGCCGCCGGGGCAAAGTTGCCTCATCGCCTGGACAAGCTCGTCATCCTGAATGCGCCCCATCCCGAGGTGCTGTTTACCCATGCCCTGCGATCTCCGACGCAGTTTCTGCGGAGCAGCTACGCGGTTTTCTTCCAGAGCCCCTTGCTGCCCGAAGCCGTTTTGGGTGCGCGCCGCTCGGCCTTGCTTGCACGAGCACTCAGGACATCCAGCCGGGAAGGCGCCTTCGAAGAAGAGGAGATTGCAGAATATCGGCAGGCTTGGGAGCGGCCGGGGGCGCTGACCAACATGCTCAACTGGTATCGCGCCTTGCGCTTTCGCCCGAGCCTGAAGGAGCGGATCACGACGCCCACTCTTGTTATGTGGGGGATGCAGGACCAGGCTCTGGAATCCGGGCTGGCCAAGCGCAGTCTCGCCCTTTGCGACGATGGCCGCCTGCAGACTTTCGAGCAGGGGACGCATTGGGTTCAACGCGAAGAGAGCAACGAGGTGAATGCGGCGCTTCTGGCGTTCCTGGAGGGCTGAGGAACTCAAAAATGGATAGAAACTGGGGGCAGCGTCAGATGGAGCCGGAGGAGGCCTGCAGGGCATTCCTGGCTGCTGCAAAAGAGGAGGGGACATTACAACTAGCTAAGTTGGATTGCGGTATAAGGTTCTATTGTCTCCGACCAACACCGCGCTTTGCGGAGCCCGCCGCCAGCAAGGAGCCGCGACGGACCCCCGCCACAGCGGCTGCACATCCGAAGAACGACCGCTGCAACCTCTAAACCCGCGAGGGGCCTACATCGCTCCCCTATCCGCGCCTACAGCTGGGTTGGTCAACGGGCTCTTCCCGCCTAAGTTCCCCCTCATGGCACTCCACTGGTTATCCCCTCCGGTCTACGTCAGGGCCAACCGACCTGGGCTCACCTACGGGGTGAGCCACGTCAAGGGAGCCGCCGAGGAACATGAAGTGGCCGAAGAGGGGACCGAAGTGGAAGCTGGCGATCCAGTCCTGCGCCGACGCATTTTAGGGGCGGCTGACCCCGGTGGAGGTCCGTCAGGCCTTCGAGGCTGCTGCCAAAGAGGCCAAAGACGTTCCTTCCTGCTGATTAGCCATCGAGAACGATGCAGAGTGCCCCTCTTTGCGAATGCCGACGCCGGCACAGTCCCGGTTATCTTCGGTTCTCGTGCCGACCTGGCTGAACCATCTGACGGCCACCACCAGATTAGTTGCCACCGCCGCGACTTGGGTCCTGGCTGTCCCGGACGCGAAGCCAGGGCCTTCTCACGTCCAGGCTAATAGCCCGTTTTGAGGCGTTTCGGCTGCCGCGGGAGAAGGCAGTATTTCGGGCTTCAAGTGGGGCGGCTCTTCAGTGTTAGCGAGGCCGGCATGACCTCACATCAGATCTTCAACCATCCGCGCAATTTTCCCCAGACCTGCGGTGGTCCCTCTTGTTCTAAGGAGTCCCTGTTCAGCCGCCGCCGCCTTGAAGGCCTCGAGCGCAGCTTGCTGGCTGCAATGCCCGGCGAGGGACTCCTCGACCATTCGGATCGCGTTGAGCCGCCCCGGCTTTCCCATTCTAGGCCATGGTTGCTGAAGCACCTTCATTGCGTCGGCTATGGACGCGACCACCGTCAGGTTGCGATTGAGGCAGATTGTAATTGGACTGAAGGCCCTCATTCATGTCGCTCCCCACGATTGAACGCAGCTAAACGCGAAGACAAGGGCAGTGGTTGCATGAATGTGGATTACCGCGAATTCAAAGAACCGCTGGCCGATTCGATTGAGGCTGAGCTGGCTCTCCTTGGGCCCGGCACTTTGCCTAGCCGGACCATCCTCTCGTCGTACAACAGGACCCGGCCGGCAAAAAGCATCTGTGCACCGTCCGACGCCGCGAACTATTTTTCGAGCTCGTCACGCCGCTTGCCCGACGGCTTCTCAAGCACACCGCGACGAATTCGACGGCTGTGAGGGAGGAGATGAAAAGATTATGGTCGTTTCGTTGGGCCGTCCTTTAGAGCAGGGGCTCCGAGGCGGTTTGTATCGAGCAGATGTCGCATCAGATCTTGACCTGGAGATCGGCTCCGGCAGCGGGATCGGCGCAGCGCGGCAAGGATGCCACGTTCCTTCGGCGGCTCACCGGCGATGGTCTGGCTGACGGCCCCGCGAAGGCGCGAAGCATCGAGGCCTTCTTCTGCCAGTCGGGCGAGCCAACTTTCTTTGGCTGGGAGGCCGGTGCAGTGCTTCGGCTCGGAACTGTTGACACATGCGCCAGACTGGCAGACCGGAAGCGGCGGCGTGCCCTGACGTCATGGAGACTAGCCTCGCTTCCGAAGCCGCAGATTGTGATCTCGTTGGCTATGCAGAGCATCCAGCCGTCGTTTTGATCCGTTTCCGTCATCCAGAGCCAGCGACCATCCATGATCCGTCTCAACCGCTTAAAAGCCGGTCTTGCCCCGCCGCGACTGTGTGGAAATCACCCATGTTTCAAAGTCGGAATGCTGGACGAACTCGCCAAGGAACTGGAGCGACGCAAGCACTGCTTCGTTCGCTACGCCGACGACTGCCCTCTATGTTTGCAGCGAGCGTGCGGGCGCACGGGTGATGGCCAGCGTCGAACACTTCCTCGACAGGCGTCTGAAGCTGAGGGTCAAGATACGGAAGAGCGCGGGTCAGCTTAGGAGAGGAGCGTTTCATAGTCTGGTGGGGCCTAATTCGCCTCGTAGTCCTAGTGGTCACCTATCGGCGCTCACCGGTCCCCTGAAGCGCCGGATAAACGCTCCGCTCACTGACCCCCAGTTCCTTTGGCTATCGCTGTTCTGGTCATGCCCTCGGCATCCAACTTCACGATCTTGTCGCGCTTCCCCATCGCTGCTGGCTTCCGGCCTGGGTACTTGGTCTTGTCGCCTTTGGCGGCATCGATCCCGATCCGTTGGCGCTCCAGCATGACGCTACGCTAAAGGCCATCCGCCAGTATCTGGCGCCCTTGTACAAGTGGCGGCAGGCCGAGATCGTGGCGGCGGCCGAGCCGCTGATGCCTGGCCCCCAGGCCTTTATGCGCATCATCAGCCGGCGCGATCAGGCCAGACCTTTGATACGCCTGTTCGTGGCCTCCACGCTCATATCGGCGCAGCGGGCGCTCGACATCACTAGAGCTCATTGGCAAGCAGCCCGCCGATATACACTGGCCGTGTCCAGGCGTGGGCGGGGCCTTTCCGCTTGGGTATTAGGGTGCGGCCTGCCCGATCGGCCGTCCCTCGATCGACCCTGAGTTGCTGATCCGCATGCGGATCGTCGGCAGCTCGTCCTCGACTCGATGCGCGAAGTCGTCGACGCCGTGCGCACCGGGAAGACAAGCCTGGAGCTGTAGCGGCCTCGCCTGTCCCGCCCCGGTGTCGTCGCTTCGCTGGCGCTAACGGTGAGACCGCATAGATCTGGTCCAGTATTTTCAGCATCAGAACGTTGAGCTGGCGGGAACTTGCTCGCCTGCCGAGTTGAGTTCAGGCGGTGGTCGGGGGAGATCAGCCAGCCACACGCTGGTGATTCCCAACCTGAGCCGATGTGCCAATCAGCAACCTTCACCGGTCTTTTTCACCTGGCCCGGCGCGGCGGTGTTGGCTGTCGTGTCCTGCTGACCAGGCGCCGCCTGCTGAGCGCTGCCAGTCTGCTGGCCGGGCGCGCAGTCTCTGGCCGAGTTCGGATTTGTGGTGCCGCTGGTGGTGGTCGTGTCGGTGCCCTGATCGCCGGACATGTTGGTCCCGCTGCTCGTCGTGCCGGTGCCCTGATCCGTCGTGCTGGGCATGGTTGTGGTGGTCGAGGTGCCGCTCGTCGAGGTTCCGCTCGAAGTTCCGCTCGTCGTCTGGGCAAAGGAAAGCCCGGCCGACACCGCCAGCACGGCCGAAGCCAAAAGGATGCGTTTCATCTTCTTTCTCCTGTCTGAATGCGCGGGATGCGCCTGGCAAATTGAACAGGCAGACAGAAGGAGTGTTCCCCGGTGAAGTTCAACTTTTGTAACTCTGGTCGTAGGTCAGCCTTAGGATGGCCGGCGTATATTAGAAGCCTCTTGAAGAAGACACTGCCCGCACCAGAATCCATGGCATGGCTCGGAGAATAGGCATTGGTGACCAGGTGGCGATTACGGCCAGGGTTCTGACGCGGGTAACAGAGGACCGCGTAAGGGTCTCGATCCCAGGTTACGACTTCCCACATTCCATCATCGACCACACCAAGGTGAACCGAGGCCAGCAAATCGATCTGAAAGGAGAGGTCAGGCGCATCGACGAGAACGCTGTGATGATCGACCTCGGGCCATTGGTCACGGTAACCGTGAGAAGGTCCGGCTAATGGAGAAGTATCGGCCACCAAAACGACGAAAGGCACTTGTCGTGCGCCGGATTAGAACCGACAACATCGCGACAGGTTATGAGGGCAGGCCGCATGACGGGCCGGTAGAGGACGAGTCGAAGCACTTTGTCTGCTGCCCAGTCTGCGGCCAAACGTTCGACGCGCGCGATCTTGGACAGGTGTTCCACCACGCTGAGCCGCAACACGAGCCGCTTCCGGTCGAGCAATAGTCCAGCTAGTTGAGCTCCGGCGGCAGACCGACGTTGAGACCCTTCAGCGCGCCACCGACGTACGTTGGATGAGAAAAGGGTGCTGCGTGCACCGCGCCTTCCCCGCGCGCCGATGCTTCAGCTGGACCGCAAAAAAGTCCCGCCGCACTGCCAGAACGGCGGGACCGATCAAACGCTTTGCACCAGGCGGGGGGATGCGGGGGGTTGGGCTTGCCAAGTGAGCGCGGACCGTAACCAACCCTAAGCGCAACAGCGGCAACGCGTCCACCAACCGCCGGTTGGAGCGACAGGACGATTGAGCCGCCGGCAGGTCAGGTCATCCCGGGTCGCTATTGCTCGCAACCAGACGGTAGCGGAAATTATTGCGGATGTGGTCGTTGAAATAGCGGCCCTTGGCGAAGGCGGCCCGGAACGCGGCAAAGGTTTCCGGCGGTACCCCCTCAAACTCGTACCGCTTGCCGCTGGCGACGAACCACACCGAGAGGGTCCTTCTATCCAGATCATATTCCATCTTGCGGATCGAAGTAGATGGCATGAGCACCACAGGCCGAGGCCCGCGCCCTTGCGGGGAGCGCGGGCCGATCGGGATACCGATCTGCAGCAATACCTGGAGGGGAGGAATGGCTGCGTGCACCGAACTTGCGCGGCGGTCCCGTGTTCCAACCAGGATACACAAAAAGCTAGCCGCACCTTTCGGCATCATGCGGACGTTGGATTTCTGAGAAAGCGGGAGCGTCAATACCAACTTCTGGCGATGGAATTTTCCCGTGAGATAGGCAAGCTCCACGGCGAAAGGAGTGCCCCGCCATGGCCGTCCTCGCCTATAACCTTGCCAATGACATCAAAAGATCGTGGAGGGTCGTCTTCATGCCGGACGAACTGCATCTGTATGTGGAATTCAGCCAGCCAGACGCCGACACAAACCCGGCTGATTGGATGAGCGTTGATGATTTCCTTGCATGTCGGCCGAAAGGCGCACTCCACGAGCGAGCGCGCGACAGCTTGGTTTCGCTCATTTGCAAGGCGCTGACAGGGCGATGAGACACGGCAAACCCGCACCGAGATCGAGTGCGAGCGCCGCGAGTGGGCCTAGGGCCCCACAAGCCAGTGCCACCCCGCCGCCGGCAAACCGCGGCGGGCGAGTGCCTCGGGGACACGATGGTAGATTGCTAATGCGTTCGCGCGTGTGGCCTTAAGTCGCAAACTATTGGCTTCAGAAGCAGGGCGTAGGGCTTCATTGATGGTGCTACCAACACCATATGGTGACCCATAGCCCTCCAAAACGAGAGAAGCTCGTCCCGACGGGTCGCACTGCGGCCGTCAGCTGGTAATTGCTACGAACTAGGAAACCATCATGCCTGAAAATATCAGACCAACTTCGAGAGACGTCCCCCTCATTCAGCTAGGCCTCTATCAGTGCCGCTTCCCGGTGAGCGAAGACGCTTCTGTACCTGGCGGTTATCGTTTTTGTGCTGGGCCAACTTCGCCGGATCGCGTCTACTGCGATCACCACCACAACATTGTGACCGCCGTGGACCCTCGTCGAGCCCGTTCGGGTCTTCACCTCGCTCAACGACGCGCCGCGTAAGCCTGACTGGCGGCGGCCTCCCGGCCAGGCGCTATGCGCTCCAAGGCCTTGGCTACGACCTTGCCGTCGGCTCGGTCTGGCCCATCCTGCCTTATGCCGTCTTCGCCGATGTATCCCCGTCGCCCGATTGAGAACGACGACTTCTCGCCGAGCCCTTCAGCTCGCTAATCGCACAAACGCGTCGGCTCCAAAGGTTTGTCTGTCAGCACATCTTCAATGTGCCCGCGCCTGAAGCCCCAACATCTTCTGCGACCAAACCGCGTACCTGGCGATCGGTTGCTGCGGCGGATTTTTGCTGTTCGCAGCTGAACAATGCCTATCAACCTTGTCATCGCACCTAGTCGCACGTAGCGGCCGTTCGAATTCTCATCGCTCGGCGCGATGTTTGGTCCGTCTGGCCAGAAGAGCGGAGCAAGCCATTGACACCCACGAAGTTGCTGATTGGGCAGATCGCTGTCGTATTCGCAATTGTCATTCTTGGCGTGTGGATTGCAACCCAATGGTGCGCCCACATGCTCTCCTATCAGCCGCCACTCGGCGCGCCATGGTTTGTGACAGTCGGCTGGCCGATCTACCAGCCGTGGAAACTGTTCGAATGGTGGTTCCAATTTGACGCCTATGCGCCTGAAGTCTTCGACAAGGCTGGCATACTTGCCGGAGCCAGCGGGTTCCTGGGCTGTGCCGCCGCGATAGCTGGGTCCCTCTGGCGCGCACGGCAGCGGGGGTTGGTCACCACCTATGGGTCCTCACGATGGGCCATGAAGCTGGAAATCGAGAAGGCGGGGCTGTTTCAGCCGGCCGGCGTTTTCCTTGGCGGACTGAATTATCGCTATCTGCGCCATGACGGACCAGAACACGTCATGGCCTTTGCGCCGACACGTTCGGGCAAGGGCGTCGGACTCGTTGTTCCAACCCTTCTTTCCTGGACCGGCTCGGCCGTCATTCACGACATCAAAGGCGAGAACTGGCAGCTGACCTCTGGCTGGAGGTCGAAGTTCTCGCACTGTCTCTTGTTCAATCCGACCGATCCGAGATCGGCGCGGTACAACCCGCTGCTGGAAGTGCGCAAAGGTCCAGATGAGGTCCGCGACGTTCAGAACATCGCCGACATTCTCGTCGATCCGGAAGGCGCGCTGGAGCGGCGGAACCATTGGGAGAAGACCAGTCATTCACTCCTAGTTGGCGCCATCTTGCACGTGCTCTACGCCGAAGAGGAAAAGACACTCGCCCGTGTTGCCACCTTCCTGTCGGACCCGCAACGCTCATTCGCTGCGACACTGCAGCGGATGATGACCACAAACCACCTCGGCACGGTGGACAAGCCCCAGGTCCATCCGGTCGTGGCCTCGGCGGCTCGTGAGGTGCTGAACAAGTCAGAGAACGAGCGCTCAGGCGTTCTCTCGACCGCCATGTCGTTTCTCGGGCTCTATCGTGATCCAACGGTGGCCGCGGCAACATCGGCCTGCGACTGGCGCATTGCCGACCTTGTGGATGCCGAGCGACCGATGTCGCTGTATCTGGTCGTGCCGCCGTCGGATATCTCGCGCACTAAGCCCCTGGTGCGATTGGTGCTCAATCAAATCGGCCGGCGGCTGACCGAGCGCCTGGAGGGCGATCCAAAGAAGAGCCGCAAGCATCAGCTCCTGATGATGCTGGATGAATTTCCGGCGCTCGGTCGGCTCGACTTCTTCGAGACTGCGCTCGCCTTCATGGCAGGCTACGGCATCCGCGCTTATCTGATAGCGCAATCGTTGAACCAAATCTCCAAGGCCTATGGCGAGAACAACGCCATTCTCGACAATTGCCATGTGCGGATTGCCTTTTCCTCAAATGACGAGCGCACGGCCAAACGCATCTCGGACGCGCTCGGTACCGCGACGGAACTCAGATCGATGCGCAACTATGCCGGCCATCGGTTGGCGCCCTGGTTGTCCCACGTCATGGTAAGCCGCCAAGAGACCGCTCGCCCCCTGCTGACGCCGGGTGAGGTGATGCAGTTGCCGCAGGCTGACGAACTAATCCTGGTTTCGGGATTGCCGCCGATTCGCGCCAAGAAGTTGCGTTATTACCAGGATCCGAATTTCACGGAGCGAGTGCTGCCTTCGCCGGTGCTGCGCGACGGTGCCTACGCGGATCGGCCCACGTCGCGCCCGGACGATTGGAGCGGACAGGTGCGCGGCGTGGATCGGCGTCTTGCTGGCGATGACGACAGTGCCGGCGCGGCAATCGAAGACGGAGGTGTCCAGCAGCAGCGCCATCCGGGCCTGCGCGAAGAACGGACCCTCGTCGTCCAGGAGCCTGATCATGGCGATCTGTTCACGCCCGCAGACGATGACTGCGAGACGCTCGCCGACAAGCGCGTCATGGATCGGATTTCCACCGCAGCACGTGCGTACGGCCTCAATGAGGGAATGGGCGACGACAAGGACATCGTGCCCGGCTTCTGAACGGCGCGCCATACGCGGGCGCATCTCAGCGTAGATAACGGCCGTAAGCGATTTCGAGGATCTCGACGATGCTCGTTCCCGTCGCCGGTGCATCAGCGCCGGTCAGAGGGAACGAGCAGCATGAAGCCCCACCGCATTCGTCACCAGTTTTTGCTTGAACCCGAGTTGAGCCAGAAGCTGGAGAACCTCAGCCGCAATCCATCGACCACCAAATCGGCCATTGTGGCGCACGCGGTCGAGACCTTTATCGAGCGGCGTGGGGAGAATGAACTCGACCAGCGCTACGGCAAGAGGCTCGACCGTCTTTCCCGCGACCTCGGACATGTCAGGCGCGATGTCGAGATGATCCTGGAGAGCCTGGCGCTCTTCATCCGCTTTTCGATCACGCTTCATGCTCACACGCCGGTGCCGGACAGGGCCACGCAAGCGATTGCCCAGGAGCGCTTCGACAAATTCGTCGAACAGGTCGGCCGCCAAATCGCTTCCGGGAAACGGTCACTTGGCACCGACGATCGCAGGGGAGGGGAAGGATGAGTTCTCATCCGGAAGCCGACCATCGCCGCCGCGTCATGCTGCGCACCGCCATGGGTCCGGCGATCACCGAAGCCCTTGCCGATCCGACCGTCATTGAGGTGATGGTCAATCCCGACGGTGCGCTGCGGCTCGACCGGTTGGGTGAAGGCCGGGTCGACACCGGCGTGCACATGCATCCTTCTGAGGCCGAACGCATCATCCGCCTGGTCGCCTCCCACGTGCGCGCCGAGGCGCATGCTGACAATCCGATTGTCAGCGCCGAATTGCCATCGGGCGAGCGCTTCGAGGGTCTGCTGCCGCCTGTCGTGCTGGGGCCATGCTTCGCCATCCGAAAGCCTGCGGCGAAACTCTACAAGTTGGCCGACTATGTCGCCGACCGGGTCATGCTGCCGCTGCAGGCCGATGCGCTGAAGAAGGCGGTCCGCGAGCGGCGCAACATCCTGGTCGCCGGCGGCACGTCGTCGGGCAAGACAACACTTGCCAATGCGCTGCTGGCACAAGTCGCCGATTGCGACGAGCGGGTGATCCTGATCGAGGACACGCGCGAACTGCAATGCGCGGCGAAGGATTGCGTTGCCTTGAGGACGAGGCGGGGGTCGGTCACGCTCGCCGATCTCGTGCGCTCGACCCTGCGGCTCAGACCCGACCGCATCATCGTGGGCAAAGTCAGGGGCGCGGAAGCCCTGGACATGCTGAAGGCATGGAACACCGGGCATCCCGGCGGCATCGCGACGGTTCACGCCAATTCGGCGCGCTCCGCTCTCTACCGTATCGAGCAGCTCGCCCAGGAAGCCGTCGTCACCGTTCCCCGCCGCCTCATCGCTGATGCGGTAGATCTGATCGTCTTCATCGCTGGGCGCGGATCCTCGCGCCGCATTGACGCGATCGCTGAGGTCACCGGTCTCGACAGCAGCGGTGATTACACCGTCACCCCGCTCACGCTTCCGCAACTCCAGCAGTTTTGAAAGGTCACCTCATGCTCAAGAAGCTTCGCTTCCTTTCGTCCATCGCGCTCGCGTTTCTTCTCACCCTCCCGGCCCACGCAGCGGGCTCCGGCATGCCTTGGGAACAGCCGCTGCAGCAGATCCTTGAGTCGGTGCAGGGACCGGTCGCCAAGATCGTCGCGGTGATCATCATCATCACCACCGGCCTGACCCTTGCTTTCGGTGACACGGCAGGCGGTTTTCGCCGGCTGATCCAGATTGTCTTCGGCCTGTCGATCGCCTTCGCGGCATCGAGCTTCTTTCTCTCCTTCTTCTCCTTCGGCGGCGGGGCACTCGTCTGATGGCCACCGGAGAGCAGCATGTCGAGGGTTTCGAAGTCCCCGTTCACAGGGCATTGACTGAGCCGATCCTGCTGGGCGGCGCGCCGCGAGCGGTGGCGATCCTCAACGGCACGGTGGCCGCGGCAATAGGCCTTGGCCTGCAGCAGTGGATCGCCGGACTGGCGCTCTGGATCGCCGGCCACACCCTCGCGGTCTTTGCCGCTCGCCGCGATCCGGACTTCGCCAGCGTGCTTGTCCGTCATCTTCGCCTGAAGGGGTGGCTTGCATGCTGAACCTTTCGGAGTATCGCGGCAAAGCCGATCGGCTTGCCGACCATCTGCCCTGGGCCGCTTTGGTCGCGCCCGGCATCGTGCTCAATAAAGACAGTAGCTTCCAGCGAACCTTCCGGTTCCGTGGCCCCGACCTTGAAAGCGCGACCGAAGCCGAGTTGGTCGGCATCTGCGCACGAGCCAACAATGCGCTACGAAGGTTGGGCTCCGGATGGGGGTTGTTTTTCGAGGCCGAGCGCGTTGAAGCGCTGGGCTATCCGAGCTCGGCTTTTCCCGATGCTGCCTCATGGCTGGTCGATGAGGAAAGGCGCGCGGCCTTCGAGGGCAAGGTCGCGCACTTCGAGAGTCGCTATCATCTGACCTTGGTCTTCATGCCGGCGCCAGATGGCCAGGCGCGGGCGGAAAGCGCACTGGTCGACTCGCATCACTCGGGAGGGGCTAGAGACTGGCGCCAGGAGCTGGCGTGGTTTCGCGACGAGACCGACCGCGTCCTGGATTTGCTGTCCGGCTTCACGCCGGAAGTGCGCGCCCTCAATGATGCCGAGACGCTAACCTATCTGCACGGCACAATCTCGACCTACCGCCATCCGGTCGCCATGCCGGAAACGCCAATGTATCTCGACGGTGTTCTGGTTGACGCGCCGCTTACCGGCGGCCTGGAGCCGATGCTGGGTGAGCAGCATCTGTGCACCCTCACCATTCTTGGTTTCCCTAACGTCACCCGGCCAGGGATCCTCGACGCGCTCAACCATCAGGATTTCGCCTACCGCTGGATGACGCGCTTCATCCCGCTCGACAAGACGGAAGCCACAAAGACACTGACCCGGTTGCGCCGTCAGTGGTTTGCCAAGCGCAAATCGGTCGCAGCCATCCTGCGCGAGGTCGTGACCAACGAACCCGTCCCTCTCGTCGATAGTGACGCCGACAACAAGGCGCTCGATGCGGATGCCGCCCTTCAGGCATTGGGCGGCGATCACGTCGGCTTCGGCTATCTCACCACAACGGTGACGGTATGGGACCAGGACCGGCAGGCCGCCGCGGAAAAGCTCCGAGCGGTTGAGCGCATAGTCAATGGGCTCGGCTTCACCACGATCCGTGAAAGCATCAATGCGGTCGAGGCGTGGCTCGGCTCGTTGCCCGGTCATGTCTACGCTAACGTTCGCCAGCCGCTCGTTCACACGCTGAATCTTGCCCATGTCATGCCGCTGTCGTCGGCGTGGGCCGGTCCGGTGGATAACGAGCATCTCGCCAACGTGACTGGGACCGAATCCCCGCCGCTTCTCTTCGCAGAGACCAACGGGTCGACACCGTTTCGGCTTTCCACCCACGTTGGCGATGTCGGCCACATGCTGGTCGTTGGGCCGACCGGTGCCGGCAAGTCGGTTCTGCTTGCGCTAGTCGCTCTGCAGTTTCGACGCTATGCCGGGGCACAGGTCTATGTCTTCGACAAGGGCAATTCGGCTCGTGCGGCAACACTGGCCATGGGCGGAGAACACCACGCGCTGGGCGCGGATGGTGCGCTTGCCTTCCAGCCACTGAGCAATATCGGCGACCAGGCTACTCGCAGCTGGGCGGCGGAATGGATCGCCGGCCTCGTTGCCCATGAGAATGTCACCGTTACGCCGGAGGTAAAGGAGGCGATCTGGTCGGCACTGATCAGCCTTGCCACTGCGCCGGTGCAGGAACGCACGCTGACGGGCTTGTCGGTTCTGCTTCAGTCCAATGGGCTCAAGGCCGCGTTGATGCCCTACACGCTCGACGGTCCCTTCGGCCGGCTGCTCGATGCCGATGAAGATCGGCTGGCTTTGTCGGATGTGCAGTGTTTCGAGACCGAAGAGCTGATGCACAGCCAAGGCGCTGTGCTCCCGGTGCTCACCTATCTGTTCCATCGACTCGAGGAGCGGTTCGACGGACGGCCGACGCTGCTGATGCTCGACGAGGCGTGGGTCTATCTCGACAACCCTCTCTTTGCCGCCCGCATCCGTGAATGGCTGAAGGTGCTGCGAAAGAAGAACGTGTCGGTGATCTTTGCCACGCAGTCGCTTGCCGACATCGCTGGCTCTTCCATCGCGCCGGCGATCATCGAGAGCTGCCCACAGCGCATTTTTCTCCCCAATGACCGTGCCGTGGAACCGCAGGCGCGGGTGGCTTATGAGCGATTTGGTCTGAACGAGCGGCAGATCGAATTGGTCGCCCGTGCCACACCGAAGCGCCAGTATTATGTGCAGTCGCGCCGCGGCAACCGCCTCTTCGAGCTCGGGCTCGGCCCGATCGCTCTTGCGCTCTGCGGCGCCTCTGATCCGGCCACGCAAGCTTTGATCGACAGCGTCCTGTCAGAGCACGGGCAGGACAGCTTTGCCTCCCGGTTCCTGAGTGCGCGCGGCCTCGATTGGGCTGCCGAGCTTCTCCAGCAATTCCCTCAACCAGACAAGGAGCAATCGTCATGATGCGGCGCCGCCTTCTCACCAGCCTGATCACCGTTTCCCTAATCGCAAAACCGATGGCCGACTACGTCCAGCCGGCCCATGCCCTGATCGTGTTCGATCCGTCGAATTATGCGCAGAACGTGCTGACAGCGGCACGTTCCCTGGAGCAGATAAACAACCAGATCCAGTCGCTTCAGAACCAGGCGACGATGCTGCAGAACATGGCGCGCAATCTTCAGCGCTTGGATTTTTCTTCCGTCGGCCAGCTCACAGGTTCGCTCCAACGGATCGACGGCCTGATGACCCAGGCCAGCGGCCTGAGCTTCGATCTCGACAAGCTTCAGAACCAGTGGCGTGTGCAATATCCGGAAAGCTACGACGCCACAATCAAGGTCAGCGATGTGGCGAGCGCCGCGCGCGAGCGCTGGCAAAACGCCATGCAGGCGTTCCGCCAAACCATGAGCGCGCAGTCGCAGATCGTGGAGAACGTGCGGGCCGACGGCGACCTGCTTACCGATCTCGTCAACCGCAGTCAGGGCGCGGCAGGTGCCCTTGAGGCAAGCCAGGCCACCAATCAGCTGATCGCGCTTTCGACCAAGCAGCAGATCCAGATCCAGACGCTGCTCGCGACCCAGTTCCGGGCTGAAGCCGAAGATGCTGCCCGCAAGGCGCAGTCCGAGGAAGCCGCCCGCGAGACGACGAAGCGTTTCCTGGGCACCGGTACGGCCTATCCCGGCAACTGATCAGCAGTTCTTCAAGACAACGAGGAAGGCGGCGACATGAATGACCTCGGCGTCATTGATCGCTTCATGGAGACTTTTACCCGCTATATTGATAGCGGGTTCGGTCTGCTTTCGGGCGACGTCGCCTTTCTCACCACCATCCTGATCGGCATCGACATCACGCTGGCAGGCCTGGTCTGGGCGTTCGGCGGCGAGCCCAATGTTCTTGGCCGGCTTGTCCGAAAAGTGCTCTATGTCGGCGCCTTCGCCTTCATCCTGAACAATTTTAAGAACCTCGCCGACATCATCTACCATTCCTTTGCCGGGCTCGGCATCAACGCATCGGCCGGCAATCTGTCCGCCGACAGTCTCCTGCGGCCAGGCCGCATTGCCGCGGCCGGCTTCGAGGGCGCCTGGCCGCTGCTCAATCAAGCGAGCCAGCTAGTCGGCTTCCCCGAGATCTTTGGCAACGCGCTGACCATCTTCGTGCTGCTTCTCGCCTGGTTCCTGGTCCTCATCGCCTTCTTCATTCTTTCAATTCAGCTCTTCATCACCATCCTGGAGTTCAAGCTCACCACGTTGGCCGGTTTTGTTCTGGTGCCCTTCGCGCTCTGGAACCGCTCGGCGTTTCTGGCCGAGCGCGTGCTCGGCAACGTCATCTCGTCGGGCATCAAGGTGATGGTGCTTGCCGTCATTGTAGGAATTGGCTCGACACTCTTCGGCGAATTCGCTTCCGCCCTGCAGGGCAAGGAGCCGGACTTGGCCGCGGCCATGTCTCAGGTGCTGGGTGCGCTGGCGCTGCTTGGGCTCGGCATTTTCGGGCCGGGAATTGCCTCGGGCCTTGTCTCCGGCGCACCGCAGCTTGGCGCGGGCGCCGCCCTCGGAACCACCGCGGCCGCCGCCGGTGCATCGCTCGTTGCCGGAGGCGCGGCGTTTGCCGGCGCGCGGATGGCAACCGGCGGCAGTCTCGCCGCAGTCCGCGCCGGCACAACCATGGGATCGGCTGCTTCCACAGCTTGGCAGATGGGGCGTGCAACATCGCCCGAGTCCGGCCTCTCCGGCGTAGCTGCTGGACTGCAGGGCGTTGTCGGCGCAGCTGGCGGCGCCGCGATGCGGGGAATGCGATCTGCCACAGAACCATTCCGGCGCAGCGCTGATGCCGGCCGCGATGCCGCCTGGACCGCGACCGGCGGCACGCCGATCGCATCAATGACCGGAAACCCTGCCGCGTCAGGTGCCAATGCCGCGCCGGCATGGGCGAGGCGCTTGCGTTCCGAACAGACCGCGCGCGCCCATCGCCACGCCGCCACGCAGGCCGTCCGCGATGGCGATCGGGGTGGAAGCGGCGCCAACCCCTCTCTCAACGATAAGGAAGACTAGATGCTCTTCAAGCGACCTGTTCAGCGTTACGGGAAGACGCCCCACCCCGTCACACCATACCAGAAGGCCGCCCAACTTTGGGACGAGCGCATCGGCACTGCGCGCGTGCAGGCAAGGAACTGGCGCCTGATGGCCTTTGGCTGCCTCGCTCTGGCCATCGGGCTCTCTGGTGGACTCTTGTGGCAGTCGATGCAGGGCCGCGTCGTGCCTTATGTTGTCGAGGTCGACCGCTTCGGTGAGACACGGGCTGTCGCGCCGGCAATCCAAACCTACGAGCCCGACGATGCCCAGATTGCCTGGCATCTCGGCCATTTCATCCAGAATGTCCGCTCCGTCTCCACCGATGCGGTGTTGGTGCGGCAGAACTGGCTCTCGGCCTACGACTTTGCCACCGACCGTGCAGCCCTCTTTCTCAACGAGTACGCTAAGGCCAATGATCCGTTCGGCAAGATCGGCACGCGCAGCGTCTCGGTGCAGGTGACGAGCGTGGTTCGAGCGTCCGAGAGCTCCTTTCAAGTCACATGGACCGAGCAGGTCTTTGAGCGCGGCAGCCTCGCCAGCACAACGCGTTGGACCGGGATCCTCACCATTGTGATCCGGCCGCCGAACAATACCGATCAGCTACGCAAAAACCCGCTCGGCGTCTTCATCAATGCCATCGACTGGTCGCGCGAGCTCGACAGTGCCGCGCAGACTTCCGTTCCCCCAAAGGAGTCCGCCAATGATAAATAGACTCTCGTCGCTCCGCACTGCGCTGGTCCTGTCGACGTCGGCTGCGGTCATCTCCGCCTGTGCCTCGAGGCCGGTGCCGCCACCTCAGATTTCCTATGATGCTGCCAAGTTCCAACCGGCGGCAATCGAGAAGGCGCCGGAGAAGCCCGTCAAGGTCGTGGAAGTGCCGACACCGCTGCCGCTGCCCGGCCAGTTGCAGCCCGAGCCGGGCAAGGCTGCTGAAGACAAGCGCTCGCCTGAAGAACGTGTTGCCGATGCCAACAAGGCGGCGACGCAGCAACCCACCAAATATGGCTATGTGAATGCGGTGCAGGTTTACCCTTTTGCCGAAGGCGCGCTCTACCAGCTCTATGCCGCACCGGAGCGCGTCAGCGATATCGCTCTGCAGTCAGGCGAGAAACTCCAATCCGTGTCGGCCGGCGACACAGTGCGCTGGGTAATTGGCGACACCGTCAGTGGCTCCGGCGATGACCAGCGCACCCATGTGCTGGTGAAGCCCTTCGCGCCAGGACTTGCCACCAATCTGGTGATCACCACGGACCGGCGAAGCTATCACCTGCAGCTTCAAAGCACGGATAAGACCGCCATGGCGGCCATCTCCTGGACTTACAGCGAGGACCAGATCATTGCGCTACGCCGGCGCAATGCGCAGGCCGACGCCGCTATGCCAGTGGCGTCGAATGTGGCTCTCGAAAATATTCGCTTCCGCTATTCGATTACCGGCGACATGCCGCCCTGGAGGCCGACGCGCGCGTTCGATGATGGCAGCAAGGTCTACATCGAGTTTCCGCGCCGCATCGATCAGGGCGAGGCCCCGCCGCTCTTCATCGTCGGTGCTGACGGGGACAACCAGCTCGTCAACTACCGCGTACGGGGCAACTATTACATCGTCGATCGCCTCTTCGCCGCGGCCGAACTGCGCCTCGGCGCCAAGCAGCAGCAGGTGGTGCGCATCACGAGGACCGACGGCAGGCAAGCGCCGCGGCGGATATTGCTCTTTTCGCGTTCCAGCAGGTGAGGGACGGCCATGACGGATACTTCCCGCTCCGATGCTCCACCGAAACTCGATCCAGAACAGCTGCAGCTGCGGGCCTCGCCTCGCCGCGCTGTGCGCTTCAAGCGCGGCATTATTGTCGCCATTGCTGCTGTTGGTTCCGGGACCGTTCTAGCCGTCACCATGATGGCGCTGCAAGGACCGGCACTGCGCATCAAAGAGCAGGCTGAAGAGCTTTACAACACCGAGCGGAAGCCAACCGCGGAGGCAATTGAAAGGCTGCCTAAGGACTATTCCGGGATCAAGCCCAAGCCTCCGGTGCTTGGACCACCGCTGCCCGGCGACCTCGGCCGCCCCATCCTTGAGCACCAACGCCAGCTGGGCATCGCGCCGGGCCAGGAGGTTTCGGCGGAGGAGCAGCGCCTTGCACAGCAGGCGGTTGAGGCGCGCGAATCGCAAGTCTTCTTCCGGATCGAAAATCGATCCCGGCAAGCGGATGCCGCCGGCAACGGGCAGGGCGGGCGTCCACCCTTTGAGGCAACGGCTCCACAATCCGATGCCGCACGCGATTCAGCTTCGGTAGCACCGGCCGAGGGCGACCCAAACAATCAACAGCGCAAGCTCGATTTTGTCAGCCAGCGGAACACAAGTGGGATCTACAATCTGCATGCACTGCAGACGCCGGCTTCGCCGTATCAGCTGATGGCCGGCAGCGTCATCGCAGCGAGCCTAATCACTGGCATCAATTCCGACTTGCCCGGCCTCGTCGTCGCACAGGTCACCGAGAATGTGCACGACACAGTCACCGGCAGCACCTTGCTCATTCCGCAAGGCTCTCGCCTGATTGGCACATATGACAGCGTTGTTGCCTTTGGACAAAGGCGCGCGCTGCTGGTCTGGCAACGGATACTGCTGCCCGACGGCTCTTCGATCGAAATCGACAATCTGCCGGCGACGGACACCGCCGGCTATGCCGGGCTTGAGGACAAGGTGGATTTCCACACCTGGCAGCTGATCAAAGGCGTTGCGCTGGCCACGTTGCTAGGGGTCGGCACGGAGCTGAGCCTCGGGGAAGAGGAAAGCGACCTGGTCAAAGCAATCCGCGAATCCGCTCAGCAGAACGTCAGTCGAGCTGGCCAGCGCATCACCGAGAAGAACCTCAATATTCAGCCCACGATTACCGTCCGCCCTGGTTGGCCACTGCGCGTCATCGTGCACAAGGATCTTGTGCTACGGCCGTACCCGAATTGACTGGAGCCATCATGACCAATCTGAAACTCGGCAAACTTCCGGATCGGACCCCTTCGAAGATCACCATAAGCGTAAGTGCAGACCTGAACCAAGCACTGAAGGACTATGCGGCGCTTTATCGTCAGACCTATGGCGAGTCCGAATCGGTAGCGGAACTGATCCCGTTCATGCTGGCAGAGTTCCTGGAAAGCGATCGAGCGTTTGCCAAGGCCAGAAAGGAAGGGCTCCCTGTCGTCGACATGTCAGAGAAATCGCGGCGGCAGGCAATTTCAGGGTCCGAATAAGTGACAGCGACCAGTGAATCCGAGGGGGCACCTTTCTAGGCGGGCAAATGCATTGAAGCAATTTGCCGGCGGCAAGCCGAAACATAGGGCACAATAGACGAGCTGATCTGCCCCGAACCAATGCCGGCTCTGCGCCTTTTATCGGTCATTTCGGACGGTCGGAACCTTCCACTGAAAGCGGACATACTCGCCACCTCCGCACAGGCTGAGTTGGACAGAAAGTTCCAGAGTCCTGCCGGTTCCGGACGGGACGAGATTTATTCAACCGAGCGAGAATCTCCAGATCTTCCTTCTCAAGACCCGAGAAGGCGAAGTCAGCGACAGAATCGGTTAAATTGATACGGATCTTTAGCTCCAAATCCCCTGTTAGTAAATTGAAATAGCGATTGGCAGCTGCTAGGTGTCGGGGTACCAACTTGGGGCGTGTTTTCTCGAATTCTGTTGGTAGGCCATGAGCGGAAGGTCGCGTGTCGATACGACTAGTGCAGAAGATAAATCAATTGGTTTCGACTACCAGTATTATTACTTTCTAAATGAGCTGCTAAATCTGAAAATCGGCCAAGTTGTGGGCTTGGAGGTTTTAGATGACGTTCATATCGAGCGTCCCGACGGCACTAATCTACTTGTCCAGCTGAAGCACACAGTTCAGACGAGCGCACAGGGCGCTCCAATCAACCTTACGACGATGGACAGTGATCTTTGGAAATCGATTTCGAACTGGTGCAAATTGATCATCGACCCGGCGGATGGACGGGCGTCGGCGGATTCTCAGCTTGCCTTTGTTAAAAAGACCAGCTTCCTGCTCGCATCCAACAAGTCAGAAAACGACAAAAACGCCCTTCTGATATCCATTGAAGCCTTCAAAGCTACCACCAAAAGTCATGCTGAGCTTGTCGCTGATATCACGTCGCTCAAGGCGAAAAGCAAAGACCAGGTGATTCAAGGCTACATCGATGACGTGCTCTCACTCGACGCCGTCGTGTCAGAGAGGTTTTTTGAGCACCTGTCGTTCGCTTTGGGGAAGGACGAAATCATCAACCTATGTAGAGCGTCCATCGCCGAGAAGCAGATACACCAATCCCGTATTGACGACGTTTTTCACGCCATCGACTCAGAGGTACGGCAAAATTCGTACGCCACCGTCAAGGCAGGGCAGAAAATCGCGATCAGCTTTGACGAATTCACCCAGAAATACCGACGGCATTTCGATAAAGCTCGGAGCGGCGGTCTGCTTTTCAGGAAATTTCCGCCTGTTTTGCCGGACAATCTCCTCGACCAGACGTTCATCAAGCAATTGGTGGATATCACTGACATCTCGGAGGATAACATTGAGTTTCATACGAAGTTCACCACTAGGCGGCTGCACTTTCGCGATAACATGGAACGACTGATCCAGGACGGGGATATCACCCAATCCGATATTGACGATTTGGAGGAAGAGGCTTCCGTCATGTGGGAAGGCAAGTTCCTCCAGGCCTACTCAGGCCAACAGTCAACTGGTGACGAGGGCGCATCTGCCCGTACGATTGTCGGAGATTTGCGGCAGAGAAAGCTGACGCTTGCTTCGCAGGAGCTTCCGATACCCATGAGCCATGGCGGGTTCTACGATCTCTCTGATCGACCGGTGATTGGCTGGTTGAGCGACTGGAAAGACCGCTACAAGTGAAGTTCAGTTCATATTACAATAATCTCGGGATCAATGCGTTCGCGATCTCCTCTGTGCTGAAAGAAGCGGGATTTCTAAAGATTCCCCAAATTGCGTTGATTTTGCCAGTTGTTGCGCATCGTCAGATGGTAAAAAGACTTGCAGATGGCAGATTCCGCTTTGTCAGTTTTGAGCAGTATCTGATCGACAACATCGAATTCTTCTACAATTTCAATGAGCGATACTTTGCGTCGCTTACTCCGACCGTCAATGCCCTCCAATTTTTGTATGAGATAGGCGTGCTTCAATTGAAGGGCGATGGCGCGGTGATTGCGTCTGATTTATCTTTTGACGCATCGATGGGCAAACGCGCCGAGCGCGTTAAGCGCGCGTCACCAAACATAGCTGCCCTGGTTTCCGGCAATGCTGAAGTTTTCTACCTCAATGCGAGGATCGAGCTATGAAATTCTACATCGAAAGCCTTCACCTGTGGCTCAAGACCGAACAAAGAAGGTCCGTTACGTTCTTGCCGAACAAGGTGAATGTGATCACCGGAGACAGCCACACTGGTAAAACCGCCATCTTGGACATCGTCGATTATTGCATGTTCGCGAGCAAGCATCGGATTTCTGAGAGCATTATCAACGAAAATATCGCCTGGTACGGACTGCGCATTCATGTGAACGATAAAATCTATACGCTGGCGAGACACGCACCGGCAGGAACGACCACATCGTCTGATTACTACTTCTCCTCAATAGGGGAAGTGCCGGACTCCGCCCCAATCCCGAATATCAGCGAAAGCGTTTTGAAAAAGCAATTGAGCGCTGACTTCGGCATCGACCAAGACGTCAAAATTCCCTTTGGCGGGAGAACGCTGCAAACCGGCTCTAGGGTGTCTCTGCGATACTTCCTGCTCTTCAACACGATCTCTCAAGATATAATCACGCATAGCGATCAGTTTTTCGACAAGCAGAACGAGCCTCGCTATCAAGAGGCGTTACCACGCATATTCGACATTGCTGTGGGGATCGACACGGTCGAGAACATACTGAAGCGAGAAAAACGGGCTGAGTTGGAGCGAAGCCTCGCCCGTCTTGAAAAACTGACCGCGAAAACGGAGGAAAAGCGCGATCAGTTTAACGCCCAATTGGCTGAAACCGTCGCGCGGGCGAAGGGGTACGGACTCGTTGCCGACGATACAGACGCAGATGCTTCAGTCGCCGCGTTGAAGCGAAGGGTGACAGAGCGGGAGAGTGGCCCCGATCTGTATGTATCCGCGCAGTATGAGGAAATTTCTTCGCAGATATACCGCGTTTCTCGAAAGATCAGGGGGCTTCGCAAATTCGCTTCGGAGTATGGAAATCATAAGGTGACCCTCAAGGAGACAGCGGATAGCCTCCAGCCCGTTGAATATCTGATGAGGAACTACGAGGAGACGATTCGTACATCCGTATTCGACGACATCCTCAGGAACCTTTCTGAGGGTCTACAGCAGATTAAAGACGCTACTGCTCGAAAGACGCCGTTGGACAGTAACATCTCCGAAATTATCAAGGCATTGGAAACTCAGCGCCAGAAGCTCGAAAAGGACCTTCAAGCCCTTCCCGCCGAGATGGAGAGCTTCGAGACCGACAAAGATAAATATATCTTCATCGGCGAAACGAAAGCCAAGCTTGAGCTGTACGGCGATCCAGAGTCAGAAAAGGCTCCAGACAACAGTCAGTTGATCGCAAACCTGGAAGCTGAAATCGAAGACCTCGCTGTGTCACCTGTCAACGACCGGCAAGAGCTGTTCACCAGGGCCCTTGATGAGGCAATCCAGGAATATATTTCTCTAACGAAGGCAGCGCTCGGGAACTATGGCGAATATCGTTCCGCCTTCAATTACTCGGAAAAGAAGCTTCATCTGCGCAAGCCCAGAACAGCATCGACCGAGAACGTCGGCAGCAGTTCCAACCACATGTTCCTCCACTTGTTTCTGTTCCTTGGTCTGCATGAACTGATCATGGGGAACGACGGCATTCACGTGGCACCGTTTCTGATTATTGATCAGTTCTCTAGGCCCTACTGGGGCGAGGATGATCAGGAGGACGGGGAGGGCGAGAAGGACGTCGACCAGAGCGATGTCGCAAAGGTCAAGTTGGCACTGGAGCTTTTGGACCAGTTCATCACCACGGCAAATGAAATGGGAAAAGAGTTCCAGATGATCGTCTTCGAGCACATAAATCCGCGATATTGGGACGGGCTCAAGAACGTGCACCTAGTTGAAATTTTCCGAGATGGAAACGCTCTGATCCCGGTTTCCAGGCTGGGCTAAGGCGTTTCGGGTGCGAACGTCTGCCAATGTCCGCAATTGATCGATTGTGTTGAAGAAGTCGATGTTCTGATCGGGGCGACTTTCGGACCTTTGAGCTGAATGTCGGCGCTCGGCCCTCAGACCGGCATCGGCTCTGGCATCGGTATCAGTTTTGCGAGTTTGCGAAGGTTTTGGGCTGCGGCGGCGAGATGGAATTCGTCTTTTGCGCCGTTCGGTCCGCGCAAGCGCAAGCGGTCCAGTCTCAAGATGCGCTTGAGGTGTGCAAACAGCATCTCGACCTTCTTACCCGATTGTGCGTCCGGGGCTGTTCCTATCTTACTGCGGGCGTCGGCCAGTTGCCGGCCACAAAGCGTCTGACGGGCATTCCCCTGCCGTGGTCCCGCCTCCGCCCATGCGCGAGATGTGGGCCGTCTCGGCGGGCGATCAGGTGGCGCGCGCCGCCCTTGCGACTGCCCACATGAAGCCGACCAGTTCGCGGGCGATCGCGGTGCAGACGACCGTTGTCTTCTTGCTCCGTGCACTCAGCATGCGGTAGCGGGCTGTCAGGCGGGACTGCGCCTTCCAGGCGATCTCGCGCACCTTCGGTGGCGCCTGCTCCAATCGGTATAGCTTTGCCTTCCCGACCTTGGGCGGATGTCGATAGGTCCAGGCGCTCTCGACCAGCATGTGGCGAACACGGCCGTTGCCTGCCTTTGTGATGCCGCCGCGCCGGACTGTCTCCCCGGTTGAGCGCTCGGCGGGAACGAGACCGAGATATCCGTGGACTTTCGAAGCGGCTGGCGTCGCCGACCTCGGTGACGAACGTCACGGCGACGATCAGGTCTACCCCACGCAATGTCTGAAGCGCCCACACGATCGGCGCCAGCGACCAGGCCGGGACGAACTCTTCGATTGCACGCTCCAGCCGTTCGACCCGTTCTTTCGAGACACGCACCGCCTCAACCATCTCCTGGAGGGCGATCTGATGCGCGGGGTAATCGAACCGCTGTTGTCGATGCCGGCGCAGATAACGCATCGTCCAGCTCTTCTTGCGCGGATAGCTACGGCCTGCTTGAGCATGAATGCGCCGACCTGCTGGCGGTGGACGCGCAGCGTCTCAACTGCCGCAGCTCGGGCTCGGACGAGAGCCCGCATGGACTCGTGCCCTTCATCGGGAACCCAAACCGCCGTCAGCTCGCCGGCCCGCAATAGCCGGGCGAGCGAGATAGCGTCGCGACGGTTCGTCTTTACCCGATCCCCAGGCTTCCTCGGTATCAATGATGGCGCAACCACGGTGCACTCCTGCCCGAGCGACCGGATCAGGCGATAAAGGCCGTACCCCGTCGGCCCAGCTTCGTAGCAGAAATGCACGTGATCAAAGCGGCTGGCGATCCGGCCGATGACCCGCCGCATGCTGGTAGCCGACGCGTCGACCTCGCCGAAGAAGCGAACTTCTCCTTCCCGGCCCACCTCCGCAATCGCAATAGCGTTCTTCAGCTTCGCAACATCGATTCCGACAAATGCTTCTCTATAATCCGCCACGGCTCGTCCTCCTGTGATGAGGATCGGCTCGGCCCGCCCGAGCAACCCTCGGACGCGCAGTGTAGGGCGAGCCACCTCACCGGCAGAGGCGGACATACGGTCTTACGAAAGACAGGCTCGGGACGGGACTGGAGCAATCTTGCGGTTTTCCGACATAAATGAAATTGCTGTTGGTTATGGAAGAACTATTCATAAATTATCCTCAAATTACCTTATCTTCCACGCATTTTTGCCGCAGAATATGACTAATATGAGCGGAGCCGCGTCATTCGCAACTCAATAGATTTATGTCTACCCATCCTTGAGAGATATAGACCGCATAAAGATCGTTATGAGATTGCAATTTGCATATAAGCTTTCGCTCGTTATTTCTGAATAAATTGTCAACTATGCCATCATTTATTAATTTATAGCTTAGCAACAATGAGTACCCATTAATATTCTTGTCTTTCAGCATCTTTTTTGCTTCGCCTATCGAAAGATTATGCGATATATCTTCGTCAACAGGCGAAAATCGTATATTCATACTTTTAACATTGGACTCTTCAACGGAAACCGCTTCTACATTTCCTTCTATAGTCGTTATTGCAGCATTACGGAAGTAATTTCCATCTTCTCTACAAAATACTACCTTTTGGCTTTCATTATAGCTAAGATCAGTCTCCAAGACATTCGTAATCTCATCGTATTTTGTCGAATTTTGAGTGCCAGAAATCGACACCTCGTTTGAGGCCATAAAAATTGCGCTCCTTTCGTTAGATTTTAGCTCAGCGGATATCAAAGTTAATATCCCATTTTTTCCGGACAGCGAATTATTTGCAAAATTAATTTGAATAACCATCTCGCTAAATCTTAGTCCTTTATAGCATCCCTGATGATATAACGTGAGACTAGGAGTGTTTACCACTATTACAGAAGGACCAAAAAGAAATCCATGGAATACAACCATGAAATTTGCTAAAGATAATAAAAGAGAAAGGTATATAGCTACCGCATCACGAGCACTTAGCTTTTGTTTCAGTTCAGCTCGAGGCCGGGGAGACCGTACGGTCAAAAATATATGATTCAGTTTCCCCACGACCAAGGCCTTCAGTGGCAAAAAGGTGGGCAGCGCGGTTTATAGATAGACTTGCCATCGTCACCCTTCTGCCACTCGTATATAACATAATCCGGACGGGTGATGTCGCCCTTGGCGTCATAGCCGATCTCACCGATCGCAGTCTTCCAGGGGCCGGCCGACTTGATGGTCTCGGCTACCTTCTGAGCGTCATCGGCTGAGCCGGTCTTGGTGATGGCGGCCGCGATGATTTCCATCGCTGCGTAGGAGTAGAGGGTATAGGCCTCAGGCTCGAAGCCGGCCGCACGGAACTTCTCGACGAGTTCCTTGGCGTCCGGATTCTTGCGCGGATCCGGAGCGAATGTCATCAGCGTGCCATCGACGGCGTCGCCGGCGATGGAGGCCAATTCGTTCGACACGATGCCGTCGCCGGACATAAAGGTTGCCTTGAGGCCCTGGTCGGCGAGCTGGCGTATGATCAGGCCGGCTTCGGTGTGCAGGCCGCCATAGTAGACGACCGAGACGCCCGCATCCTTCATCTTGGCGATGAGGGCCGAGAAATCCTTGTCGCCGACATTGATGCCTTCATACATGGCCTCAGTCACGCCGTTGGCTGCGAGCGCCTTCTTGGTTTCGTCGGCGAGGCCCTGGCCATAAGGCGTCTTGTCATGGATGACAGCGATCTTGGCATCCTTGAAATTCGCGGCGAGATAGTCGCCAGCGACCTTGCCCTGCTGATCGTCGCGTCCGCAGGTGCGGAAGGTGTTCCACATGCCACGTTCGGTGAACTTCGGATTGGTCGCGGCCGGCGTGATCTCAAGGATGCCGTTCTCGGCGTAGACTTCCGACGCCGGGATCGAGACGCCGGAGTTGAAGTGGCCATCGACGTACTTGACGCCGTCGGCGACGAACTTGTTGGCGACCGAGATGCCTTGCTTGGGATCGGAGACGTCGTCGCCGACTTCAAGCTTGAGCTGCTGGCCAAGAACGCCGCCCGCCGCATTGATATCGGCGACTGCCTGTTCGGCACCCTTCTGAAGCTGGGCACCGAACGCTGCGTTCGGACCGGTGATCGGACCGGCAACGCCGATCAGGATGTCAGCCCACGCGTTGCCGCTGAACGCGACAAGCGCGGTCAGGGCGACGGCGGACAAAAGTGACTTTTCGATAGTACTCATCGCAACTCTCCTCACCAGAGAAAACGTGGGATCACGCTACCATAGCGCAAATTGAACCGCTTGGGGGCCAAACAAACAAACTCTACGATGTGAAATTGGCGTATTTAGAAAATCGCCTTTCCAACGAGCGTCCTGACCGTAGTTCCGAATCGATCCAGGCCACGATGTCTGTCGGAGCGGCATGTTCCTTTGTGGCGCTGCTCGCGAGATCATCGCCCACCTGCGACGGAACTGCGCAGCCGGCTACGCGACCTTGCCAACGAGCGCCGGAGCTTCGGCTATCGACAGCGGCACATTCGGCTCAGGGCGCATGGCGCTTCGCGCTTGGAAGTGTGTGAGGTCAGGGAAGACAGACCGTCGCGACAACGGCGGGCGACATGAAGGTTCTCAATAGTTCGGTCGGGCGAGCCTAGCCAACGTCAGGTTCGCCAGCACGCCTAACGCAGCTCCAAAAGCAATGTGTAGCGCGAGCGTCCATACTGCTAGAGAAACACCATCCTCCATGCCGAAAGGACTGCGACCGGTCAAAGGCAGCCCCACCAGCATCAACGCCGCCCATGAAATCATGAGAGCCGCAATGCCCGTCATAGGAGTGAAGCGCGGCGCCAGCTGGCCGTATAGCAGCCCGATCACCGATCCTGCCAAAATATGATTTAGCGCACCGATCGCCAGAGCCAATCGCGAATGTTTCGCCGGATCGACAAACAGAGCCATATGCCGGAGATCCATTCCTTCCGGAAGCATGAACCTCCCGGCCAAAAGAAAGGCCGTTGTCGCCAATGCAATTATGAGACCAGCCCAGAGCCCGGCGCGGGCACGATTCGTCACGTCAGGAATTCCCTAATCTGCAGGACGGCAAATCCGATAGCCGATGTCGGTAGTAGGACGTGGCCAGCCCCTGGTACCGCGACTACCTTTGCATCCCGACGAACGAGAAGGCTTCTCAGCTGGTGAATTTCACGCTGCACGTTCGGTACAAAACGATCCTTTGCTCCCATAAGTATGAGCAACCGCTGAGATATGCTGCCAACGTCCTGGCGGAAATCCCGGCCAATCTCCCAACCAGTCCTTTTTATTATGTGTCTTGGATCGCTTTCGGCAGACTTGTCAAAGAAGGGATGATGATACCCGTCGCCCACGGGCCCACATGCCCATTTGAGAACCGGTCGAGAAAAAATTCTATACAGTCGGCGCGGCAACACGCCAGCCAACAAGTTGCTGAGCTTCAGCTTGAAGTCGGTAAGCCGCAGAAAGGTAGAAATCAGCACTACGCGGCGGACCGGAAGGCCTTGCATCGACACCTGAGCAACTAAAATGGTACCGATCGACTGGCCCAGTAAATCGAAGGAACCGCGGACCTCCTCGCGCAAAACATTCGCAATCGAGGTGGACAACGCATCTAACGTCTTTTCAGTTTCCGTTGTGTAGTCAACAAGGATGACCCGCCGGTCCTGCCGGAGTTCCTCCACTATTGGTTGCACGCTGCCGATAGAACCGTCGATTCCAGGGATTACCACAAGCGGCGGTTGTGCCGGATTATTTCCGTATGAGTGCAGATGTATCATGCCTCTCGATACCATGCCGGATCACCGAGGCTCCCGTGATTCTTGTAAATCGTTTCCAGACGTTGCGCACCGGTTAGCGACTCGTGATTCACGAACATGAAATGTGCCGTCCAAAAGCGCTCCATTAATCGAAAGCCGGGACCCATGGCCTTTTCCCAAGAACCGAATCGCGTCCGGCCGAAGCCCAAGTCCTCCGCCGAGTAAGTGTGGCGGGCGTACATGCCGGGCACCGCGGTAACTTCCCAGGTTACCCTTTGCCCCGGCACAAGCTCCACGATCCGCGCCCATGCGGGCATTCGATAGAGATAGCAGCGTTTGATGGGCTGGAATGCCCAAATAAGCTGCCGACCTTGGACCAACTCGCGATTTGCGACCCAGAAAAAGCAGGCGTTCCATTTTGACCATCGGTGCGCCTGACGAAAGTGTTCCCAGAATATATCGCACGGAACTGAAATATCCACCGTGCCGGCAACCGGCGCTGAATCGGATGATTCATCAAGAATACGAATGCGTTCCGATTGAGATCTATGGTTAATTCCGATCACAATTTGTCACACCCCAGCGTCACAGGCCTCACCTTCGCTACTCTGAAGGCAACCACAACAAACACTATGTATTTATGTCTCATTGCGTTGCTCCCTGGCGCTGTGGAATGAGCATCCTATTTCCGGTGTCTACTTATGCGGGCACGCCAGCAATAAGCGAACTTACCCCTAACTCCGTTTCAATCGGATTGAGTTTGGGTGTGGTGTACTTATCTAGGGTAGACCGTTCTGATGATGACTACCAGCCTCACTTCGGTGGGGCTTCACCCCGCCAGCCCAACGAGCTCCTCGCCGCGGCTCGAAGCACCGAGCCGGACCAGTTCCCTGGCCAGGCGACGACGAGTGGCCGCTGTTCATGCGGACGCTTCGCGCCCTTCCGAAAGCGTCGCAAGGTTGCGTTTTAAGCGCAGGTCGGGAAGTCGTGAGACTACTACCGCTGGTCAGAAAACGCAGTTCTGCCTGCCTTTTCCTAGTGCCTTCGCGGGATCTTGATCGGCGATTCTATCAGTTCCGGGGCAAGTTCTACAGACGGGTTGTACAGACGAGTTGTGCCCTTTGGTACATCAAACAAGTCGCCAGCCAAGTAAGTCGAGATTGCATACTTCAACCTGGCAAGGCTTCGCTTCGATACTTGTCGCGGACCTAATGCTCTTTGCCACTTGCATTCCACCTTTCGCAAGCCAACGGGAAAGATGGTAAGCCCGTCGACTCCTACCTTCATGCGTAAAAAGCATTTCCAGTCCTGGATCGCCTGGGAAGAATATATTTCCTGCTCATGGGCACCCGCAAACTGGTTCGCACACCACAGATACAACCCAAACAGGGAGCCGTTGCAGACGAAGCCGATCGCTACCGAGAGCATCGGAACAGTGATTGTACGAAACAACCAAAGTACACCGCCATCGCCGCCAAAGTTCTCGAACAACTCCACCACGAAGAGGACAATCAGGATTGCAACAAAAAACTGACAGGCAAAATGGAATGTGCCGAGGACGACGCTTTGCCAAAGACCCGCGTCCCGTCTCGCACCGCTCGACGCAAACGCGCAGAAGCCCATCCAAATAAACAGGCACGCTGAAGTGGTACCGGGCCTGTTGAGGGCGATCGTAAGAAGATCGGAGAAGGCCGAGGGCATTGTTGACGGCGACGTAACGGCTGTCCGCATCGTCTCAAGAAAGGGCGCGTGAATCCAGTGTCGCCCGCTTCCGCCAAGCGCTAGCAGAAGTAGGCTGCTCGACTGGAACAGCCAAACAAGCCAGAGCATCACGGTGGCGAACACAGCACAGAACATCGAGTGGCGCCGCGCGATTAGGAGCGCGCCCTTTCGCATTGACCTCGACTCAGAGACTGACGGAAAGGCGTGCTCGCGATGCGCAATACCACGAGCTCCAAGAGCGACGCTGTCGGGTTGGACGGTTGTACCGAGCGCGAAAGCTCCTCCCCCACCGCACGTTATGTAGTGTTGTTGGCCGCTGGCTGTCCTATAATGAGCGTAATTGTGGAGGTCACCTGCAATGCAGAGAGGGACCGTTGCTCCTGCCTTGGTGGCAATATCAATAACGAACTCCAATTTCCTCCAGGTTTCTGGGAACTGGAACCCGGCAATATCCGCAGAATGTCGCGTCTGAACAGCGCAATCAACCCAAGCTGGTTTTGGCGAGCAAATGACGACTTGGTCAGCGCCCCCAAGAAGTTTTGCCTGACTTTGGAAATAGTTGAGCTGCGGCGGATCAATGTCGTCCTCAGTCGCAAGATCGACGCCCCAAATCCAAAAGCCCTGCGGGAGCCGCAGCGCAAAGTAGCTGCGCCTCTGCTGTACTTCCCAGCAACCCATCCACCGGCCGGGCTGGCAGAACATCCGAATGAAACCGTTGAGACCGTCATACCAGTCGTGATTGCCCGGAATAGCGAAAACCGGGCGGGAGCCTTTGTCGTCTGACGCGAGTGGGTCGGGCGAACCCCACGGCCTTGCAGCGTAATAGGGACCGAAAGTCCGATCGAGATAGTCTTGCTGCGTTGCATATGGGTAGACTTGATCACCACCGAATAGGAGCAGGTCGGCGCGCGGCAAGGGATGAGCCACGCCCGGGCCACAGGCTACACTCACCTCTTCGTTGGGGCCCGGGGGTACAGGTTGCGAAACGATGTTGCCAGCAGCGTCCAGGAAAACAAAATCGCGGCCCACGAGCCAAGCGATTGAATGAGTGGCGTCAAAGCCGTCGCCGAGATCTGCTACGTAGTCTATCCAAACGTCAGAGTCTCCCCGTTCGGAAGTGAATTTTGAATAGTCGTACGGTTCGCCGGCGTGCTTTCCGACGTCGAGCGCGGCCAATATTTCGCGGCGCCCCGTTTGCGTGCCCACAAGCGAGGAGACGAGCACCTTGATCCCAGTCCTCACAAGCAGTTTCAGGCTGAACCAACCAACTGGGCTGGGCCTTTTGATTTCTATCTTTGTGGCCGATTGCCGTGTCATCCCCGGCTCCCGCAGCTGTTGACCAGCAAAATGTGCCGGATGTAACCATCGAAATACTGCTTGTGTTCCGGCAAGCACCTAGCCGTTCCTACCCGTCGACGGTTTTTAACTGACAATTCCATTCAAAATGGCCAAACCCCCAGTCGGCTATGCTGGAGTTGTTTTCACTTTTCTAAAGCTTGGTGCTGATGGTTCTCTGCCCAGGCCGATGGCAACTTCGAGCGCGCCATGCTCTCGCATTGCAATAGCTACTTGGGCTTGGTGCCTTGGTGTTGCTGCGAGCCATGTCATTGCCTCGCAGTATGATCGAGATGCGCTACGATCGAGGGATAGACATCGCGGGCAGCATTCTTGCCAAAAATAGTGTCGATGTGCCCGGTTTCCGCGATTTCCCTTCGATCGTAGAGGCGACGGCCGTTGACCCGCGACAAGGCCTCGATTGTCTTGCGCGTGCCCGATGGTGCAAAGCAGCGGTTCAGAGCGCCGTGGACGAACAGCGTTGGAATCGCGAAATTTCGCAGATTGGAATCGCGCAAATAGTCGTCGGTCCCGTTGGCCCGCACCACGTGCCCCGCGCGAGCAATCTTGGAAAGGTGCCGGAAGGCCGTCACATTGGCCTGGCCAAACATCTCGGGCATGGCGTCGAGCGTCGCCTGGTTGAGCTGGCCCAACTCATAAAGTTGTCCATACAGTGCGGTGATGCGCCGGCTTGTAAGACTGTGGCTGCGATCTTCACGGCGGAAAGGATAGACGAATCCGATCGTTTCGTCCACGAGGCGCTGCAGCACGGAGCGGTCGACCATGGCGCGTGCATCGACCAGCGATATGCCGAAGATATGCATCGCATCCGCCGCGTGGAGATGGGCGAGCACGCGCTGCGGCCACCATGGTACGACGGCGTGGATCGAGATTTGCGAGATCGCCGCCGCGCGCACATGCGCAAGACCCGACAGCATTGCGATGGAGAATGTCATCGCGCCATAGCAATGCGCCAACACCTGCACCGTGTCCTGGCCGGTCTTTTGCCGCACATATGCGATCGTCGGCTCGTAATCGTACTTAGCAACCACGTCCGCGTCCCACTGCTCGCGGCAATACTGAAGCTCGGTGCTCGCCCGGTAATCGAGCAGCCAGCAGTCGTATCCGGCAGCGTAGAGGAACTCGAGCAGGTTGGTTTCGATCGTATCGGTGGAAAAGATCCTGCTCGACACGCCTAGCCCGTGCACGAAGATCACGGGCCCTTTGATGCCACCACGGTATCGGGTCAAGCGCAGCTGCTTCTTGTCCATGGTTTCAAAGAAGTGCACTTCCGGCTCACCGGCTCGCAGGGGCCGTTTCAACCTAACTACGTTTGGATCAAAGACTGACGCGCGTGCAAATGGTCCGCCGAAGCTGTCGAATATCTGGCCGGCGAAGAAGCGGCCGAAACGGCCCATCACGCCGAGACGCTCACTGAGGCTGGGAGCATCGGTGACGGTCATGGTTCGCAACTGTCTAAGAAAGTCGCGCATCTCAATATGAAAAGTTCCCTCGTACAAGATCGGGCCGGTTTCGTCGGATCCGCCACGGATCGTGACCGCAAGTGTAGTGGTGTCGCGCCACAAGTCGAAGCCGCGGTCGTCGTGGATCTGCTTGACACCGCGCAAGAAGTAAGTGCTTCCGTCGCTAGCGATCAGAGGCATGGCATAGCTCATCTGTTTGGTCTCGACCCTATCCGGGTCGGCAATGAACAGGTTGAATCGGCCGCCCACAACCGTCAGAGGATCGGGCGACAATATCTTTGCCTCCACCCTTCCTAGTAGACCGGCGTCGTGACGGGGTTCATCAATGAACCGGGCAGCGTCGCATGCAGTGACAGTGACAACGAATGATGCGTCCGATTGCGGTCCGCCACCTGCGGGTCGAATTGTCCCGGCCATCCGCTCGGTGAAGCGAACGCCGATGGTCTTGGCGGCATCCGCGTCGACGATGGGTGCACGCGGCAACATATTGATGCTGCGGCCTTCACGGCGTGCGAGAAGGATCATGGCGCGCTCGGACAACGCTGTTATTGTGAGTAGCGGATTGACGCCGAGCGATCGCGGCATCACTGAACCGTCGCAAACATAAAGGTCTTGATGCAACTCGGTACCGCTCGCGCCTTTGAAGACGCGACACGCCGCGTCGACCACGCCGGAAGAAGCATCAGTGCCCATCGGGCAGCCACCCAAAGGATGCACAGTGACCAGCCGATGTTTCAGAAGATCGGTCCAGATTGGGTTTGGAACACTCGTGCCGCCTGTGGCCGAGACCGCCTCGCCGAGGCGCCGGGCAATGCGTTCGAACGCGGCCTTGCTGCCGACCCCCGGCCAGTCGACTCGCAGCCGATCTTGGGCGAGTCGCATCTCGCCCTCCGCACCATCATGCGCCATCACCAGGAACGTCTGTGTGTGATTGACCGCGCCGCGATACGGCCCAAGTGTCAGGCTCTCGATCTCACGTCCGACCTCTGACAAGAGATCGCCGCTGTCGGTATCTCGGCCGATTGCTTTGGCAGCGGTCGCCATGACGGAAGGAAGAAACGGCCCGAGGCAGCCGGGGATCGCTCCCTCCTCGATCACCATGCCGTCGTCGAGTGACGGCGTATCACGCAAATCGATCAAGCCGGCGATGGTCGGCCCGATCGGCCGCTTGTTTGAACGATCCGGATCGTAGTCGGCGGATTCGATACCGAGGCCAATGCCGTCAATGGGGACGTCGTTGTTGTAGCCGAAGGCGAGGACGTCGCCGTTACCGGTAAAGCCAGTGCCGAGCTTGGGCGAAAGCGACAGGCCGCGTTCTCGCGACCGCAGCAGAATTTCGGTTGAACCGAGGGTACCTGCGGCTAGAACTACGATGCGCGCCGAGACGCGGTTTTCGTGGGTAGTGAATGGTTGCGGACCCAAACCCTGAGCCACATATCCGAGAGTCCATTTGCCGGCGCTCCGCTCGATCCAGCGCACGAGCACGTCGCAAAAGACATGCACACCTCCAGCGACCGCGTCCGGCAGATAGTTCATTAAGGTCGTGTTTTTTGAGCCGATGTTGCAGCCGGAGCAACAATCGCCACACAGGGTGCAGGCGCGTTGGTGCACCCCAGCGATATTGATGCGGTCCTCGAAAGTCACGTTTATAGGTGGACGGACGTAGGTCGAGTTCATAGCCGCTGCCGCCATCTCCAGGGCAATGAGCTTGTTGAGTTCAGGGTGATCTTTCGGATAGGAAGTTGGCGACAGCATCGCTATCGCGCGACCGTAGCCTTCCTGAAGATCGGCATCATCGACGCCCGCCGGCCATCGCGGATCATCGAACACGCGCTTGTCGGCCGTTAGCGATACGCCGGCATTGATTAACGACGTGCCGCCGAGACCACATCCGACGAGGACATTCATATCGGGATTTACGCGAACATCGAATATCCCGCTCGGTTTTCCATGGCGGCCGATGTGCTCGCCCTCGAGTTGAAAATGTTCGAGCGCCTCCGAGGGGGTGTCGGGATACTCGCCCGGCTGCCATTCCAATCCGCGCTCCAAGATTGCCACCTTATGACCCATACGCGTGAGCCGCGAAGCAGCGGCCCCGCCTCCATAGCCGGAGCCGATCACGATGGCGTCGTAGTCCGATTGCATGTCCGACAAGGGGCGCGAAAGTCTTTGCATTGGGAATATCCCTAGCCATGGCCGCCAAGCGGGCAGCCTCGCAATGGTAACAACAGATCGCTCGATCGATTTGCAGATGTAGTGTCGGTTTGGTGTCGCGGCCCTGAATTCGACGAAAATCTTACCGGGATGCCAGCATCGAACAGTCACAATCCCGGGCTCTTCTCGAGACGAAGTCCGACCCCTCGACCGCGTTCGGCTCCCGTCTAAACAGTAAAACTAGCCCCCAAGAGCCAAGACGAGAAGCAGTCCTTGGGTCTTCAGTGTAGGTTTAAACGTTACCGTGGCAAACCAGCTTTCCTAAATTTATGGCAACGCAGAGCCGATGCTATCCCAGCACCTCAACGACGGAACAGCGATCGCATAGTGGACCTGAACACAATAAAGAACAATATGCCTAGTTCGAAAATCGCACGAGTCCATTCATCAATTCCTTAGCGAAACGCATTCAGTATGTCCGTCTGGTCATAATATAATTGAATTTTGCTATCTGGCCCGACCGACAAAAACCTACCTCTAGCGTTTTGCTGCGTTCATCAACTAGTGCCCCGAGCGCTGGCCAGGAAATTCCACGAGACTGCCCCATCTCACCGTATTTGAGAGCGGAATTGTCCCCAAATGTGCGGCACGAGGTGACGAGTCGCCATTCACTACTTGCGAAATCGCGCAGAAATTCCGGCTCCAGTAGTGATCTCGCCCTCCTAGCCCAACATTGAATTGTCGCGTCAAAAGGCGTTGCGATCAAGATGGGCATGGATCTGAGCAGTTCCACCTAGAGCCTTTCACGTTTTGATGGAAGCGTAGCCGGCGTTTGCGAAGTAGTTGTTGCATTCGGTTGCCTCGATCGTTTCAACGAGGTGGCCGATGTGGCGCCAAGTGTCCTCGACGGTACGTTTCTGAGCTTGGCGCATCCAGTGTTTGATTTTGGCAAAGGCCTGCTCGATCGGATTGAGGTCTGGGGAGTAGGGCGGTAGGTACCAAAGCCTGGCGCCGGCCGCCTTGATCATCTGCCTGATGGCCGCCGACTTATGACTTCCCAGATTATCCATGACGACGATGTCGCCGGGTTTCAGCACGGTGATGAGCTGCTGCTCGACATAGGCGCGGAAGCATTGGCCGTTGATTGGCCCGTCGAAGACGCAAGGTGCCGCGAGCCTATCGCAGCGCAGCGCGCCGAGGAAGGTCAGCGTGCGCCAGTGGCCGTGCGGGGCCAAGCCGCGCAGCCGTTCGCCCTTCGGCCCCCAACCGCGCAGCGGAGCCATGTTGGTCTTGATCCAGGTCTCGTCGATGAAGACCAGATGCTGCGGATCGAGGCCGGCCTGCCAAGAGCGCCATCGCTGACGCCTGCGGGCAATATCAGCGCGCGCCTGCTCAAGGGCGAACAGCGTTTTTTTGAAGCTCAGGCCCTCGCGCCTCAAGAACATCCAGACCGCGTTGTGCGAGACCTTGACCCCGCGTGCGGCCAACTCATCCTTCAGACCATGCAGTGTCAGATGCGGCGTCTCACGCACACGCGCCTCGATGAAGGCACGGTGCGGCTCCAGCACCCTCTTGCGATGTCCGCCCATCTTGCCAGGCGCAACCGAGCCAGTCGCCCGATGGCGCTGCAACAACTTCACCGCCGCCGAAACCGAAATGCCGAACCGTTTCGCGGCCGACCGGCGGCTCTCGCCACCCAAAACCGCCGCTACAACACGTTCGCGAAGATCATCCGAAAGAGGTCGCGTCATCCGATGCTGGCCTCCACTCCAGCCAGCATCTTGAATCACAAAACCGACTGATCCGGAATCTGAAGGGTTCTGTGAGGTCCGGGCACAGCCGGGGCACGCAGGCTCGACGTCGGACCTCATTGCAAGCCGGATTGAACGAAGCCGCGGGCTAATCTGGCGCTATGGGGATTGTAGCCTGGAGGGGCGGTCGGGATTGTCTTCGTCGGGTGAATGAAGGGCAACCGCGATGCGACCCCAAGGGATGATGGCACGGTGGAAGGTCGACTCTTGATGGCGATCACCGCGGATTGGGTGGGGACGCCTTCTGTCGCGGGCACGAGTGCTCGCGGTCTTGTGCGGAAAGTCAAAGGTCGGCATGCCGGCGCGGATGGCGACGGATACCAAAGCTGGTGATGTGGACCTGCCGCGTACGATCATGAGGTGTTGTCCCACAAGGGACCTGGCGGCGCTTGTCCGCAGCGCCAGATGGCCAGCGTGATCATCGATCCTCCACAGCATGGGCAGCGATGCGCTAATCTGAGGGGCGCGGGCGTGCTTTCGACGCGCGGTTCGATATTGTCCTGCAGCGGGTTGGCCAGCAGCCTGCGACACAGGTCGAGCTTTGCGGCGCGATGGCCGTTGGCGAGGAATCCATAATGGCGGATGCGGTGGAAGCCGTCCGGCAGGGTGTGCAGCAGGAAGCGCCTGATGAACTCGTGCACATTCAGCGTCATGAGCTTTGCCTTGCCGCCATGCTGATAATCTCTCCAGCGGAACACAATCTTGCCGTCGGCCATGCTGACGAGCCGGGAGTTTGCGATGGCGACACGGTGGGTATAGCGACCGAGATAAGCCAGCACCTGCTCTGGCCCGCCGAACGGCGGCTTGGCATAGACGACCCATTCGAGGCGGCGGGCCTCGCCCAGCCGGCGTCTGAACACGACGGGCAGCGCCAGTTCGGCGAGATCGCCGAAGAAGCTCAACTTGCCCGCTTCATACGCTGTCCGCAGTTCCTCCAGAAAGAGTCGGCGGAACAGGCGCGACAGCACCCGCACCGGCAGGAAGAAGCCGGGCTTGCAAGAGATCCAGCGCGTTCCATCGGGCGACAGCCCACCACCTGGCACGATGCAATGGATATGGGGATGATAATGGAGGTTCTGACCCCAACTGTGCAGGACGCCGACAAGGCCGATCTCGGCTCCCAGATGTTTGGAATCGGCGGCGATGGTGCGTAGCGTCTCGGCGGCCACCTTGAACAAGATCGTGTAGACCGCCGCTTTGTTCTGGAAGGCGATCGCCGCGATTTGCGCCGGCAGCGTGAAGACGACGTGGAAATAGGGAACCGGCAGGAGTTCGCCCTGCCGCGCGGCAAGCCATTCCCGGCAGGCCTGTCCCTGGCACTTCGGGCAGTGCCGATTGCGGCAGGAATTGTAGGCGACGCGGATCGCCCCGCAGGACCGGCAGCCCTCGACATGGCCGCCCAGTTCGGCGGTCCGGCATAGCTCGATCGCGCTCATCACGCGCCGCTCGACGCGCCCGAGATGGCCGTCATGGGCCTGCCGATACGCCTCGCCGTGGCGGCGGAAGATGTCCGCCACCTCCAGTCTCGCCGACATTGGCGGAACCGGTCAGCCCGGCGGCACAACCTCAATGGTCAGCCGATCGAGCGGGCTTTCCGTCCGCCGAATGAGACCGTTCGAGACCTTCGTGTAGCGCGCCGTGCTCGACAGGTTGTTGTGGCCGAGCAGCACCTGGATGATGCGGATGTCCGTACCGTTCTCCAGCAAATGCGTGGCGAAGCTGTGCCTGAGCGTATGCACCGTCACGCGCTTGTCGATGCCGGCAGCCGCACGCGCCGAGCGGCACGCCGAATAGAGAACCTGCACATCGATGGGGCGGTCGACGCCGCGCCCGGGAAACAGCCAACCCTGCGGCTTCGCCAGCCGCCAGTAGACTCGCAGGATGCGCACAAGCTGCGCCGACAGCATCACGGTGCGGTCCTTGCCGCCCTTGCCGTGATGGACGAGGATCACGCCGCGTTCACTGTCGATGTCGCCGACCTTCAGCCCGACGGTCTCCGAGGCGCGAAGTCCCGCGGCGTAGGCCGTGGTCAATGCCGTTCGGGTCTTCAGGCTCGGCACCGCCTCCAGGAACCGGACGACCTCGTCGGCGCTCAGCACCACTGGCAGCGTGCGTGGCGAGCGGGCGTAGACGATCCGCTCCGGGATCTCGGCATGGCCCAGCGTCACGCCGTAGAAAAACCGCAGCGCGCACACCGTCTGGTTCAGCGCCGGCCACGAGACTCCCGCCGAAACCAGATGGACCTGGAAGCCGCGGACGTCCTCCAGGCCGAGCCGGTCCGGCGAGCGGTCGAAATAGCGCGAAAACTTGGCCACCGCGTGCACGTAGGATCGCTGGGTGGCCGGCGACAGATTGCGGATCGTCATGTCCTCGATCATGCGTCGGCGAAGAGGGCTCAACTGGGCCATCTCAAACTCCTGTTCTCAAGATTGCGCTTCAACAGCCGCAATCCTTCAAAACAGAAGCGTCATCCGCAAACCCACGCACCAAATGACGCGTCAGCGGCTTCGTTCAATCCCCTTCGATTCCGTCAAATCAGGAACCGCTCTAGCACTACTTTGGCAGATTTTTAGCGGAGAGGGTTCTGCGGCAGTGGGGGCAACGGATTGGGGGCGGCTGCGCGAGCGCGGAGAGGATGGCTTGCCTGACGGCGGGTAGGCTCGGTTGGGGCGGTGGGCCGAGGATTCTTTTTTCCCCCTCCCGCTTGTTTGAGGCGGCGAGATTGCAGGAAGGCGTAGGCGATCATCGTCATCAGCGCGTGTCGGTGCAGGCCCGTCCATGAGCGCCCCTCGAAGTGGTCGAGGCCAAGTTCCTCCTTGAGCTGCTGATGCGCCTGTTCGCAGACCCAGCGCGCCTTGATGGCGCCTGCGATCTGCTTGAGCGGGGTGTCGGCGGGCAAGCGCGCCGAGAGGCGGCCTTTGGTGCCACGCCGCCAGCTGACCGTCCGCCATTGGGCTTTTTCCAGCATCGCCTGCGCGGCCATCGACTTCACATCGGGGATATGCCGGCGGCGCGGGCGCCCGTGTCCGGCAACGGGGAAGATCATCCCCACGTCGGCGGCATAGACCTTCTGCTTGAACGGGATACCGACGGCCCAGGTAAGGCCGCGCTCGGTGAGCGCCTGCCGGAAGGGGGCGCTCAAGCCATATCCGGCATCGGCGAGCACGCAGCCAAAGCGTAAGCCGGCTGCGCGAGCCCGGTCGATCTCGGCCAGCGCGATTTCGGGCTTGGTCCTGTAGGCACGATGGTCGTCGGGCACACCGGCACGGTCGAGCCGGGCGGGATCGGAAGTCCAGCTCTCTGGCAGAAACAGTCGCAGCCCCACCATGACCGGCACTTCGCCAGAGGCGAGCGTCAGCGACACCAGCGTCTGGCAGTTGGCGTTCTTGCCAAGCGCCGAGGCATATTGCGGCGCGACGCCGACCGAGTGGCGCCCCTTCTTGGGGAGCGCGGTGTCGTCCACGATCAGCCACGCATCGTTCCCGCCAACTTGTCTGTCGGCCTCCGCGAGCAGCACCTTCTCTAGCGGCGCAGCATCCCACAGGCCGCTCGCGATGAAGTGGTGCAGCTGGTCATAGTTGACGCCTGCATGGCGCGCAGCCATCGGTTGGACGCTCTTGCGATCCCCAAGGCCAATCAGCCCAGCAATATAGGCCGGACACATCCGCGCACGCGTCTTGTGCCTCAACGCCGGGACGAACGGCTCAAGCCTCCGCTCCAGATCGAGTTGCCAATCCCTATTCATGGCCGGCCCCTCCAACAGCCGACCTCTCATGAATCACGCAAAACCGCTCTTGGGAATCTTCGAAACGCTCCCAAAACTAAAAATCTGCCAAAGTAGTGCTAGCAGAGTGTTTCGCATGGGATCCCATCGTTGTCGCGATCGAGTTTTCCGCCCCATGAGCAGTTTTGCAGGTACCAGTTGGCTTCATCGCAGGAACCGATCTGCTTGCACGTTCTCCGCGGCTCGCAAGAATAGCCGCTCTGCGCGACCAGCTTACGGCTGATGATGCCCAGCGGGCGACTCGACGGCGCCGCGCCGTCGGCGTGCGCAGCGCGCCATTCCCAGGGTGCCTGAAACGTCCCGGCCCACAGGCCGATCTTTGAGGCTTGGGCTTGCGCCTGCTGCCCCGCATAAGCGCCCTGGCTGTAGTGAGGCCAATCCAGCGCCTGGCCGTGCTCGACCATCCAGGCGGCCACGCCCGCGCCGTCGGCGCGCCGACAATCGCCGACAAAGCGGTGGTAGCGGTCCCACGTCACGAATGTGCATTCGAGCGGCCTCGACGCGGCCAGGAAAGTGTCCAGCGCTTCGGCCGATCGCCGGCCGCAAGGATACTCGGCGCCATTCGCCTCGCGGCACAGCTGCCGGCTCTCTGGCGCGTCGATGCCGTTGAAACGGACGCGCTGGCCGTGGATTTCGATCGTATCGCCGTCAATGACGGAAGCGACACCGGTAAGCGAGGCGGGCGCCGCCCTTCGTGGGCTGGCCTTTGATGCATCGTCGCTACGTTGCTCGCCCGACGGCGCCAGGAAGGCGGCCACTGCCGCCGCTGCCGTAAGACCGAGCATTGCCGGCACGCTCGCAAGTTGGCGCCGCCACAGCTTGGCACCGGTGGGTCTCTGCCACCGATTGGATCGATATTTGCGGTATGGCCTGCTCATCCGCTACGCCGACCAGCCCGGCCATGCGCTGTCGACCATGGGCAGGCCGGCGCAATAGTAATCGTCAACGAACCCCCCGGTGGACCGGTCGCGGCAGCGCCAGATAACGCTGTAGTTCTGGCCATAGAATTGGTCCCACGCGACGCCATAGGTTTGTGGTGGCGGTGATCGGCAATATGTTCCGCCTCCATAGCCGTTGTTGGCAGCGACACCCACAGCTGCGCCGCCGACAGCCGCGACCGCTATGCCCGTCGCGACAGCATTGTCGGTTTGCACGAGCCTGGTGCACTTCTCTGCTGTTGCGCCCCTGCGCACTAGAAGGGCCGCTACCCGACTACGATACTGTTCGTCCGTGCTGCTGGCGAGGACGTGACATAGCGCAACGGTATTCATTGCCGTGAGATCGCTGTCCGACACGACAGTGCTCGTAGAGCAGCCGCTGACGCACAGGGCTGCACTTGCGATGAGTGCTCCAATTTTCATGTGAATTCCCCCCAAAGAAATATTGGGGCGAGTCCGCTAGAAGTCCAGAGTTTTGTTTTTCACATTGCTACGATTCACAGCATGCTGCGGCTAGCTGGTATCCACTGCAACCAACCCTTCCGCCGGTCGTTGACTGATGCTGGGTTGATCTCAGCCACTCCAGAACTTGCCCGCTGGCTCAAAACCGGCGGGCTTTTTTCCGCGACGCCGGAAGGCTCTATCTCGCCGCATGTTGTGGTACATCGGCGGGCCGTGCCGTTGACCAAGGTGGTCCCTCCGCCATGGTCGGCCGGCGCAGCCTTGACCGTCTGCGCGGGCTATCCCAATGAAGCCCGCTGGCTTCGCTCGGCGGCTTTTTATTTGATCCCCGGCGCCGTCGGCTTGGATCTAGATCCTCGCCAGTGCCGGATTTGAAGGTAAGCTGCGGCGGTATGATCGCACTTCGCGCGGGGCGGACCATTGTGTGCAGCAAGAGCGCCGAGTTCATTCGGCCGCTGAGATATTGGAGATAATATTCCGCCATGGAGGCGTGTACCAGTATTATAAGTTTCCAAACTTCATGTACGAACGCCGTGGACGAGCTGCTGTGTGCGCTTGCCGTAAATCGCTTCCGCGAGTTCACGTCAGAGGTTGGCTAGGACCCTAACGCGAGAGCTTCGACGGCCACCTTCGCGATGAACTCCTCAACGAGACGCGGTTCACGTCCCTGGCCCAGGCCCGCGCGAGGCTCAATATATGAGCGCGCCGATTACAACGGCGCGCGTCCGCACTCGCACATCGGATGGCAGACACCCAACGAATTTGCATCGACCTTCAACCCGCGACGGTCGCTCGCGCTGCGCAACGTGAAACGCTCCGCGCCAGCACCCGTCGCGTCCACCGCCCATCAGGGCAAATCCACCCCCGGAAACGAACTCACGACTGGATAAAATTTGGGGGAAACGTCAGGGCGGCCATAACTTTGCAGTCTTCAGACGCGAGGCGGCGTACAACAGCGCTGCCCACCATGCTTGTGGCCCGCGACCCACACGGCTTTTCCCTTCAGATCGTACATTATGCTTCCTTCATTATTACCGATGTTTGCATGACCTTGAGGTCTTCCCGCACCATTTCCGCGGCAAGCTCGCGCACGGATGTTTCATGCACCCAGCCGAGCTTCTCCTTCGCCTTGGTGGCGTCGCCCAGGAGAAGATCGACTTCCGTGGGGCGGAAGTAGCGTGGGTCTACCTGGACTAGGCATCTGCCGGTCTCGACATCATAGCCCTTTTCGTCGACTCCCTCACCACGCCATTCGAGCTCGACGCCGACATCTTCGAAAACCCATTCGACGAATTGGCGGACAGGGGTCGTCTTGCCCGTCGCCAGCACGTAATCATCCGGCTGATCCTGCTGCATCATCATCCACATACCACGCACGTACTCACGCGCATGGCCCCAATCGCGTTGAGCATCGAGATTGCCGAGATAAAGCTTGTCCTGCTTGCCGAGGTAGATAGCAGCGGCGGCGCGGGTGATCTTGCGCGTCACAAAAGTTTCGCCGCGCAGTGGGCTTTCATGATTGAAGAGAATGCCGTTGGAAGCATGGATACCATAGGCCTCGCGATAGTTGACCACGATCCAGTAGGCGTAGAGCTTGGCGGCGGCGTAAGGGCTGCGCGGATAAAAGGGCGTTGTTTCGTTCTGCGGTACGGATTGCACGAGGCCGTAGAGCTCTGAAGTCGAGGCCTGATAGAAGCGGGTCTTGTCCTTCAGACCGAGGAGGCGGATCGCCTCAAGAAGTCGCAATGTTCCGATACCGTCGGCGTTTGCTGTGTATTCCGGCGTTTCGAACGACACCTGGACATGGCTCTGAGCGGCCAAGTTGTAAATCTCGTCTGGCTGGGATTCCTGAACTACGCGGATGAGATTGGTCGCATCAGTGAGGTCACCGTAATGCAAAATTAGGCGCGGATCGGGATCGTGCGGGTCTTGGTAGATGTCTTCGATGCGACCCGTGTTGAAGGAAGAGGAACGTCGCTTAATCCCATGAACGATGTAGCCTTTTTCCAGCAGAAGACGGGTAAGATAGGCACCATCCTGTCCCGTTATGCCCGTAACCAGAGCAACTTTCCTGTTCTCGCCCATTTTCTTCCTGCTCTATTATAGTTGAAGTTTCGAATCTGGCTCGCCACACCGCCAGCAAACTGCGGCCCACCCATACCCTATGGTAGGATTTCGACAGATGCGGCGCGGAGCTCGTCATTGACACTGTCAGCCAGCGAGACACCTGCTCCTGCTTCGAGGCATAGCAAAACAGAGTCTCGCCGCTAACCTGCCTAAGTCGCACATGCGGCCTGAGTGCCGAACTCAGCTCACGGGGTGAGCGACATAGATTCCAATCACGTCGCACCCGATTTGCTCATCAATCAGCGAGTGAGGACGCACGTCCGTTCTCAAGCACGCACGTCGGTTGCATAGCCGCTCCGCTTCTTCCACGAAGTGGGTAGCCACTAGAGCGTCTTGCCCTGCGCCAACAGGGCACGTGGCCACTCCCAGATAAAATGGCGGGCATGTGGGTCCACGCCGACAACTCCACCTTACCGCTCTTTTGCGCTAACCAAGTAATCTTAATCTCCAGCGTCTTCTAATGGAAATTGTTTTGATCAGTGAAATCGATTGTTTGGATGAGGTGCATCCACAAAATGGATTGTTTGGGCAGCGCGGCCCCATCGGCGGCACAAAGTCGTGGGTGCGAGGTTTCGCTCCGCGCGAAGACAAAGTTCGTGTCAGTCGGCGGCTGCACATCTGAGACGGCGGCGTAAAGCGCGGGTAGGGCATTACGTATTGACCTCCATGGAATTTCGGGCGCGCTAGCCCGAAAACGGTGGCTGGGCTTCAACGATGGGCGGGACGAGGCGACCATCAAACTGTGTTTCATACTGTAGGCGATCGCAGTGCGGCGAATTTGAACGGCTGCCTTTGCCAGCCCTCGCCATCGCATCCGGCGAAGGTCGTAGCTTCGTTTACAGGTGCCGAAGATCTTCTCGATCCGACTACAAATTCTGTGGATCGGTTGGTTCCAGGCGTCGAGCTTTCGGCCTCGTCGCGCCCCCACATAGCGGTTGCGACGATGCGCGGCCTTCCACCCTTGGCGCGCACCGCGTCGCCGAGATGATTGCGTCGGTAGGCGCTGTCAGCAAACACTTCGCGGGGATTGTCGGGCAGAGCATCAGGAACGGCGTTGCCGTCCTCGGTGTGGGCGCCGCGACGGCGATCTCCTCGACAAGGGCCGTATCGGCGTAGGCACCGAAATGGGCTTTGAAGCAATGAAACGCTGGTCGGCCCTTGTGCTTGACCCAATGGCCCTCTTCATCGTCTTCGCTGGCCGAGGCGATGATCGCCGCATCGACAAGCGTGCCGATCTTCACCTGGATCGCTGAACTGGCGGGTGATCTCGGCGAACAACAGGGTCATGAACCTCAAGGCCTTTCGAAAACGGACGAAGCGGGTTCGCACAGGTGTCGGCTCCGACACCCAGAACCAGCGGAACCGTTGGAACGATCCTCCACTGGTTGCAGACGCCAAAATTCCTCTCTCGGCCGTCGTCGCACAGCATCGCGTGCCAGTCGCTCAGTCCAGCCGGATCGAAAGCTATCCGGTCGACACGAGTTGCGCCATGTTGGCGCACTTGAAAACGTCAGAGGGCGCCGTGTCGCATCTTTCGCTGGACCGGACGCGTGATGGCCATAAATGACGTGGAGGCCTGCGCCTGACATTCGACGGCTGGCGGGTCCTGCACATCCGTCCTTCAGGAAACGCCCCGCAATGGCACGTTACGTTTAGGCAGTTAAGAATTAGACTTGAAAAAGGGACTTTGTGGACTGTCTCGACCGGCTGTTTCGCTTAGCAAAGCGCGGCCCCCCGTCAGCAGAGGCCCATCGTCAAGGAATGCCTTAGTATCCAACACATGGATGGGCCACATCCACGCAATCAATTTTACAGATGTCGCCGAGCGCATTAGAGAACGCTGAATTTAAACCGAGAAGCGAGTGTACCGGCGTCAAGATTTGCGAGCGTCACAGAGATAAGGATAGGCAGTGCTGAGGAGCTCTTCTGCCCCACGGCGCGGCCTCTACCAAATCGCCCGGCGTCACGGTCGACTAGTGTCGATTAAGAGATCCCAAGCCAGATGCAACCTCGTCTCTGAAACGAGATTTCCGAAAATGCAGGTCAGTGGATTGGTAAAGCGCCGGTTCGTCGTCTCTCAGAGGCGTACGGGGTTCGGTGATTGTCTGTGGTCGCTGGCGGCCGCTTGGCGCTACGCTCAGCGGTCGGGACGAACGCTAGCCATCGACTGGCGGGGGTCCTGCTATCTCGACCAACCCTTCACAAATGCCTTTCCGGTGTTCTTCAAACCGATCAATGACATCGCTGGCGTACCGGCTATTTGCGACGACCGGATCAACGACTTTTCCTTCCCGGGTCCATTCTTCCCGGAATGGTGGAATAGGCCAGCGATCGACTGCCTTTACCGCCCAGATGAGCAGATTTTCCAAGAGCGCGACGAGTTGGGCGAGCTCTTTCAGGCCGAACACGATGTCGAAGCGAACACAGTAGTGTGTAACGCTTGCTTGATGTGGCGCTGCGATGAGGATGCCGAGCGGCAGGTCTTCCAGAGTGTCAAGCCTCGGTCTGAAATTCAAACACGCATAGATGCCATTTACCAAGAATGTTTTGAGGGGCACAGCATCATCGGGGTTCATGTTCGACATGGTAACGGTGAAGACATCATGGACCATGCGCCCTACTGGGCCGATCCGGAGTTCGCCGTTCGACAAGTGTGCACTGCGGTTGATAAGGCTAAAGCGTTACCGCACCCCAAGCCTGTGCGGCTGTTCTTGTGCACGGACAGCGCGCAAATCCTGGATCATCTGTCGGCCAAGTTTCCCGATCTTCTCACCGTCCCCAAGCATTTCCGATCCGATCAAGACGGCCCCTTACACACTGCAGCACTTGGGATGGACGGCGCAATTTCCGCCCTCGTTGAGATGTATCTTCTCGGGCGCTGCGATACTGTAATTCGGTTTCCTCCGACGAGCGCCTTTACACGATATGCACGCCTTTTCGTACCACGGGTAATTGAGTTCGATCTGAAGGAGCCAAGTCGTTTGATTTTGATAGAGGACAGCCAACGAATCTCTGGTCTCAGTTAAGACCCGCCACCTGCACAATTCGGCGGATGCAACCAACAGGCATAGTTGAATGTCCATTTCTCATCGCAGCCATGGAAGCGTCGTACGATACCGATAGCGTCGTCATCTGAGGCCGTTCGGCAACGCGCCAGAACTTCGCTGTTACTCGGAGGCCGCAGACCAAGCCAGAGCGACGGCGATCGTGACGCTAACGCTCGAAAGGGCGCGGGCAATCACTCCAGAGACGAAATCGAGGTTGTTTAATGAAAGTGGTTCCCGTCATCATCAGCGGTGGAGCCGGATCGCGGCTATGGCCCGCTTCGAGGCAATCGCACCCCAAACCTTTCCTTAAAGTAGCAGATGGACATTCTCTCATTCAGCACACTGTGCTGCGCGTCGGTTCGATAAAGGGCGTAGTGGAACTCGTCGCCGTGACATCTGGGGAACACCTCTTCCTTACCAAGGACGAGTTCGACGAACTAGATTCCGTGGTCCTGCCACGCACCTTTCTGCTCGAGCCTGAAGGCCGGGATACGGCCGCAGCCGTTGCGGCAGCCGCCATCCATGCCAAGGCAACGCAAGGCCCTGACGCGATTCTATGCGTCTTCCCAGCCGATCACATGGTTGGCAACCTGCCTGCATTTTTAGACGTCATGTGCCGGGCCATCGAACATGCGAAGCTCGGGCGGATCGCCACATTGGGCATCACCCCAACCAGACCGGACACGGCATTCGGCTATATCGAAGCGGATGGTGAGAAAGTCGTCCGTTTCGTTGAAAAACCGGATCTGGACACAGCCAAAGCCTATGTCGCGTCCAAGCGCTTCTTCTGGAACGCCGGCATTTTCTGCTTTAGCGCACAAACCATGCTCGACGAGATGGCATCGCATTGCCCCGCGGTGATCCAGGCCGTCTCCGACAGCTACGAGAACGGGCGCTTCAGTCAAGGCGAAGGCTTTGCCAAAATCGAACTCGCGCCTGAGCATTTCGGCTCCGCCCCGCGAATCTCGCTCGACCACGCTGTCATGGAGAAGACGAACAAACTTGCCGTGGTTGCCTGCGACATGGATTGGAACGACATCGGATCCTGGAACGCAATGGCCGATTTGATCGCCCCCGACGAAAGCGGGAACAGGATACGCGGCGATGTGCATATGGTCGACACGACCGGCAGCTATGTGAGCTCCGACAAGCGCGTCATCGGCACGGTCGGTGTCAGCGATCTGGTGATCGTCGATTCCCCGGACGCTTTGCTTGTCGCATCCCGCGACCGCGTTCAGGACGTCAAGAAGCTGTTCGAGGGCCTCAAGGCTTCAGGACATGAAGCTCACCTGGTCCATAGCACGGTACACCGGCCGTGGGGTACCTACACGGTTCTTGAGGAAGGCGAGCGCTTCAAGATCAAACGCATCGAGGTGAAGCCCGGTCGGCGGCTGAGCCTGCAGATGCACTATCATCGTTCGGAGCACTGGGTCGTGGTCAGCGGCTCCGCGAAAATCGTCAATGGCGAGCAGGAGTTGTTCCTGGCGACAAACCAATCAGCCTACATCCCCTGCGGCCATAAGCATCGGCTGGAGAACCCAGGCAGAATTGACCTGGTGATCATTGAAGTGCAGAGCGGCGATTATCTCGGCGAGGATGATATCGTTCGCTTCGACGACGTATATGGTCGAACGTAGATTCACCCGCATGACGAGAACTCAACGTGTCGCTGACTAATTACCACTAGGAAGGCCGTCTGCCCACTCAGGACCGGATGCTTGTAGAATCGGGAATTGACCAAGGCAGCGGCGAATGACCCCAATCGGCATCAGGGTGGGACAAATCAACCGGAAAAGACCGGAGAGCATAGTAACGCAACACAGTCCCACTGTCGAATAGCCTTTGATTTCTGACTTTCCAAGCACCCTCAGGGCCCACCAAAATTATATCAATGGCTTATGGCCGACTTCGCTCTGAAGTGGGCCAAATCGAGCTCGCTATTCCCGCAGCACTCAGTTTGATTGTTTTCGTTGAAAACGAGCAAGGACAGGGGGAGGGCGATCTTGTGCTGGCTTCTATGTGTCCAATCTTGCTCCTGTTCGTCGTGTGCAGCCACATAGCGCGGCTATCGCGAGGCTGGAAGGCCTCCGATCGATAGGTGCGGCGAACGGCGGCAACGAGGTGCGAATAGGATGGCTGAGCGTATGATCGAGAATACCGCAGCTGCGGTCTAGCGCGAAATGCAGCGTCTGTGACTCATGGGTCATTGCAGCGCGATGAACCGGAAATCATGACCCTAAGCCGCCCTTCATCAGCCCACCAGCGCCCAGAAGAAGGCGAAGATCCGTCACAATGCCTACCTGTACCAAGGCTTCAAGCAGTTCACCGCGAATGTGAAGACCGCCAGCCATTGCTTCTTCATTTTCGGCCATTCGCTCGCTACGAATGACGACCACATCCTTAACCGCATAGCGCGTGGCAAGTTTCGCAAGCTCTGTGTTGGCATCTATGGTGAACCAGCATCCGCGGATAACCAGCGGATCATGAACCACGCGAACGAGCTAGCGGTGCAGCGCAACGAAAAATCGCCGCTTGATGTCGTCTTTTATGATGCTGCTACAGTTCATGTCTGGGGTTTCGGCTTAGAAGCGGAATGACTGCCAACCAGGTCATCGAGCCGGAAACTGACCGGCCGGTCGGCCCAAAAATGACATTCAGTTGCCTCCAGCCTTTCGACACGAGCCACTTCACGATCTCGCGATTGCCAGCTAGCGGCTTGTTGCTCGAGCTGCGCGATCCTAGTCTGTGGTCGCTATGCCTCAGCAATAAGAATCCGGTTCCTAGCCGGGCGGAGGCGCAACGAGATAGCCAGCTCAGGACAAGGAGAGCAAACCATGGTCGCTTTTACCCTCAATGGCGAGGCGCGAACACTCGACGTCGATCCAGAGATGCCGCTGCTCTGGGCGATCCGTGACGGCATCGGACTCACAGGAACGAAATTCGGTTGCGGCCTTGCCCAGTGCGGCGCTTGCACGGTTCACGTTAACGGCATGCCGACGCGCTCGTGCCAGACCGCAGTCGGCGACATCGAAGGAGCCTCGATCACCACCATTGAGGGCGTGTCGGGCAAGATCGGCGAAACGGTCCAGGCCGTGTGGGCCGAGTTCGACGTACCTCAATGCGGCTATTGCCAGTCTGGCCAGATCATGTCGGCCGTGGCCCTCCTGACAGAGACGCCGAAGCCGACGGACGATGATATTGATTCGGCGATGAGCGGCAATCTCTGCCGCTGCGCCACCTATCATCGCATCCGCGCGGCCATCCACGAGACCGCCAACCGGCTGGAGACTTGAGGCATGTTGCAGTTTCTCCCGAAGCATAATGCCGTGGGGCCTACGCGCCGCCAGTTCCTCCTCGGCACGGCCGTCACCACCGCGGGCCTCGCCGTGGGCTACCGGCTAATGATGGCCGCGCCCACCAACGCACAAACGACGGCTGCAACGGTCCAGGCGAACCCCTTCCAGACCTATGTCGAGATCACACCGGAGAACCGAATCGTCGTCCACTCGTCGCAGTTCGAGATGGGACAAGGCTCCTATTTCGGCATCGCCACCCTGGTTATGGAAGAGCTCGACGGCGCCTGGGCGCAGGTCCACGTGGTCGGCGGATATGGCAATACCGCGCTCTACGGCAATCTCGCCTGGGGAGGGGCCGCGCAGGGAACCGGTGGCTCCACGTCGATGAGCTCGTCGTGGGAGCGCTACCGCAAGGCGGGTGCTGCCGCACGGGCCATGCTGGTGGCGGCCGCGGCGCAGCGGTGGGACGTGCCAGCCGGCGAGATCACAGTCGCTTCCGGGGTCGTGTCGCACGCCTCAGGGATGCAGGCGCGCTTCGGTGACCTGGCTGAAGCCGCAGCGGGAATGCCGGTTCCCGACGACGTGCCGCTAAAGCCGCGCGACAAGTGGGCCCAGATCGGATCGGACAGCCTCAAGCGCTACGATTCCGCCGGCAAGACCAATGGCGCGCAAACCTACACGATCGACCTCAAGATGGATGGACTCAATACGGCCGTTATGATCCATCCGCCGAAATTCGGCGCTGAGATCGAGAGCTTCGACGCCTCCAAGGCCAAGGCACTCGACGGCATTGTCGATGTCGTCCAGACGCCGCGCGGCATCGCCGTGGTCGGCAGGGACATGTGGACGGCGCTCAAGGGCCGCGATCTCGTGGAGGTGACCTGGAACGAAGAGAAGGCCGAAAGGCGCGGCACGGCCGAGATCATGGCCGAATACACTAAGGCAGCAGACGATCCGGGCGCGGCCACCGCGCGCGACGACGGTAACACTCCCGCAGCGTTGGCCAGTGCTGAGAAAGTCATCCAAGGGCACTACGAATTCCCCTATCTTGTCCATGCTTCGATCGAGCCACTCAACGCGGCCGCCCGAATCAACGAAGACGGCACCATCGACGTCTGGGGCGGACACCAGATGCCCGACCTTTATCAGGCGGCTGCCGCTCAAGTAGGCGGCACCACGCCGGACAAGGTGAGGCTGCACGTGATGAAGACCGGCGGCAGCTTCGGCCGCCGAGCGGTCTCGGACGCAGATCTCATTATCGAAGCTGTTTCCACAGCGCGTGCACTGGGACCCGGCAAGCCAGTGAAGGTGCAGTGGACCCGCGAGAACGACATGCGGGGTGGGCGGTACCGGCCGGTCTATGTGCACGCAGTCAAGGCGGGGCTCGACAAGGAAGGCAATGTCGTCGCTCTCCATGACCACATCGTGGGCCAATCGATCGCGGGCGGTTCGCCCTTTGCGGCGATGATCGAGAACGGCATCGATCCGACCTCCGTGGAGGGCGCCACCAACCTGCCCTATGCGATCCCGAACCTGAAGGTCGAGCTGACCACGACGGACGTGAACATCCCAGTGCTGTGGTGGCGTTCGGTAGGCTCCACCCACACCGCTTACGCAATGGAAACCCTGATCGATGAGCTCGCCGCCGCTGCGAACCGTGATCCGGTCGATTTCCGCTTGTCGATGCTCGGTCACCATCCACGGCATGCCGGCGTGCTGAAATTGGCTGCTGAGAAGGCAGGCTGGGACAAGCCTCTGCCGGAAGGCCGTTTCCGCGGCGTGGCCCTGCATGAAAGCCTCTCGACCTATGTCGCCGAGGTGGTGGAGATCACCTTCAACGATGGAAATGATTTCAAAGTCGACCGCGTCGTCTGCGCGGTAGATTGCGGCACCGCGATAAATCCTGACCAGATTCGCGCTCAGATGGAGGGCGGTATCGGCTTCGGGCTAGGCGCGATCCTCCAGGAGGAGCTGACCCTGACGGGCGGTGTCGTAGACCAAGAGAACTACGACACCTATATGCCGCTCAGGATCGAGCAGATGCCGCGTGTCGAGGTGCACATTGTGCCGTCCGACGAGCCGCCCACGGGCGTTGGCGAGCCGGGTGTGCCGCCGATCGGCCCGGCCGTCGCCAACGCGCTACGGGCGGCGACGGGCAAGACGATCCGCAAGCTGCCGATCATAAAGAACTTGTCAGCATAGCCGGGAATGACACCATGAAAACGGCCGCGATGAAGATCGCGGTCGTAGGTCGTTTTTGAACGCCTCCTGACATGCGATCACCTCGATTCGATCAATTTCCGGCGGCTGCCCGGTCCAATATACGGTTTAGAGACGGTAACCCGTGTTCTGAACGACCGCAGACGGTCGTTGGTGCTGGTAGCACTAAAGATCCGCTTTCGAGACGCAAATGCCGCACGCAAATGTCTCTAAAGGGTCACGCTAGAGATTTTGTACCACCTAGTTGCATGTCTGCTATCGCTTCTTGGCGCGAGAAGCGGCCGGTCCTCTGACGGCCCCATAACAGGACATTGATGTCTTCGCGCTGAGCGTCAGCAGTTGGCGCTACCGCGACCTTCCTCAGGAAGGCTGCACACCGACGCGATCTTCCTTTCGCCTTGCGCAAACCTCCCTTCCGAGTGAGGCGTTCAGTGCGTCGGCTTGGTGGACTGAGGCACTTCTGAGTGGGACAACAACATCGAAAAACATTGGAAAAGATTTGAATACTCTGAAGTCCCACTGATCTCTAAGAAATTGATTTTTATCGCTTTCTGAACACCCTCCGGGCCCACCATTCTGTCAGAACTGACAAATCCAACGAAGTCCAGTTATATCCAAAATATGCTGCTACTGTAACGGCTTACCGGCCGCCCATCGTCCGGGGAGATCCGATTTGAGTCGGTGACAGCCGCTAAATTTGTTGGTACATTCGTTGGCATACCAACATGCTGCTCGAGAAATACCAACAATGCCGCTAACCGAGATTGGTTGCCGAAATGCGAAGGCCATTGATAAGCCAACCAAACTCAGTGACGGCGGCGGGCTTTTTCTCCTAGTGCAGCCTTCGGGCGGCAAGCTTTGGCGGCTGGCGTATCGGTTTCTTGGCAAACAGAAGACATTGGCCTTCGGCTGCTACCCAGCTGTGAGCCTGAGAGATGCCCGTTCTCATCGCGAAGCTGCGAAAGAATTGCTCGCGAAAGGCAAAGATCCTAGCGAACAGAAAAAAGCAGACAAACGCAGGAGGCAGATAACACGTTTGAGGTTGTTGCAAACGAATGGTTTGCCGCGCGACAAGTCGGATGGACATCTGGATATTCCGAGCGCATTTGGCGCCGACTACAAGCGGATATCTTTCCGGCGATTGGCTCGAGGGCGATCAACCAGATTGAGCCGCCCGACTTGCTGGACGCTATCAGAGCAGTGGAAAAGCGCGGCGCAGTTGTCCTTGCAAAGCGTCTGCTCCAAGTCAGCGGACAGGTGTTCCGGTTCGCAGTTGCAGGCGGTCGTGCTACGCGTGACCCGTCTCAAGATTTGCGTGGAGCTCTGAGAACCGCTGGACCACAAAAACATCGCGCGGCTGTCAAAGCCCCGGAGCTTGGCAAGCTTCTACGGGCAATAGAGAGCTATCAAGGTGAACGCTCGACCCTATTGGCTCTCAAGCTTGTGGCGCACACGTTTTTGCGCACCAGCGAAATTCGGTTTGGTCAGTGGTCAGAGCTGGAGCAGTTGGATGGGCCGGTGCCCCAATGGCGTATTCCCGCGGAGCGCATGAAATCGCGTATCGAACATCTCGTTCCCCTTACTTCTCAGGCGATAGCGATACTGAAGGAATTGAAGGTCCAAGCTGCAAATAGCCGTTTCATGTTTCCAGCTCCAACCAAGGAAGGCGTGATTTCTCAGAACACATTGATCTACGCCTTATATCGGATGGGGTACCACTCTCGAGCCACCGTCCATGGCTTTCGAAGTACCGCAAGCACGATCCTAAACGAACAAGGGTTCAATCGGGATTGGATCGAGCGTCAGCTTGCTCACGTAGAGCGTAACGATGTTCGAGCGGCCTACAACACAGCCGAATGGTTGTCGGATCGGCGGATAATGCTCTGTTGGTGGTCAGACTACCTGGATGCTGCAACAGGGGAGTCCGCGACGGTTGGCTAACGGGACCGTTTGCGACGAGACGCAACGGCGGATTAGGCTCGTTGCTGATCAAGCCTTGTTGTGCATGATATCCGCCTTCTGAAATGATTTGCCATAGCGCTGGCCCTCGGAAATCTTGCGCCATTTGTGTCGACCGGTGGTGAGAAAATGCTTCCTGAGTCTAAGGCCCGGCGGACGAGGTACACCCCACAGGAAAAGGAGGAACTGCTTTTTTCATTTAATGCAAATTTGGACCGTGGCATGACTCAAACTGCGGCAGCCAAGTTGACAGCCGTTCCATGGCGGACTCTCAATCGGTGGGAAGACGAAAGGCGTTTTTCGGCAACGAAAAAAGATACAGCGGAAGGAAAGATGGCAGTCGAAAACTCTATTCGGGTGCTGTCGGAACATCAAAGTTTCTCCGAGGGCGAGGTTATTAATGCACTATTTGCCATGGCGGCTTGGCGTCGCTGGCCAGATCTGGTGCATAGTCACTCTGCTTATGTCATGCTTCTGCACTCTTCATATCTATCAAAAAAATATGGCTTCAAAAAATTCTCCCAATTAAATGAAAAACAGAAGTTATCATTTGGAGATTCTATCGATTTAAACGATATATGTCGATTGATTTTGGGAACGTTACACGCCCCTTTGTATTTCGACCTTGATGGAATCGATCCAAAGGTGAAATACTCGAAAAGAGATCTCAGCGCCGACGTTGGCTCATTTTTTATAAACGCCAAGGCGAACGGTGTTGCGCCGAGTATCAATAATTCGTTCCGCATTTTGGAAGCTGGGGCATTCACGAAACCCTTTACGATGGGAGAGAAAGCCTTTCGAGGGTTTTGGAGAGATAACGCGTCGGTTATGCCATTTGATTACGTCGAGGCACACGGCCACAGGGGCCTAGAGTTCGATCTCGATCCAGAAGATCCAGGCTTCGTCGACCAGTTTGACGCTCTGTTGAATAAGCTGCCGGAGGTCGCTCAGTACATTGCAGCTTGCAAATGGGCGGTTGGGGAGTTCAAATCCGCCCTGGACCTTCGCGCATTGCGAACGATTTGGTTTCCGGATTTTCCATCATCTGTGCAGGCCCGACAGCTGCGTCCAGCCAAGTTCGAGAGTGAAATGATAAGAGTGATTGCATAGTCGCAACCATAGACCAAGAACGACGGAAATTGCATTAAAAACAAGAGCTTATAATGGAGTGAAACTACGCGCTCTCACCGGAGCGCGTTCAGTTCGTTATATTGTCCGAGCTTTCTTGATAAAAGGAAGGCAACTACGGAGGTATAACGTGAATGACATAAATGACCAGACACAAAGCCGAGGCTTCATCCGCCTCAAGGCTATCGTTGGGCCGAATGGCTTAATCCCGATCAGTCGTTCTTCTTGGTATCAACGAGTTAGCAGCGGTGAATTCCCATCCCCGGTTCGTCTGGGGCCGCGTACTACTGCATGGCGCGCTGAAGATATCCACGCGCTGATCGATAAGCTGTCTCGGATCAAGTCTGTCTGAGGCGTACCGCGCACCCGACACTTAGTCTGCCCGCCGGACAATCCCCAATCAATCAACAGCGATCAAGGCGCTTGCCCGTAAAGGGCCGGGCAAGCGCCTTGCTGCCCAACATAAGGACATACCAAATGGATACCATTCAGCATCAATGGGACTTGATGTCGCTGATGATCGAGGAACTTTGCGAAGGCTCCCCGAAGATCGAAATTACGAAATTTGTGTTGGATGATCTAAAGGACATGATCAGAATGTTCGAATACTCGGAGAGTCACATTACTTCGAGCGAGTGGATCAAGAACGTCAAGAAGATAAGGTTTTTCTACGAAGATCCGAGAGAACTCGTAGAATGCCCTGAGAGCCTCCTTCATCTGTACGCGTCGGTGGTAGTGGAAGCCATCGCGACTGAAAGAGCGGTCGGAATCCATCGCTTTCTGCTAATTTTGCTTGGCGCCGTGCGGGCCCTAGACTCCGTCCAAATAACCGGTACGCCCGAGGAGTTCGTGTTCACGAGCCTTCCGACGTTCGAAGAGCGTTTTAGCACCCGAGTGAATATCGAGGTCACGGCCGGTCTTTGAGCGGCGGCCCCAGTTCCTTCACGCGCAGAAAGATCATCGATGAACCTCTCGCGAGCCCTCTGGCGCGCTAGCTTGCCTGATTTTGACCCCTACTCTGTAATTCGTAAGGAGCAGAGGGCAACTTCTAACGCTTTGCGGCGGTTGTCTGATGACCATCCATTCATGAGCTATGAGCACTTGCCGATGCGCAATTGCTCTGACGTGAGCTCGTGTCGCGGTGGTCTCTGCCCGAGGTGCATTCGCCAGCTCCGTATGAACCTGCTCGACTTTCTCGTAGCTGAAGGTCTCCACCGGTTGTCCTGGCATTTCGTGACCGTGCGTGTTGCGGGCTGGACCGTTGCGCCCGGCAACTCTGCGCAATTCGGTCCGTTGCGCAACCAGCCCTGCATCTCCAACCTCATGACCAAGTTCCGCCGTATGAAGATCGACGATTTGCTGATCTTTGGTTCCATCGAGACTGTCTACACCACCGTCGCAAACGCTCCTGCAGGGAAGCCTTTTCATATCCACCTGATGATTTTGGGGGCCTCCGAAGCGGAGATAACCGAGGCCGTCAACGCCTCCATATCCCTAGATCTCACGGTGCCCATTCCCCTTCTCGTTGACCCCGTTCCGCCCACGGCTGAGGACTTCTTTCGTGTCGCCTCCTATGCCTTCAAGCAGCCTCTGGCCAAAAAATCTAAGGCGTCGGTGGATGACGACGGCAGGCGGCAAAGTCTGAAACCAGCCGAGCGCCGTGAGCTTATCCAAAACTACGGCATACACGACTGGCGGGAGCGTCTCATCCTGCTGGGCATTCGTTGCGAGAATGGCCCATTTCGGCTTTTAGCCCAATTGTCGACGACGGCCCAACGCGCGATTTCTTCGAGTTTGCGCAAACGGCCTGATGGACGGCAACGGCAGCCGCCGTGAGGGCAAGAATGAGCCTTACCCCACAACGGCACCCAACAAGAAACAGGCAACACTGCGCACCTTCCGATAGGGCAAGTCCAAGCCGCAAGTCACCCCCTTTGCCGTGTGTCGCCAGCCCGTGAGGCAGGTGAGGCAGGTGAGGCGGAAACCTAACAGCATTCCGAGAAGGAGATGAACTTGAAAAGAAACAAAACCCAAAAGGTAGGGCGGATTCCGTTGCCGCGAGATCGCGTTCGAGCCGAGGCACCGGCTATTACTTGGACAGCTTTCCGCTGGCGCGATGAGGCCTCCGCCACCGATCTTCTTGAAGTGCGGTTCCCTGCCGCCGGTGGGGGCGAAGGCTCCGCGTTTCTTCCCGTCTCCGTTGTTGATAATCCGCAGCGGCTGATAGCTGGTTTACGGGACAAGGGCGCTCGACTGCCAATGGAGAGGGCCGCGCGCGATGTCGTCCTCGCTGACCTCATAGCTGGCATCCCCGATCATCCCGGGCTCCAAGCCGCTCGCGCAGGGTGGCACGACGATGCGTTTCTCTTTGTCGAGGAGCCTATCAATGGGGATGCTAACAAGATTCGACTCCGCGATGACATTGCCCTTAAGGCTCCAGAGTTGGGAGGCGCTGCAGGCATCCTTTCCCGTTGGCAGGCAACTGTCGCTCAGCCCGCTTCGCAATCCAGCTACGTCTCATTCGGACTTATGGCTGCCTTGGCTGCACCAATCGCTCGTTTTGCGGCCTTGGATGAAGGCGCGATCTTCAACTTTCATGGCATCAGTTCAACGGGCAAGACAACCGCATTGTTTGCCGCCTTGTCAGTTGCTGGCGCGGCATCAGACCTACTAGACTGGAATGCAACTGGGCGCGCCCTTCACGAACGATCAGCCGCCCACAGCGATCTTCCGATGATATTAGACGACCTCGAACGATTTCGATCCGATCATGGAGGCCGTGCTCGATCACTCTCTAACCGGCTACACACTATCACAGGCGGACATTCAAGTTCCACATCGACGGTCGTGCGGGATAACCTCCCTGAGCTCAACTGGTGGGCATGGGTATTAAGTTCGGGTCCTCGGAGCATCCGCGAGGAATTCGCTCGGGATCGCTTGGAACCCACCATCGGTGACGAAAGGCGGTGGATCGATATCGAGGTTCCTGCGGCCGGCAATGGCGGCATCTGGGATAGGGTCGCGCCTCGCGAGACACTGCGACAGCTGTCGGAGCGCTCTGAGGCGCTTAAGCTGGCATGCCGCGCCAACTACGGAAGACCGATGAGACAATGGCTGCGGCATCTGACCTTCAATTACGCGACCATTCCGGAAATTGTCAGGGCGCACATTGACCGATTTATTGCACTCGCCTGCCCCGAAGGCTCCGGCGTTGACAGAAGCGTCGCCAGAAAAATCGGGACGGTGTATGCAGCAGGACAGATCGCAATACAGATCGGCCTTTTACCGTGGTCTCAAGGCTTTGTCGCAGAGGTTTGTACTAATTTGCTTTCTGGATACGTGCGTTCGTCGCAGCGGCGCGAACGGGCTGCGGGACAAGCTAGGTCAGCGTTGAAAGCGTTATCCATGGATCGACAACGGGTTCCCGTTATTAGGTCTGGGTCGCCACAATTTCTAGCGGAAGACGACTGCGACGGATTTCGACAGGTACGAAACAGCGTCGATGCCCTCTACCTCCGCAGGGAAACCATTGAGCGAGTGTGCGGCGTTGTTTGCGAACAGATCATAAGCGAACTGGAAGCTGCAGGCGCACTCAACAGAGGACAGGGCGGCAAGAAATCGGTTCAGGTGCGCGTCTCGCTTGGTGGAGAGGACTTGAAAATGAGATTTCTCACCTTCAACCCCGCCCTGTTCGAACAAGCTCTTTCGACACCAGTTCCTACAACCTAGCAGTTGCGGAAGCCCGGGCGGCAAGCAAACGGCCAGGATGCGACAGATAGGACAGGCTTGCGATATCAAATCAAGGGCCCTCGATTTTGGCGGGCTGGTTTGAGACGAAAACCGCCGCAACTTGACAAGAGGTATTTATTCCTATATACTTGAACTGTTCAGATGGTCGATTTTGCCGTCGAAACGACCGAGAAGGGTGGGTATTTGGCTAGTTTGGCTTTAGGGGTTCGAGCCCGGTTTTTGCCGCCTTCCGCTTCGCGCCGACGCTACCGATCATCATCTGCAAACTCAACCAAAGGGGCCTTCGGGCTCCTTTTTATTTGGAGATATCAATGACCAACGCTGCAGTTTCCGCCGCTTCCACCGCCGCCTTGCCTGCCCTGATCGTGCTTGGCCTCGATGGCGGTGGCAAAGCCCATGCCTCGTGGTTCGGTGAGTCTGAGACCGACCTTGCCGAGAAAGCCGCTGGCATGATGGGGATGGCAGCGCTTCGGGCCTCGAACGACGAACTGCGGGATCTGGCGGGCAAGCTGCCGAAGGGCAAGGTGTTCGCTAGCGGCAAGGCCTTCGTCCCTTTCGTGAAGGCGACAATGTTCGACAAGATCGCCACCCACCTGCCGAGTTCATACAAGTGGCCGGTAAGAGCCGCCAAGCCTGCGGGAGAGAAACCCAAGTCCGGCAAAAAGGCATCTGCCGCTCGTGATCACCAAACGACTGATCCGAACGAAGGCCTCACCATTCCCGAGGGCTGGGACAAGATCGTGTTCGGCTCGTTGGTGCTCGCCTGCGAAAATGCGGATGAAGGTTGGTTCCCAGCGCGCGTAATTCAGGTGAGCGCCGACGGTCTGTTCACCTTGAAGTGGCGCGACTTCCCCGACTGGCCGGTGATCGTGCGGCGGACCCACCATCTGGCCCTATTGCACCCCCGGCATGCTGAATGAGCGCGAGCGGTTCAGTTCACGCCTGTTCGCCTGATCGTCAACAGCCAGGATCAACGATGGCCGACAAAGCACCAGAAATCCGACGCCTGAACGATGCCTTCCGGCGCAGCTTCATCGGCGGCCATGTTGTCCTAACCAGCGGCGTCGCCGCCCTTGCCGAAACCGAACGCCGGGCGCTGTTGCGCTCGGTAAGGGCATTCGAGGCCTTCAACAGCGACAACGATCCTCATGCCGAACACGATTTCGGTGCCATTGATCTGGAGGGTGCGAAGTTCTTCTGGAAAATCGACTATTACGGCCCGGACATGCAGTCAGGCTCGCCGGACCCATCGAACCCGGAGGTGACGCGCCGGGCTCTGACGATCATGCGCGCGGAGGAGTATTGATGCTCAAGGATGCTCTTTCCCGCCGTTTGTTGCTGCTATGGCTGCCGGTCGCGTTGATGGGACCCATCTCGGTTTTTCGCGGGAAGGGTGCCTTTAAGCCGACAGTCCCCTTGATTGGTCCTACCCGGGAGGACGTTTCACCTACCCTGATGCAAGCGATCTGTGCCCACTGTGCCGCCTATTCAGATGTCGGTCGGCTGCGGCGCAAAACAGACGCCGCGGCCTACGAGCCAGCGGTGAGCCCCAAAGACACCGGCGCGCTCGCTCTCGCGTTTGATGTCGAACGCCAGCTTCTCATGTCGGTGTGCGCCTATCCCGCACGCAACGATGCTGAGCGTCACGACAAGCTTACTTACCTGCTCGGCATTTTCGACGGGGACGAGCGATCAAGCGAGCACGTCACCGCTCTTCTCATTGCGATGAAGATCGGGGCGTTGGATCACTCGCCGTGCAACCTTCCTCAAGCTCGTACGGCCTAACGAGGTCGAGATGGCTGACGCCGAGCGCCGTGGCAAGATCAGACAGCGTCTCCAACGTCGGGTTGCGTTTCCCGCGCTCAAGGTCGCTGATGTACTGCTGACTCACGTTCGCGAGTTCAGCTACTTTCTCCTGCGTAAGGCCGCTGGCGGCTCGTAACCGAGCAAAGTTCTTCCCGACCAGTTTGCGCATCTCCATGCGAAAGCAATCGGGGAAATTCGACGTTGAGTTTATCAACTATAATATGTAAATCGCTGATGAGATGGGAGGACTTATGGCTGACTGGTACTACGAAGAAAGTGGCGCGCAACGCGGCCCAGTGTCAGAGGGCGACCTCAACACCATGCTCGTCAACCACTTGCTGCCACCAAACGCTCTGGTTTGGACGGCCAACCTTGGACCGAATTGGAAGCCAGCATCGCAAACTCACCTAGAAGCCGCGCCGCAGCCGGTCAGGCCCCCGCCTTCACCAACAGTGTCAGCTGCGCCCCCACCGCTACCAGCGACAGCGCCCATTGTTGTGGGCAGGCAGGCAAGGTTAGCTGTGCCCGCCGGCGGCGCGGTTCTGTCGCCGCCAACAGAAAAATGGGCGATGTGGCTCGCCTTCACGCCGCTGATATTTCTTTCGGTTGATATCGTTTTTGTCTCAGCTGGGTTTGATCCCTACGGAAACAACCCTCAAACCCACGGGATTATGATTTGGTCTGGGATCGGAACTTTTTGGCTGGCGTACAGAGATGTGAAGGCGATCAACAACGCTGGCCTCAATCCGCAGCGGCGTTGGCTGTTACCTTTCATTCTGTTGATGCCCATCGGCTATTTCGTCCGTCGACGCTATGTCGCGGCCACGCCACTGACGCCGCTATGGATATGGCTGGTAAGCGCCGTGGTTTATGAGATGGGCGCTGGGGCCTTGTCCACACAATGAGACCGGCGCGGCTTCTTTTCGGATTGGGGCCTTGGGCTCTGGCGACGCCCATCATTTTGGTGTCAACCTCGGCTCGTGCGACCGATGAGAACCTCGATGCAGGAACAGCGTTCATTGCAGGATTCCTGCTACTGGCAGCTGCGGTCTACGAACTGCCCGCGATCATCGCCTTCTTCCGTGGGCATCCAAACAGGTGGTTGATCTTGGTGTTATGCACGGCGCTTGCCGGTACGGGTATTGTGTGGCTCGGCTGCCTGATTTGGGCGTTCAAAGCGATCCACATCACCGATGATCCAACTGGGACCAATGGCGGTGAATCGGGATTGAATCTTCTAGCAAACGACGTTCAGCGGGTGCGATTGGAAATCCGTCGGTCATGCATCCATCAACTATTCAGATAGCGCACTATGATACAGTCGACAAATTGGAGCGCCTAAAAAAGCTTCTCGATAATGGCGTAATCGACGATGCGCAGTTTCGGCGCATGCGCGACCTAATCGCAGGCGGCTGAAGCAAGTCGGTGCCTAGGGCCCGCCAATCGGGCACCGCCTTGTGAAAAATCGAGCCCAGTCGAAAAAAACGAGCGAGGCATAGCGCCCCGCTAGCTGTTTTTCGGGCCCTGCTGGGGCCGCCAGCGCGCGGAAAGGGGCGCGGGGGCCAAGTGCGGCCACCCTGACCGCCGCCTGCCGCCCCGTCACGCTTTTAATCGCTGGTTTCACCCCTCGTCGGGCCGTCAGCGCGCGCCTACCGCTTTGCCCCAGTACCCGGGGCGCGGCCCCGAACCCCTGTTGCCCTCGCCGCAACTGAACCCTCCGAGTTGCTGTCTGGACCGTGGACCCTGATCCTCGCCGCGTAGCCGGCCTCAAAACTCTCCTCAATGATCTGCAGCTTTTGCTCGGTTGTCCATCGCCGGCGACGGACGTCGCCTGTGATCACTTCGATGCCTCGATACTCGTTGGACATAAGCCTATCCTCAAGCCTGCGCTTGAGCCTTTCTGCTTATGCCGACTGTCCGGTCGAAATGGGGGGCAGTTCAGCCTCCCTCCAAAGGCGTATCCACCATTCATTAGCAGAAGCTTGTAAACGTTAGCTGGATACTCTACCGTATTGGAGTTGACGCTTCGCGTGAGAGTTTCGGATGAGGCGTTCGTGCATTGCCTTTTACATTCGTTGTTGTTCTATCGCGAGCGTTGGCGACCAGTTAGTCTTTTCACGTCTTCGGCCAGAACCACGTTCGACACAGCCGTCCAGCACGGCGTTCCGCGGTACCAGCATTGGTCCCTAGCCTGCTGATCTCGCAGTGTTGTGCCAAGGCGTCTGGGCACAACACCAACCAGCTAGTGAGAGGTTGAGATGTTAGGAAATCGCCGGGTACCACCATTCATGTCCTCTTTCGCAGCCATGGCCGCGTTGATGGCGACCGGTATGGCTCACGCTGCCGACCCTATTAGCTGTAATCACGTGCTTATCCCGTCGATAAACGCATTCGAGCACGACACGAGAAAGACCCTCGACACCCTCTCCATCATCGACAATGCTCAGTCGCTCGATGATGAACAAAAGCAAGAGTTCGACGTAACGGTGCCGATTTATGGAGTCCCGGTGAACTTTGGATTCACAGACCAACAATCGTCACAGTTCCGGCAGAAGACGTTATCCTACTTCAACCAACATAAGTCGGAGGAAGAGGCGCGCTGGTCGCTGATTTCTGAGGTGACGGGAGATAAAACGTTAGCTTGGGCGAACTGTATGCGTGATGCGCAACATCCGGAAATTTTCGCTTTTTTCAACGCGGATACGATCACTCCCGACAAGGCCACGCTTTATGTACGGAGATTCAAGACAGGCAAGCCTTCCTCTTCAACCCTGGAGTTGATCATCACTGGCGGAACGGTACAGGACCCGAAGGACCGCAAGGAAACGGACCATCTAAAGGATGACGCATTTAACAGTGAAGGCGACACGCCGTTCATCGTCAACCGGAATCACGGGGCTCGGGTGACTGCTGAGACGATCATGGATAATTTGCCCGCAATCACCTCAGTGATCCCCAAGCATCTTGATCCACCGAAGTTCCCCGAGGTGAGGATTCGGGTATGGGGAAATCTGCAACAGGCAACCGTTGACGAGACGTATCCGGTGGGACAGTTTTCGAGCATTCCTGTTTCTGCAGGCGTCAGATTCAATACAAACAACGTGCAGTTACACATTGAAGAGCTCGTGAATGGGAAATTGTGCTTCACAAAGATCATCACCTCGGCAAACCTTGGAGACATGATGAACTCGACGCCAACATGGCGTCTCGACAGGATGAGAGCCGGTTGCAACATCGACGCCGTCCCTGTGGGTACCGCTGCAACATGTTTCGTTGATCCGAAATACTTTACTGAGTGCCCCTGAATGACACTTTCTTCCCTTGAACGAGATATCGATTAGCTCGGGCACTCCTTCCCCGAAGCTGCGTGTGCTCGATCTCGGGCCGGTATCTTGCCCATACTTGGTGCCCGCCAAAGCAGGCTCCTGCATCATCGGGGTTGGGTGATGACGCCTAGTACGAAGACGACCAGCAGCGCGTATTCGCGCAGATTCAATTCGACCTGTGGCTCCAGCACGATGCGAACCGCACTTAGCCAGAATATCAGCGCAAGCGTTCCGACGATGCACGACAGAAACACGCTTCCGTGAAGGAATCGATGTCCGCTGTCGACGAATGCTCGTCGAACTTCCGGTTCTTGAAGGAGCAATGCCACGACCGGTGCCTTCATGGCACCTAGACTCAGCGCCAACACTGCCGCAATCCAGAAGCCAGCGTCCTCAAAGCCAATGGCCTGAGCCAGCCACGACAGTGTTCCCACAACCACACCCTTGGCCAAGGCACCACCGGCACCGACGCGGATACCCTCAAGCTATCGCACAATCCTCGACGGCTCTTCAGCATCAGTTAGGCGATATGGCGTCGAAATAGAGGGACCAAGCGCAGACCCCAGTGCATAGCTTCCCGCTAAGGCAGCCCAATAAACGGATCCGGATTCATGCAAGGCGAACGAGGCGACAAGGACAGCGTTGATCCAGATACTTCCGAGGAGCGCGCCAAGCCATGAAGGGCCCGCCGCGGGATGATGTGGATCGACTCCCGCCCACTTGCGGTTGAGCGCAAGCGTCGCCGTTAGAGCAGGAGAATACCTACTTCAAAGAGCACGGGCGTTAGCCGACGCTACTCCGCGCCACAACGTCCTGAACACGTCGGGGCCGATCCGCTTGGAATACCAGAGCCAGTCAGGTGCCCAACCCAAGAAACGATGGATTCGCACTTTTCGAATACCGCATGGAACGTGATTACATCGCAAAGAGCGGACGTTTATTTCCACTCGATGCGTCTTATTGTCATCGCCGACACCAGATTCAAATCGACCATCAATAATTCCGCCGCCAAGTTTACGCAGCTCAAGTTTCGCTTCGCGTTGATTTTGCCAAGTCCCTGTGAAGTCGAGCACCATCGCCCTCCAAGTTCGCAGCAGTCTTTATTCACATACACAAATATCTTAGCAGGTGCGGCGGATTTGTCTGTAGAGATTGGCACCACAAGTGAAGTTAGGCCTGCGCTGCCACCGACTGAAGCCCAACCGACCACGACGCGGTCAGCCATGTTTCCGTCTCCTCTTGCGTGGTCAGGATAACCGGCATGGCCTTCTCGTGGATTGGCGCAATGAGGGCGTTCGGCTTTGTGGTCATGAAGCCATAGACCTCATGATCGCCGGGACCTTCCTTGACTTTTCGCACCCCATGCCAACGGGTCCAAAGTCCGGCAAAGAAGAACAGAGCGCGGTCCTCGTTGAGGGCGAACCAGAAATTCCGCTGAATACCACCCGTCTCAGGGTCCTTATCATTTGGGGTGGGGCTGGGCTCGGCGAAGCTGGTTATTGGAACCACGCAGCGATGCTCGATCCCGACATATTGCTGCCAGTGGCCATACTGCGGATTGCGGATATTGGTTGTGCCGGAGTCCGCATTGCCCTTAACCCGCTCTAGCGGCGTAGGCATTCCCCAGCGCAGACTGGCAAGCTCACGCTCACCGTCTGGTGCATTGCGGACAACCGGGCCGAACTGGTTGGGGTAGATGTCAATGGAGGGCTCAAGGTTGCCCAAAATGTCCCGCAAGGCGCGAGTCCATTGGCGGATGGCTTCCTGGCTGGTGGTGATGTTATAGAGGTTGCACATGCGGCTAGAATTGCGGAATTGGCTTGTCTCTGCAACCGAACTTGTCGCCCATGCCCACGTGGGAAGTATTTTGCAGCCCAGACGATGCCGTACAAATCCACGGCGGAAAACCGGGCTGGACCCACGCGGCTCTAAAACCGGATAATACTTGTTAAAGATCGATTCTCCGTCTTGTCTCCTAATGCTCGTGCTAGTAGAAGAATGAGAACAAAACGAGATCACGGCAACGGGTTACAAGTACACAAATGGTAGTCCCCAGAATCGCCAACGAACGTGAGGAGGAGAGTCCTGCTGCGAGGACGCGTCGCCCCGCGCTTCCGGGGAACGTGAAGGCAATTATCTGGGCACGTGCCGCTGGGCGATGCCAGTTCGCGGGATGCAATAGACTATTGATTGGCGATCTGGTTTCGGGCAACGCGAAACTGAACACCGCTTATATCGCTCACATTATCTCGGACGCTTCGGGCGGTCCTCGCGGCAACTCCATCGATTCGCCGCGCCTCTCGAAAGAACCCGACAACTTGATGCTGATGTGCGATCCACATCACCGAGAGGTCGATGGTTCGAGCACGTGGCGAAATTATTCGGTCGAACGGCTCCAAGACATGAAGCGAGCTCACGAGGTAAGGATTGCTACTAACACGGCAATTGACCCCTCCCGCGCCTGCCATGTGATTAGATTTGCAGCTAACATTGGCAGAAACGAATCGCCGGTCGCCCTTGATCACATCAAGACGGCGCTACTTCCGGATAGATACCCTGCAGAAGGTGGATGGATCGACTTGGACGTCCCGGATCTCGGCATTCCAGATCACGACGACAGCTACTGGTCGATGCATCGGAACCTTCTCCGGCAAAAATACTCCGAGAAGATTCGCGGTCGCCTCGAGCGCGGCGAAATCAATAGGCTCACGGTTTTTGCTCTGGCTCCGATCCCACTGCTGGTCGAACTCGGCCGTCTAATCTCGGACATCTCCGATGCGGAGGTACGTCAGCTTCTACGCGAGCCGAAGGGTTGGGCATGGGACGGACAGCAGGGACAGCTCAACCTCTCTCGTCGCGAAGCTGATAGCCGATCAGACATGGTCGCGCTGAAGCTGGAAGTAAGCGGCATGATCGATAACAGCCGAGTAGCTGCCGTGCTTGGTGATCGTGTTTCGATATGGTCGATCTCGGCGGAAGGCGCGCACAACGACATTATGCGCACCGCGGAGGATCTTCGCCACTGGAGGCAGCAGTTACGACGCGTCCTAGAAGCTATCAAGGACCGCCATGGCGAGGCCAAGATAGTCCATGTCTTTCCTGCCGTACCGGTATCCGCAGCGGTGGAGATCGGGCGGGTATGGATGCCAAAAGCGCACATTCCAATGCGAATTTACGACCAAAACCGGGCCAAGGGGGGGTTCTTCCCTGCTTTGGACGTGATCCACGAGCAAGGGGAATCCGGCAGATGAACTACCCAGATCCAATCCTTAGCGAAATTGCAAAATATAGCCCGCTTGACGTCCTGTTGGCTGATATTGCTGTCCGCGTTCAGCTTACCCCCACTGACCATACTCTGGCCGAAGGGCATTACCACGCGATCCATGAATGGCTGGAGCGCGACGGAAGTCCATTGCAGGGCCTCATCCAGGTGTTTTATCCGCAAGGCGGCTTTTCAATTGGAGCAACAACGGCTCGACATGCAGACAATGCGGACTTCGATATTGATGTGATGGTTCAACTGGCTGTGCAAGCTGACAGCGATCCAGAGCACGTACTGTCAACCTTACATAACGCCATCAAGGGAGAGCAGGGTTCTCGATACTGGGATAAGACCGACCGCAAGACGCGATGCGTCACCGTACTCTACGAGGGGATGCATCTCGACGTGACCCCGGCGGTTCGGCTGTGGGGAACTGAAGATCGGGTAAGCTGCATTTACCATTCAAAGAAGCTTCCAAGCGGATATGAGAAATACATCCCTCTAGCTAATCCGTTTGGTTTCGCCGATTGGTTCAACTCTATGACACCGCCTGATGCCGCCTTCGGGCGCTTCTTTGAGCAGCAATCACTCGACTACAATCGGATGCTGAAGTCTGCAATGCAGGCCGATGCGGAGCCGGTACCAGATCAGGCTCCTGCATATCGCAAATCCCGCGCTGTTATAGCCCTTCAGCTGATTAAGCGCTGGCGAAACCTTGCTTACGACGCCCGCCAGCCGACGCTGCGTCTTCCGCCATCTGTTGTTATCGCGCATTCGGTCGGGCTGAATGCCAACCGAACCGGCAGTCTGGCTGAGGAACTACAACATCAGGTCGCCTGTCTGATCGTCGCGCTGGAGGATGCGGAGCGACGGGGCGGGACATATCGTGCTTGCAACCCACGATGCGATCCCGACGACGTACTGACTGACCGCTGGCCGGAAAACACGTTTACTCAGCGCATATTTATCGACGAGCTTCGAGCGTTTGCGACGGATCTTGAACGCCTGCAACGAGGTGTACAACTGTCCGAGATGCGCAAGACATTGGAACGTATGTTCGGCGAGAAGCCAGCTCATGACGCAGTGCGCAAGTTCATGGATCGGCACGTGGCTGACAACGACGCCAATCGTGCCGTTCATATCATTTCGACCGGAAGCGTACCGGCACTCGGTTCCCTCGCCGCGCCCGTCTATGCGCAGGCGACGCCGAAGAGCACCCCATTTGGTGACTAAGTCTTTGGCATCACTGTCAGTAAAGGATCAGGACGAGCGTCTCCGGGCAGCAAATGCAAGCTTCCGGCTGATTATCGATACTTGGTGGATGGGCGTTTGGGAGGGAGAGCTTAGGCCCATTGGCCAGACCTATCGCATTCGAATTCGGTATTTTCCGTACCGGTTTTGGAAGAACGTGACTATTGGTCATCCCTACGTGACAGTGAAGGCAATTGATCCACTGGTTGCGCCGAATGTTCGCGGAACGGGAGAGCGGACTCCGCACGTATATAGCTACGGCTATCCACCTGACATTCCTGCCCTCTGCATATGGGATCCTGTGCTGAATGAGTGGGGGCCGCATGAATACATCGTGGATAAAATCGTCCCGTGGACCGTAAAATGGCTACTCTTCTACGAAGACTGGCTCGACACCGGAGTTTGGCAGGGCCGCGGACGGCACCCGGAGATTGCGCCACAGCAGGGAAGTGGTAGTACGCCCATCCTATCGCCGAATGCGCGAGCTAAGGACAACAGCATTTTTTACGAGTTCGCTGGCCAAGTAGGTCTATACACTTCCGGGATCGCCCTCGCTGTTGGGGAAGACCACTTTTCAGCAGGTTCTTGGCCAGAAAAGTTTGGCCGCTCTAAGCTGTCGGAGAGGCAAATCGAGCTTCGATCCAAATAGGCAGCGAGACAAAATCGCTGGCCACCGTCCGCGCGGTGAAGCTAAGCAATCTCGTCGGATTGTCTGAGGACTCTGTAGACCTGCATTCGCGAGCACCCTATGGCCCTCGCAATTTCAGACGTCCCGATACCCCCGCTGTGCATTTCAGCGATGCGTCTGTGGTCAAAGCGAGCTTTTCCACCTTTATAGACACCAATGCCTTTGGCCTTTTCGATGCCTTCACGCTGCCGCTCCTTGATAAACCGGCGTTCCATTTGAGCGACCATTCCTAAGACGGTCAGCACGATATGGCCCATGTCGCCGCGGGTCGAGACATGCGGGTCCAACACGGTCACGAAGGCTTCTCTCTGCTCGCACTCGTGGATCAGATTGAGAACGTCGCGCGTGTCGCGGCCTAGCCGGTCGAGGCGCGTAACGACCAGTTCATCCCCCGGCCGCAGAAAATCGATGATGGTCGCAAGTTCGGCGCGACCGTCGCGGCTGGCCCCAGAGACTTTCTCCGACCGGATGATGCCGCATCCCTCGGCTTTCAGCTTGGCGATTTGGGTTTCTAGATCCTGGTCAATGGTGCTGACGCGGGCGTAGCCAATCCGGCTCATGGGTGTCACCTCAAGGTTTAGGCCCGAGGCTACACTGTCACGAATAGTCGATGTCAACCCAGATGTTACATAGGCGTGGCGGCGGCGCGTTACGTCACCTCAGGGCATACCCTGCCGCGCCATTGCCAGCCCGCCGAACGCAGCTTGGTTAAGTTCTCGCCGGATCCGATATTGAGCCATGAAAAACAAGGTCATCGTGCGGGGTGTGGACAAAGCGGACACTCGCCACCGGATCGAACCTCAATCGACGTAAGTCTGGTCAGATATTCAATTGCCAGCGCAGACAGCTCCTGTGGAACCGTGAACTCCAGCCCTTTTTCCTGGGCTGCCTGCACGAACTGCTGCAAGCTATCTCCTTCCGCATGCATTAAGGTAATCGCCTTTGCTACGATTTCGACGGAATACTGTCTAGCAGTTGAGTCGACCATAACCACCTCCCCTGTCGGTAAAATTCACTGGCTCTGTTGCGCCAGTATCGCTGCAAGATTGCGGAAGTCATCTTGGAAATTGTTTACTTTTGCCCGGTCGAGGTTTTGCGCGGCTTGAACAACGCGGGCAGTCTCTTTGTCCTTCTTCGAGATTAGGCGACCACTCTCATCGAAGACCGGCAGCCCGGTCTTATCACTTGGAAGGCTGACATCAATGATGATTGTATGAACATCTTGCCGGTAGTTGTCGCCTGTCAGCCCTACGCTGGCCAGTGAAAGCCCATGCGTCGCTGGCACGATAGCCGTACTCGGGTCCAAATTTCCGACGGCCTTTGTCGTAAATGTGACCGTGTCCGTCATGTCTGCGGTGGTCCACGATTTCGGGTCGGAACTGCTCAGGTTTCCTGTCTCGTTCTGCACGAGAAAGTCGTGTATCAAAGTTCGAATTTTAAGCATACCTGTACTAGGGAAATTATAATTCGGTCTATTTGTAAACGACTTGTCCGGTAACTTGGAGGTCAGGTCCACACGATTGAAATGTTCACAAAACGCCTCAGGCATACCGACAGCCAGCGACTCGAAGCTATCGTAAATTCTGTAATGCCTTTTTACCTCTCTTGTTCTCGTGTTTCCTACCTTCACGGCAAACGTATCTGTTCGTTTCGCGAACTTGCCCAACACGCTCGCCTGAAAGCCAAGATCATTCTGGACAGTACCATCAAGAGTGAAATCGTAACTTATACTTGTGTCTTTATAAAAACCGAAGACCGTAGCTAAATTCGGCTCAAAACGTTTCCATTCCAAAGTTTGAAATTGACTTCGGTCAAACTCTAGCAAATCAGCTTTCTGAGAACCTGTAAGACCGTCATAGGCAACTTTTGAGCGAAGCTGCCTAGTTGCAGCTATAATCTCTTGCTGCACTGAGAACCGCGCCTCGCAGCGAACTTGAGTCGCAATGTCTCTACTGCTGTAAGCCATCACATCTTCCGGCAGCGGATAGACAGCGCAACCAGACACAAGGCATAGCACCAGAAACAAACTGACCTTCATAACAATGCCTCCGATTGGACGGCCCAAATCTAGCAGGCTGTTGAAAAAGTGGCTCGCAGCGAGGCTGTGAGCGTGATTCAGTGTCTTCGGAGAGATTCGGAGAGCGAGGCATGCGCGGCGGAGACGAACGG